>CAZLDH010000167.1:0-5094 GCA_964558275.1 uncultured Chitinophagaceae bacterium
ATTTGGCACTGGCTTTGGCGGTCTCATTCTATACCTGGGCTTCTTGAGCCTCCAGTTTCTCCGACACATTCGCGACCGGGCTCCGGCGACTCTCATGGGGTTGTGCGTGCTGGCCGGTTACACTTTGACCCTACCCTTCTACGACTTGTCTTTTACGTCTCTCACGGCCTTCCTAGTCGCAGTCGCGGTGTTGGAACGCTCACGTTCAGCCCAGGATGAGGTGCGTAATACTGCCGCGCCGCCACTCGATCGGTACACACGGCTAGCACGCGATAACGCCCTTCTAATCGCGTGCGGCGCCTTGGCCGGGGTCTTGGTGGCCACTGGTTGGCTGTACGAGCACGGCACGTCGTATAAGGCGACGACATCGGTCGTCTTGCCTGCAGAATTTCGCTATCCACAGGACCCGTCGCAACCCATGAGTCTAGACACGATGGCACAACTCGTGAAAGGTCAGACAGTCACCAACAACACAGATGCCGTGGCAGGCGCCACAGAAAGCCTACTGGTAACCGCGACGCCCAACAGCCGCGTCTTGAACCTCGCGTACACGGCCCGCCAGCCGGAACGTGCCACACAAGCTGTTGTCGCAGGCGCAGACTCTCTCTTGACCCGGCGCTCACGGCTCCTGCAACGTCGTCAGGCGACCACACTTAGCTCCCTGGACAGGCAAGCCCTAGCCGTCTCTTCCGCCCTCCACACACTAGACGACACAAGGCGCCGGCTCGTCTCTACACGGCCGCTAGCTAGCAATTTCCATGCGACGCCCGTCGCACTGCAGCAGAAGAGACAGGAACTGCTTCTGCGTGCCAGCCAAGTCGAGGAACGACGCTCAGCGGTGGAGCACGACAGCTTGAATCCTGGGCGGGTCATTCGGCCAGCCAGCGTGACGCGGGTCACGGGCGAGCGCACCGTCGTATTGACGAGTGGACTGATGGTAGGCATTCTGTGCGGAAGTTTGGGTGCGTGGCTGCGCGAGGTTCGAGGTCGGAGGGTTTCCGGCCGGCGTCGCCCAGCCGGCCCGTCCGTGTGGGGCCGCGTTACCCCTAGTCCTTCGAGTTGGTCGTGGCTGGCCGCTCTCCTCGAGTCCTCCTCACTGGAGGCATGTCTAGCGTCGCCACACGACCCGGCCGCCGCCCGGACGGTGGATGGAATCAACGCGCGCCTTGGCCCACCTCAGCCAAGGAAGCTTCGTCGCCCCAAGCGAGTACTACTGGTCGTTAGTCGACGACAACGATGGCCCCAAGTGGACCGAACGACCGCCCAGTTGGCAGCGGTTGGTATCTCGGTGGCTGGGGTCGTCATCGTGGAGAACAAATAGTGCAAAAGCCGGACACGACCCCGGGCTCCGCGCCTAGTCTGGTAGACAAATGATCAGCCGCTCACTGGGGGCCGTAGGTTATGCCGATTGACGATGACATCCGTCCTCACCTACTTGGTGACGCGCTACGCCGTCGTTGGTGGCTCGTCGGCCTCATGGCACTCATCCTTGGCAGCGCCGCGAGCGCGACCAGCATCTTGGGCAGCGACAGCTACACGTCGACGACGTCAGTGTTCCTCAAGCCGCTGAACGGCAATGCCCTTGACAGCAACGCCACGTCCAACGGACAGCAGATCACGATCGCCATGGAGACTGAGGCCAGCCTGGTAACCTCTCCGGGCGTTACCAAGCTCGTGAGCAAGCAGCTCGCCTCACGCGTAAGACCTGGCGCTCCGAGTGTCAGCACATCCGTACCGACCAACACACAGATAGTTCAGATCAGTTACACGGCGGCGTCGCCCGAAGGGGCGCGAGACGGCGCACGAGCCTTCGCCGCCTCCTTCCTCCAGTTCCGGCAAGACTCCTCTGCGTCCTCCCAAAGTGCCCAATTGAAGGCACTGAGAGGGCAGGCCGACGAGGTGCGCGCAAAGCTTCGCGAGGCGACGGCCGCCGCCAAGAAGGAGAATGCGCCCACAGACGCCCGGTCGCGAGTTGAGATCTACACGACGCGTCTATCCACCCTGCAAGACAGCATCGGTAGCGCTGAAGTGACCCGGGGGTCCCCTGGCTTCGTCGTCACGCCAGCTAACCGACCTGGAGAGGCGGATGGCCTCAGCCCAACCCTTCTCGCTCTGGTCGGCGGGATAGCAGGTCTTGCCGCCGGAGCAGGACTGGCGATCTGGCTGGAGCGACGCGATGATCGGATTCGCGCAGACTCAGACATTGACATCAACGGCATACCTATCCTTGCGACTGTCCCCACAGCAGAAGCGCCAAGGCTGGCTGCCGATGCAGGAGCGCTAGCCAGAGACGCTTACCGCCGGGCGCGCATCGCCACGGTGGCTCGCTGCCAAGAGAAGAGCAAAATCCTAGTCTGCGAGCTGGAAGCGGCGACGGGGCGTGCGGCTGAGGTCGCAACCAATCTCGCCCTCTCCATGGCTGCTGCGGGACACCGCACTGTGGTGGTTGAAACTGGGTCCAACGGCGTCTCCGAACTACTCGGCATCGATGACGACGCTTCTTTGGCCGTCGCCCTCAGCGGCGGCGAAGTCCCACAACCTCTGCCAGAGCGCTGCGGAGTGTCCGTGCTCCTCGGTAGTTCAGGGGCGGAGGAACAACCCAAGCCTTGGGCCGATGCCGAAGTCCGCCGTGTGTTGCACGACTTGGATGAACGCTATGAATTCGTCTTCGTCGTCGGGTCTCCAGCCTCTACCGCAGACATGGACGCAGCCGCGCTCGATTGCGACGGTGTGCTTCTCGTCGTGAACGACCACGTCACGACCCACAACGAGGTGACTACCTGGGTCGAACGCAAGAAGTGGCTCGGAGTGGACGTGGTCGGAGCTATTTGCACGAGTCTGGAGAGAGCATCCGGGCTGCATCGCCGCCCCATGGGCACCTCGCCTCGTCGCGGTGGAGCTACAAGCCAACCCAGCCCAGAGGGTGCGACACCTCCTGCCCGCGACGGATCGCCCCTCACGCCGAGTGGCGTTCCACAGTGAGCTCACTTTGACCATGCCCAAGGTCTCCTTAACATGACATCACGATTGCGGCCGCTGCCTACGAACTTGGAACCCTTTCTGCGAGCGCTCTGGCCCGAACCGTGTGCGGTCGCATCCACTTCGCGACTTAGACGGCTGCCTCCCGGCACCCTCGACTTTGTGGCACTACCCAGTGGCGAGAACCCCCGGCTCCTAGTCCCTCGCAGCCCCCGCAGATGCACCGCATCATCTCTACGCAATTACAACACTGGCGCGCCAACACGGTCTCAGCTGAGGTCTCATATCCTTTCCTACGCGACGAGACTCGGTCTTGGCCTACTGCTGCCTAGACGCATCACAATCGCGGAGCCTGAGTCAGCACACGTCCAGTCGATACACAGTTACCTCGCTCGAGCGCTGGGCCAAAAGCTCGCGCTGAGCGTCTATATCGGCTTCGCCAGAGCGGTACAGAAGCCCATTCTCCAAATCATGACTTTGGATGGTCAAACGATCGCTTTCGCCAAGGTCGGCGTGGACACTTTCACACGCGAACTCGTAAGGCGTGAGGCGTCCAATCTCGCCGCGCTGCGGGCCACGCCGGCTATCCGCGATGCCACCAGTATCGTGATCCCTGACGTCCTGCACACCGGAGCCTGGAACGGGCTAGAAATCCTAGTGCAGCAGGCGTTGCCCCGTGGACAAGGTGGTAGGCCACCAGCGTCCGCACTTGTCGATGCCATGCTGACCATCGCGCGGTCACAAGGCACGACGGTGACAACCCTAGGAGAGAGCACATACTGGAAAACGGTGCAGTCGCGTGTGGGCGTGCTGGGCGACGAACCGTACGCCAAGATCCTGAAGAGACTTACCCATGAGTTAGGACTCATCGACTGCGAGCTAACCTTCGGATCATGGCATGGCGACTTTGCGCCGTGGAATATGACGCACGACGGATCATCCATGCGTGTCTGGGACTGGGAACACTTGGGCCACGACGTTCCACTCGGCTTTGACGCCCTTCACCTGAGGATTCAAAGCGATGTGGTTATGCGTGGTATCGAACCAAGAGCATCCTTCATGGGGGTCGCACAAAATCTACCTGAGGTTCTTGGCCCGCTTCGACTGACGCCGGGCGCCCAA
This sequence comes from uncultured Chitinophagaceae bacterium, assembly GCA_964558275.1. Classification (GTDB taxonomy): domain Bacteria; phylum Bacteroidota; class Bacteroidia; order Chitinophagales; family Chitinophagaceae; genus FW021-bin31. Next base: position 4,102 of record CAZLDH010000167.1, read on the forward strand.
CGCGCCACCTTTTGGCTGTACGTCATCGAGATTGCGCTCCGATATCTCGAAGATCACGAGCCTGACAAGGGAACTGCCCTCGGCAGTTTGGTCTGGTTGCCTCCAGTGTCCCGATTCCTCGGTTAGCCCGCAGCGGAATCCACGGTGAGAGACCAGGCTTCGAGAGGAGGGAGCCCCTTGCGTACATCAAGCGGTTCCTACTCGACAACGGAGAGAGCGGCTCGTGGAGGCGCCCTCAACCTACTCGGAGCTGGTGTCGCAGCGTTCGCAAATTTTTCGATGACAGTGCTCATCGCGCGAGGACTGTCCCTCCCCGCGGCTGGCGCCTTCTTCAGCGCCACGTCTGTATTCCTGATTTTGGTTATGCTGAGTCGGCTAGGAACCGACGCTGGCTTGGTGTACTTCCTGTCACGGTGTCGAGCACTCGGCAAGGCATCACTAATTCGAGGATATCTCCGTGTAGCAGTGACGCCCGTCGTCTCCCTCAGTCTAGCTTTGGGGGTCGCGGCATTTGTTCTGGCACCAGAACTAGCCAAGTGGATTGGCTCCGCCGATCTAGAGCTCGGCGCCAGTCTGCTGCGAGTCTTGGCTCTACTGATCCCTTTTGCCGCGATAGAATTCGCGCTGCTGAGCGGCACGCGCGGTCTTGGGGTAATGCGGCCGACCGTCGCGATCGAACAGATTGGGCGTCCGGCGTTGCAGTTACTGTTGGTCGCTTTGGCTATCGCTCTGCCGGGTCTTGGTCTGATTGCGTGGGCTTGGGCGTTCGCCTATATCCCCGCCTTCTTGACCGCATGGATATGGTGGCGGCGGTTAGCCTCCAAGTTCCCGACTACATCGCAGTCACCACCGGGCCTCGCGCGCAGATTCTGGAGGTTCAGCGGTCCTCGCGCTTTGGCAAGTCTTGCCCAAGTTGGTATGCAGCGACTGGACATAGTCCTCGTGGCCGCCCTGGCTGGCGCCCCCAGCGCCGCGATCTATGCCGCCACCACC
>CAZLDH010000168.1:0-4998 GCA_964558275.1 uncultured Chitinophagaceae bacterium
CAAAAAATAAAATCATTTTTTACTTTATCGCCTGATGATGAACCTATTAAAGGAAGAATTACAAAAAGTGGTGAATAATCCGGGCTAAGTCGATTTTTTGTATTTCATTCCCCATTCTCCCATAGCTTCTATGACTTTATTCAGGCTTTTACCTTGCGCAGTAAGCTCATATTCCACCGTTATAGGCATGGTATCTTTTACGGTTCGTTTCACAAGGTGGTTCTTTTCTAAATCTTTTAATTCTTTGGATAAAACTTTTGGAGCAATTCCATCTATGTGCCGCATCAAATTCATAAATCTGAATTTTTCATTATAATACAGTGCCCCAATAATAGAAATTTTCCACTTGCCACTTAATATATGCTGTGTGTCTTTTATAGCTTGAAGACTTCTAAGACATTCATCAGATAATTCTTTTTCCTTCGCCATATCCTTGCTGTTTATTTACGCAAATATAATCAAAATTAGTTACTGTTTATTTTACTAATTACATTAAGGTAAGTACTTACTTATAGGTAACAAGTATAAAATATGTAACTATTAAATGTACATTTGCATGAGTAAATAATTATTTAATCAAAAAAATGAAAGAGATGAGTAAATTACTAATTACTGGTGCCACAGGGCACTTAGGAGCTGCAACCATAAAACAGTTGTTGCAAAAAACTTCAGCAGATAATATTGTTGCTTTTGCAAGAGATGAAAACAAAGCAAAAGACTTGATTGAGAAAGGCATTGAGGTGCGTTACGGAAATTTTGACGATACCGTTTCGCTCGAGAAAGCAGTACAGGGCATCGACAAAGTGTTGCTTGTTTCAACTGTTGATCACAACAGATTTCAACAACAAAAAAATGTGGTGGATGCGGCGAAAAAAGCAGGTGTGAAACATGTTGCTTACACAAGCGGCGTTTTAAAAGACGTGAATGCATCTCCACTCAAAGATCACTTTAAAAGCCATTTTCAAACGGAAGAATATATTAAAGCAAGCGGGCTTTCTTATACTATTTTGGGCAATACTTTGTATGCAGAAGTGATTCCCGTATATGTAGGTGATAAGGTTTTTGAAACAGGAATTTACTTGCCGGCGGGAAACGGGAAAGTCCCTTTTGCGCTTCGTCGTGAAATGGGTGAGGCTACGGCTAATGCTTTATTGGAAGACGGGTACGAAAATAAAATATACCAAATTACGGGCGGTGAATTGTATTCATATCATGATGTCGCAAAAGTTCTTTCGGAATTATCAGATACAACAGTGCGTTATGTTGATGCCGACACCACTATTTTTGAAGAACACTTAAGACAAGCAGGCGTATCTGACGTAATGATTTCTATTGTTTCGGGAATTAACACGGACATTAAAAATCATCAATACGAAATAGTGAGCGATGATTTGGAAAAATTGTTGGGTAGAAAACCGGCTACACTCAAAGAAGCGCTAAAGGAAATTTATAATTTGTAAAGAATAACCAATAAACCTATAATTATCAACCTATAAGGTTTTCAAAACCTTATAGGTTTGTAAAATAAATTTTGGCTACAACAAGCATAGATTTGGTTACATCTGTTGTTTTCATAAGTCTCACCTTTGTATTAACAAAAAAAATAAAAGATGAAAGCAGTTAGAATTAATGAATTTGGCGGAATGGATGTTTTAAAAATACAAGAGATAGAACGTCCTGTTCCTGCCGCAGATGAAATTTTGGTAAAAGTATTTGCAAGCGGTGTAAATCCTGTTGATTGGGTAATTCGCCAGGGAGGGAATGATGAATTAAAACCATTGTTGAAATTGCCAATGACAATAGGTTGGGATGCCGCCGGTATAGTAGAAGAAGTTGGCGATGATGTAACCGCCTTCAAAAAAGGAGATGCGGTGTTTGGAGTACCTAATTTTCCGGAAAACGGAAGCTATGCAGAATATGTTGCAGCAAAGGCGAGTCAATTCGCATTGAAACCGAAAAGTATTTCTTTTAATGAAGCTTCGGGCGTTCCTTTAACAGGACTTATAGCATCCAATGCGCTTTTTGAATTCGGTAAACTTCAGGCAGGACAACGCATTTTTATTCAAGGTGCATCCGGCGGTGTTGGTAGTTTTGCCGTGCAACTTGCAAAAGCGAAAGAGGCGTATGTGATTGCAAGCGCTTCGACACGTAATCAGGAATTTTTAAAACAAATTGGTGCGGATGAAGTGATTGACTACCAAACACAAAAATTTGAAAAATTGTTGCAAGATATTGACGTTGTGCTTGACAGCTCGCCGATCCGTGATAATAATGAGCGATTGAAAGGTGTAAGTGTACTAAAGAATGGTGGTATTTATGTGAGTGTAAATATTGATTTTCCATTTAACGAAACGATGAATGAAGCGCTTGCAAAAAAGAACGTCAAAGGGGAACTTGTTTATTTACAAACCGATCATCGGCATTGGCTGAGTGAAATTGCGCAGTTGATTGACGAAGGCAAAGTAACAGTAGCTATTAACAAGGTGTATCCTTTGGAACAAGTTGCCGAAGCACATCGTGAAAGTGAAACCTGGCACGTTCGTGGAAAATTGATTTTGGAAGTGAGAAAAGAAAAGTAAATTTTAAAAAACAAGATTTTATGATTTCAAACAACAGTAAACAACAAAACAACGACTTAGAGACAAGTCCATCAACTTTACAATCTGATAACACTGCCATGTTGGCCGGGCATCGGGTAAACCGCATTGGCTTTGGCGCTATGCAGCTCCCCGGTCCGGGAGTGATGGGGCCACCGCGCGACCGAAAGACGGCGCTGACTGTACTACAACGTGCAATGGATTTGGGAGTTAATCACATTGATACGGCACAATTTTATGGCCCGGATGTGGCCAATGAATTGATTAAAGAAGCTTTGTATCCTTATCCTGAGGATTTAGTATTGGTGAGTAAAATAGGAGCAGAACGCAATGCCAAAGGAGACTGGCTTCCTGCTCAACGACCGGAACAACTCCGTGCAAGTGTAGAAGAAAATCTGAGAAGTCTGTATGTTGAACAGCTGCAGGCTGTTAACCTTAGAATAATGGATATTCCTCATGATGGTAGTCCTTTTCCGGCTGATCAACAGGTTAATCTGGATGACCAGTTAGCGGAAATGATTGCGCTGCGGGATGAAGGTAAAATTGGCGGGATAGGAATGAGTAATGTTAATCTTCAACAACTTCGTCAGGCTTTGCCGGCAGATATTGTCTGTGTGCAAAATGCCTATAATTTGCTTTATCGTGAAGATGAACCTTTGCTTAATTTATGTCTAAAAAATCAGATTGCCTGGGTGCCCTTTTTTCCACTGGGTTCTTCCGGAATTCCGGGAATGCAACAGGTTACCAAAGATGCTCAAGTGATTGCAGCGGCTACCAAGCTCAGTGTAACCCCGGCTCAGGTAGGTCTTGCTTGGCTGCTTGCTCATGCGCCTAATATTTTGCTCATACCGGGTACTTCCAATCCGGAACATTTGACAGAGAATATCGCTGTCGGGAAGGTAAGACTCGATGAGAAAACAATGGATTCCTTAAATGAACAAGTCGAAGCAGGAAATAATAAAGAAAAATAAATTTGATTATATTGTATTCTCTTCAAACAAAAAAAGTGAACGGAAATAATGAGTGATAAAAAAATAAACACTGTAAAAACAATCTCTGATATGCACAGGCTGCGAGGTTTGGCTCCTCCGGAACATCCTTTAATAAGCGTAATTGATGTGGAATCTGCGAAGGTCGATCTTGAGAAGGAACCGGAAACATTGGTGTTTGGATTTTATTCTATCGCCCTGAAGAGAAATTGCGGTAGTAAATTCAAGTATGGGCAGCAGCAATATGATTTTGATGAAGGTCTTATGTCTTTTATTGCTCCTAACCAGGTTTTGCGCATTGAGCATGACCCGGAAGAAATAGCAAACAGATCGGGATGGATGTTATTCATTCATCCTGATTTTCTCTGGAAATATCCTTTGTCCAAAACCATCCGACAGTATGCGTATTTCAACTATTCTGTCAATGAGGCTTTATTCCTTTCTGAAAAAGAAGAAGAAACCATCATTAATATTATCCAAAAAATTCAACAGGAATATCATGCTAATATTGATAAGTTCAGCCAGAATATTATCATTTCGTACATTGAAACCCTGCTCAATTATTCTGAACGATTTTATGAACGTCAATTTATTACCAGAAAAATAACCAATCATTCCATACTTGATCGATTGGAAGATTTGCTTAACGGATATTTTAGTGATGATACACAGACTGTAAAAGGGCTGCCTTCTGTTCAGTATATTGCAGATACTTTAAATGTATCTCCCAATTATTTAAGCGGATTATTAAAAGTGTTGACCGGTCAAAGCACGCAGCAACACATCCATAATAAACTCATAGAAAAAGCTAAAGAGCGCTTGTCCACTACGGAGCTCACCGTAAGTGAAATTGCTTACGAACTGGGATTTGAATATTCGCAGTCGTTTAGTAAATTATTCAAAAGCAAAACGCAACTTTCGCCTCTGGAATTCAGGCGATCTTTTAATTAAAGTCTTCAACGATGAAAACAATAATCAAACTGGAAGAAGTAGCCATGTTTCTATTGGGGATTTATGCCTTCAGTGTATTAAACTTTGACTGGTGGTGGTTTTTGGTGCTGATACTGACACCAGATATCGGTATGTTGGGGTATCTTTTTGGAAATAAAGCCGGTGCATTTGGTTATAATATATTTCATCACAAGGGACTGGCCATTTTACTATTTCTGGCAGGGATGTATGGTCATAATACTATTCTTGAACTGATTGGCATTATTCTATTTTCTCATTCTTCCTTGGACCGTATATTGGGATATGGACTAAAATATGATAAGGGATTTAAATTCACTCATCTGGGAGAAATCGGGAAATGATTTCCCATTAAAGCAACGAGTTTAATACGATTTTCGCCACTGTGCTTTTATTCTTTCCTTGTGTTCCTCTCCCCACTTGCTGAGCATGTGAAGAAGATC
>CAZLDH010000169.1:0-4840 GCA_964558275.1 uncultured Chitinophagaceae bacterium
TTTGATAGCATTGCCGTTGTTGTTGGTCGTGTTGCCAACGCTGTTACGGTTGCGATTCAAATGATTTATTTATTAAATCAATCTGATTTTATTAAAAGTTCAAGGCAAAACAAACGTGTAGTATGGAGGTTAATTCCTTTCAGCACTCTCAGAGCAGATGTAAAAAGGTATCAACTTCTTTTGTTTTGCCTAAGCATGTGTTTGTTTCCTGTTTTCGGTACTATTAATCATGAAGTTTTTTTAGAGTAAGACCTTAACTATTTTCTTTCCACATAGATTGGTTATTCTGAAAATCCTGGTTGGTTAAGGAGTAGGTTGTTGGTTTCTTTTCACTATTCTGTTTTACAGTTATCTCATTTTCAGGCTGTAATTGTACATTATTTAAAGCTTCTTTTTCCTTTACTGCATCCGGGTAATAAATACTTGCCAGGGTAGGTGCAATCACTAATGCCACAATAGATGACAATTTAATTAGGATATTCATTGAGGGACCTGAAGTATCTTTGAACGGATCTCCTACTGTGTCTCCGGTTACAGAGGCTTTATGAGGCTCAGAACCTTTATTATGTTGCTGACCATCTATTTCAACACCGGATTCAAAAGATTTTTTGGCATTATCCCAAGCACCACCCGCATTATTTTGGAACATACCCATTACAACACCACTCACTGTAATGCCTGCTAATACGCCTCCCAATGCTTGTGGACCAAATAAAAAACCAACAATAATGGGAACAAGAATGGCTACGGCACCCGGTGCAATCATAGATTTAATAGAGGCTTCAGTAGAAATGGCGACACATTTGTCATACTCCGGTTTCCCTTTTCCCTCAAGAATCCCCGGGATAACCTTAAATTGTCTTCGTACTTCTTCTACCATTTTCATAGCAGCTTTACCCACAGCAGAAATGGCTAAAGAAGAAAATATGTACGGAATAACTGCACCTACAAACAGGCCTGCAAGTACTTTTGCCTGATATATGTCAATATGTTGATCTCCAACAACGGGAATTGCCACCCCAACAAAAGCAGCAAACAAAGCCAACGAAGTTAAGGCAGCAGAAGCAATAGCAAAACCTTTTCCAGTGGCGGCAGTGGTATTCCCAACGGCATCTAATTTGTCGGTACGTTCACGTACCTGCTCCGGTAATTCACTCATCTCTGCAATTCCTCCTGCATTATCTGCAATGGGACCAAAAGCATCGATGGAAAGCTGCATGGCAGTGGTCGCCATCATTCCCGCTGCTGCAATGGCTACGCCATATAAACCTGCAAATTCAAAGGAACCGTAAATACCGGCTGCCAATACCAGCATAGGGAGTAAAGTAGATTCCATACCCACCGCTAGTCCACCAATAATATTGGTCGCATGCCCGGTGGAAGATTGGTTCACAATAGATTGAACCGGTTTTTTTCCCATGGCAGTATAATATTCGGTAATCATGCTCATTAAAGTACCTACAACCAACCCCACGATAATTGCACCAAAAACGCCACTGGAAGTGAAAGAATGTCCACGAAGAATCATATCATGAGGAAGTATGTTTATCGTAATGAAATAGGAAGCAATAGCAGTCAGTATAATAGCCAACCAGTTACCCATATTCAAGGACTTCTGTACATTACCATTTTCATTTTTAATACGAACCATATAGGTAGCTAAGAGAGAAAACAAAGTACCCACACCGGCAATAATCATAGGTAATATAATAGGAGACAACCCATGCAGACCATCACCCTGTGCATTAATCTCTCTGCCAAGAACCACAGTTCCAATAATAGTAGAAACAAAAGACCCAAACAGATCAGCACCCATTCCTGCCACATCGCCCACATTATCGCCCACGTTATCTGCTATGGTTGCAGGGTTTCTAGGGTCATCTTCCGGAATACCGGCTTCTACTTTACCGACCAAATCGGCTCCGACATCGGCAGCTTTAGTATATATTCCTCCACCCACACGAGCAAAAAGCGCGATACTCTCGGCGCCCAGAGAGAATCCCGTGAGTGCTTCCAGCGCCTTGGTCAGGTTTTGACCGGTATCGAAAAAACCAAAAAAATGTAGAAATATGATTAAGAGAGCTCCCAATCCCAATACGGCAAGTCCGGTAACGCCAAGTCCCATAACGGATCCACCTTTAAAAGATACATTCAAAGCCTTGGGTAAACTGGTTTTGGCTGCTTCAGCTGTTCTTACATTAGCTTTGGTAGCAATGCGCATACCATTAAAACCGGCAAAAGCCGATAACACAGCTCCTAAAATGAAAGCAATGGCAATAGTCCAACTGGAATCAGGGTTAATATATCCCATATATCCCAATAAAATAGCAGCAATAACGACGAAATAGGACAGCGCTTTATATTCTGCTTTTAAAAAAGCCATAGCTCCACTGGCAATATGCTGAGCTAATTCTGCCATTTTTTCTGAACCATAATCTTTTTTGCTTACCCAAGCACTTTTAACAGCCATAAAAACAAGTGCAATAACCCCCATTATAGGGATAAGGTATAGTACTCCCATAGTATGTAAATATTTAATTTATAAATTAAGAAAATTAAGAACGATAGTTAGATAAAAAATAGTTTCTCCAATAAGAGAAATTGTTTTTACTCTGACCAAATATAAGTTTTAATGTTTAGAAAAATTAAATGTTAAAAAAAAAATGTATTTTGGTTGGATTACAACAAAATCAGGTTATCTTTGCGCAAAATTTTGATATACCATCATGGCAAAACCCCTAAAATACGGCTGGACAGGTCTTTTGACTGTGATCTTATTCTTCTTTTGTTCATTTTCATATGGGCAAACAGAATCTACCACGCATAATAATCAGGAAACTGAGATGACGGAAAGTGAAGGTGGATTTGATGCTAATTCAGTTATTCTGGAGCATGTACAGGATTCTCATTTTTGGCATTTTTTTACCATCAATGGTCATCCTGTGTCAATAGCGCTTCCGGTAATCATTTACATTCCACAGTCCGGATTTTCTGTTTTTATGTCTTCCAAATTTCACCATGGAGAAAAAGCTTATCATGGATTTAGGTTAATGACAGAAGAGTACATTGAAAAATATGACTTGGATAAAATGAATTATTTCCCGGGTAGAATTATTCCTGTAAATGCTGATGGTTCTCCGGATTTCAAGACACCAATTTATGATATTTCATTAACAAAGAATGTATTGCAAGCGATACTTTCTCTTTTAATTTTGGCGCTCATATTTATTGGTGTAGCTAAGAAATACAAACGCAATCCCAATAAAGCGCCTAGTGGTTTTCAAAATGCCGTTGAGCCCATTATCATATTTATCAGGGATGAAGTAGCACGAGCTTATTTGGGCAATAAAGCCGATAAGTATTTACCATTACTACTCACCCTGTTTTTCTTTATATGGATTAATTCATTGTTGGCACTCATTCCGGGTTCTACAAATGTGGCCGGTAATCTGGCTTTTACAGGAGCATTGGCGTTGTTCTCTTTTATATACATCCTGTTAAGTACCAATAAACATTATTGGATTCATATAACATGGCCTCCGGGAATTCCGATTTGGGTAAAACCAATTTTGGTTCCTGTTGAGATTTTAGGAATTTTTACCAAGCCGTTTGCATTGATGATTCGTCTTTTCGCGAATATGCTTGCAGGTCACATGATTATCCTGAGTATCATTTCAATGATTTTCATTTTTGGTGGTATGTTGGCGGCAGTAGGTTGGGGTTTCTCTATTGTTTCTGTTGGCTTTACAATTTTCATGTATTTCGTAGAGCTGTTGGTAGGACTGATTCAGGCCTTTATTTTTGCAAACCTGACGGCGTTATTTATAGCGCAAGCTTTTGAAAATGGGCCACATGAGGAGTTTGATGAAGAGATTGTCGTCTAATAACAGAAATCTTAAATTAGGATTTTATTAATCATCATAAAAACAAACAGTTATGTCACTTTTGAGTATTTTATTCCTTGCTGCAACAGGCTTAGGAAAAATTGGCGCCGGAGTTGGTGCCGGATTAGCTGCAATTGGTGCAGGTGTTGGTATTGGCCAGGTAGGTAAAGAAGCCATGAATGCCATTGCTCGTCAACCTGAAGTTGCTGGTGAAATCCGCTCTAACATGATTGTGATGGCCGCTCTTATTGAGGGTGTTGCATTATTCGCAGTTGTGGTAGCCATTTTAGCCTTATTCGTATAAGGAATTAAAGATGATTTTGCTGCATTCAATGCGCAGGGCGGCGAATGCAGTAAATTTTAACTATTTGTTTAAATTATTGGTATAACGATATAAATTAATAAAGAATGGAACTTTTAAGGCCCGGTATAGGACTGTTTTTCTGGATGGCACTCATCTTTTTATTAACATTGGTCATCTTAAAAAAATTCGCATGGAAGCCAATTCTGAAAATGCTGGATAAGCGTGAAAAAGGAATTGCAGATTCTATCGAATCTGCTGAACGTGTGAAGGCGGAAATGGCACAAATGAAGTACGAACATGAAGAAGTACTTAAAAAGGCTAAAACAGAGCGTAGTCGTATTTTAAAAGAGGCTAAGGAAACCAAAGATAAAATTGTTAATGAGGCAAAAGAGGAAGCTAAAATTGAAGCCGGGAAGATTGTAGAAAATGCGAGATTGAGTATCAATAATGAAAAAGCTGCTGCTTTAAATGAAGTAAAGAATCAAGCCGGAATTTTAGCCGTTGATGTAGCTGAGAAAATCCTTGAAAGAGAATTGAGCGATAAGAATAAACAAGAAGATTATATTCAGAAATTGCTTTCTGATGTTGAATTAAATTAATTGTTTCGGAATTAAATGATTAATAATTATGCCAAATCCACGTTTAGCAGAAA
>CAZLDH010000170.1:0-4785 GCA_964558275.1 uncultured Chitinophagaceae bacterium
CGTTCTGAATATTCTTCAGTAAGAATAACAGAATCAGCTATCTAAAATACTTATTTTTTCAACTCTTCAGGCTGTTTTCTATTTTGAAGATTTATACTCAAATCCCGGACGGGTTCCTTTTACCTGTTGTATATGCGTTAATTTCTTTTTCATTTTTTCAGCTATCTTCGGATGTTCTTTGACCACATTATTTTTTTCTCCTATATCTGTTTTCAGATCATACAATTGAGGTGAGAGGCTTAACCCGGTAGCTATTGCTTTATTTTTCATCCATTCCGGTGTGGGCTTCGTCTGTGGAGCAATATATTTCCAGTGATCCATACGCAAAGCCAGGGTATAGGCCTCTTCTAACATCGTCTTCCGGCCTTCCTTTGATTTTCCCAGTAAGACATCCAGCATATCGTAGCTGTCAGGCGCCTCTCCCGGTTTTAGTTTATGTCCCACAAGATCTGCCAGTGAAGCATACAAATCCACCTGGGTAAATAAGGCGTCACTTATTCCCGGTTTTACCTTACCCGGCCAATATAAAATTGTGGGCATGCGGGTTCCGGCTTCAAAGGCGCTATACTTTGCTCCGTTGAATGGCCCGCCGGGCTTGTCTTTTCCTGCCAGTTGCACGGCCTGATCCTCATAGCCGTCATCCAGAATAGGACCATTATCGCTGGAAAATATAACCAGTGTATTTTTTGCTAATCCTAAAGAATCCAATATCTTCATCACCTGTCCGGTTGACCAGTCCATTTCTACAATAGCATCTCCACGCGGTCCCATACTGCTTTTGCCCACAAAACGGGCATTCGGATCCCGGGGTACATGAATATCCGTTACAGCAAAATAAAGGAAGAAAGGATGCTTTTTATTCTTACTAATAAAGGATCTGACCTGGTTGATGAGCCTTTGTGCGATATTTTCATCTTTCCACCAGGCAAATTGACCGCCTTTCATAAATCCAATGCGGCTAATGCTGTCCACTATCGTCCCGCTATGTTGAGAATCGGCCTGCATTTTCAGCATTTCGGGATGTTCAAGACCCGTAGGTAAATTCCCAATTTTATGATGATAATTTATCGCGATGGGGTCACCAGTACTCAGATTTACAATATGGTGTCCCTTCACAAAAACTGTTGGCACGCGATCTAAAGTAGCGGGAACTATATAAGAATAGTCAAATCCTATTTCTAACGGTCCCGGCTTAAGTTCCTCATTCCAATCGGGACTTCCATTGCCTAAACCTAAATGCCATTTACCAATAACGGCAGTTTTATATCCTTCTTCCTGTAACATTCCCGGCAATGTTGGAGTACCGGGGCGAATTAATAAAGGGGCACTGCCAGGCAGTATGGCTGCATTATTTCTGAAAGCATAGCTTCCGGTCAGAAGCGCATATCGGGAAGGGGTACAGGTGGATGCACTACTATGTGCATCCGTAAATCGAATACCCTTTTTAGCCAGAGCATCCACATGCGGCGTCCGAACACCAACAGCTCCCTGGCAACTGATATCCCCATAACCAAGATCATCGGTATAAATAAAAACAATGTTTGGCTTTTCAACACTGTCCTTCTTATTGCTCGATTGATTCCCCGACTGACAAGATAGGAACAACGTAAGAAATGTTACTGTTAACAATATTATTTTTCTCTGCATTTTCATCTTCTCATTCCTTTCTGAATTGCTTTAAAATCATTCATAAACCATATCCTACCATAGGCATCTCCATTGGCTTGATGTTCTACCGTATTATTGACCAAAAGTGAATTTAAAATCCATCCTGAAGTGTTTTTTGTAAAAGAATGAGGGGCTTTCAATTTGAAAGAATAAAAAGCAAGCCAAAAATTGGGATAACTGTTAAATATACCCCACGCATTTCGAATATAATGACGCCTGTTACTCAACCAGCTAGTCATCCTGTTCCAATCATTCCATTCTTTTCGCGGCCGCGGATGTTTTAGAGAATAATTCAGGTATTGCCACACTTTATCAATATCATGAAGCGCATATTTTTGCTTAAATGTAGAATCAATGTTTTCTTTGAGATGTAAATCCCACCATTTTTTTAAAGAAAATTCGGTAACAATTATTTTTTGATCAGGACGTATCTTGGCATTAATATAATCCATGGCCTTCCTAATATCTTTATTATACGTATGATGTATATGCACATCCACTCCCTTCACCCAAGCTGTTTTTTTCGCAAAAGCCAGTAACTGATTATAAGCTGGATTATTTTCTCTAAACAATTCATCTGCATTTTCAAATGCCCCTATAAAAATGGGAATATCCAAATGATGAGATTGTAGATAGAAATGGATCCGCTTAGCCACTGCTTTGTAAAAATCAACGACAATTTGTTTTTCTTTTTCGCCTTTCGGCGCCCCGATAAAAGGTTCATTACCTGCTACAATAACATCTGTTTCGGGCAATACTACTTCTAAAAGAGAATCCGTAAAATTCATATAAGCAGTAAATCGCTTAGTATTTTTTAGAGGAATTTTCAGTTTATATCGGCTAAACATATACCTGATATTTAAAACCGTTTTATACCCCGAATCCTGTAGCTTTTGATAAGTCACAAGCCTTGGATCTTTATTCCAGTCTTCGTCCCCATGTGTATATTTATTATAAAGGTCGAAAAAGGTGATAAAGCTTCTTACCCAGGTTGTTTTAGAGTTTTTGAGCTCGGAAAAACGAACAAAATCAGGAGAAAGACATTCATTATAGTTTACACCCATATATGTTTTTTGTTCCTCTTTTTTGGGTAATTCTTTTTGCTTTTTTGAGTGAACGGAAAAATCGTTTACCCAACTCATACTCAATACAACAAACGGGGACAGCAGTAATAATGTACTAACTTTTTTCATACATACAGTTTATATTTATATGAATAAAATAAACTTATATCCAAAAACAAGCTCAATATCCTTCATTTTGAACCAGTTTAGGATTCGAATCCATCGTCTTCTGAGGAATTGGGAAAAGTGTCATATAGGGCTTTGCATTATCATGTCCTCTATCAATGGCAGAAGATACAAATTTCTTCATCCTTATCAAATCCTGGCGTCTTATTGCTCGCTCGCTAAAAAACTCCCATCCCCGTTCTTTCAAAAGTGCTTCATTAAGTTCTTCTGTAGAACCGAATTCTGCTAAAGATAAACCATCCAGCCCTGCCCGTTTTCTGACCTGATTAATCAAATCAATAGATTTTTGATTAGGCCCAGTTAACTCGTTTAAAGCTTCAGCCTTTGATAATAAAATATCGGCATACCTGATTTCAGGCACATCATTACCATGGTTATTGCTAATAGCATTAGGATCCGGCCAATACTTGAGCGATCTGGTATCGTTGCTATTTAATAATGAAACTGTTTCTCCTGCCTGATTAATATAACTGGATATAATAAGATCTTTTCTTTTATCTCCCGACTCAAAAGAATTATAAAAAGCATCATACAGTCTGTATTGAGCTGCCCAAATATTCCAATTATCTTGCATCATTAATCCTGTTTTAGGATTTTTTTTAAAGCTAGGAGGTAATGCTCCATTAGCATACCAATTTCCATTTCCATTAGGGATTTGCGGGTCCACAAGAATAAACTCTTTATTTCGTTCATTCTCAGCCTTGAAGAGATCCGCATAGTTAGGATAAAGGGCATAATACTGCAAATTTATTAACGAATCCGCCCAATTGACAGATTTCTGCCATTGTTTATTGTTCAAATAAAACTTACAGAGCAAAGCCATAGCTCCTCCTTTGTTAGGTCGTCCATAATTCATCTCATCTCCGGGTTTCGGGAGGTCAGCAATAACATCTTTTAATTCAGATTCGATGAAAGACTTCATTTTTTCATCAGTTGTTCGAGGCAGTTCCAAAGAGTCTTCTAAACTTAACCTTAAAGGTACCGGTCCAAACCAATCATATAGATGTACATAACTCAGTGCCCTTATAAATTTCGCTTCTGCAGAATATCTTTTCTTTAGGTCCTCGGCAATCTTTGCTTCTTCAACATTGTCTAAAACAACATTTGCATTTCTTATAGCTCTGTAATTCCTTTCCCAAAAAGCCTCAAACTCCCCGGTAGATGCGCTCCATGTAAAATTAATAAATTGTACAGCCCCTCTGTTTTCACCACCTCCAGTCTCCCATTCAATATCTGTGCACCAATTTGTCGCATTTCTCACCCCATGTTCAAAACCTCCACTATAAAAACCTGCTGCCAAAGCGGCATCTAGCACAGATTCAAGTCCATCCTGTGTTTTTAGCTTATCAGGAGACAGTTGTGAATACACCGGTTCATCCAGCAATTTTTTACAAGACATGATTCCTGATATTAAAAACAGTATCACTAAGTACTTAAATATTTTCATTTTCTTATCTTTTAAAAGTTAACAGACAAACCCACCATAAACGTTCTGGCGAGAGGATAAGCATTAAAATCAATTCTTCGGAACACATTTCCATTGGGATTTACTGCCGGATCATAACCATCATAATCTGTCAGGGTAAGAAGGTTTTGTCCTGTTATATACACATTTGCATTTTGGATGAAACTATGCTGTAAATTAAACTGATAGCTCAAAGTCACTGTTTGTAATCTAATGTATGAAGCATCTTCTACGGTATAGGAATTCACCAGTTTATTTCCTTGTGAAGTGGGATGAATAAAAGAGGGATATTTGTTGGAAGGGTGATCCGGCGTCCATCTATTCAAATAGGGTTCTGCGAAACGATTTCTTCTAAATTGCACTGGGAAATAGGCATCCACAAGATTATTATTGAGCATTTTT
>CAZLDH010000171.1:0-4707 GCA_964558275.1 uncultured Chitinophagaceae bacterium
GATAAAAATAATTATTAACACACAGAGAAATGATTATTTTTATCATCAAAGGCTACATGTGACCTTAAAAACAATAAAATAAACACATGAAAAAATGGGTTATATATCTTGTTCCCTTATTCCTTTACACTTTCACGTTAAAGGCACAAAACCAGACTTCGGAAAAACCCCGAATTCTGATTAGTACAGATATTGGAGGGACAGACCCGGATGATAATCAATCTATGATTCATTTTTTAATGTATAGCAATCTGTTTGATACTGAAGGTCTTATTTCTTCTCCTTCTTATGGAAAAGGGAGTCGAGAGGATATTTTAGAGATGATTGATCTCTATGCTGCGGATTGGTTTAAATTACGGCAACATGCATCAGGTTATCCTTCCCCGGATTATTTACGAAGCATTACCAAGCAAGGGAGAAGAGGAGCGGCTCCATTTAAAGGCTTTACGACGGCAACAGAAGGGTCGAGCTGGATTATAAAATGTGCGCGTAAAAAGAGTACACGCCCTCTTTGGGTTTTGGTATGGGGAGGATTGGAAGACCTGGCGCAAGCCTTGCATGATGCACCTGATATAAGGAAAAATATCAGGGTGTATTGGATTGGAGGACCCAACAAAAAATGGAGTGCAAACGCCTACGCTTATATTGCTCAAAATTTTCCAAATTTGTGGTTTATTGAAAATAATGCTTCTTATCGTGGTCTTTTTTGGGATAAAAAGGCGCCAGAACGTTTAAAAAATGATCATTACTACGAAAATTATATAAAGGGCGCCGGACACATGGGGCAGGCTTTTAAGAATTACTATAGTGGAGATATTAAAATGGGAGATACCCCTTCGCTGTTGTACATGATGAACGGGAATCCTAATCAACCTTTGAGGGAAAGCTGGGGTGGGAGTTTTAAGAGAATAAAGTACAGTACAAGTGTAGCTTTTGATGATTTTACCACCAATTTGGATACCGTTCCTGTTTATTCTATCGTAGTTTTCCATTTTACCGGACCTGTCATTCAGATTCCAAAAGATTCGAGCTGTTTTACCTTAACTGTCCATTCGGGCATAGGCACTCAGAAATGGGCAGGTTATTATCTGGGAAATGGAAAGTATGGCGTAAGATATGCACCTAAGAGAGCCGAGAATTTAAGCTATACAATAACGTCAGATGTACCGGGCTTTAAAAATAGGAGTGGCCAACTAACCGTTCAAAATAAATGGCCGGGCAGGGATACGGATAATTCTTACCCTCTGGGAGACCATTGGTTTACCGATAGGAGTGCTCCCGATTTATTTGTGGACGAATGGCAGGGTGCGGCAACTGTATTAAAATGGAGAAGTGATATTTTAATGGATTGGGCCAAAAGATGGAAATGGCTTCGATAAATAGCTGTTGGAACAAAATTAATGAATATGGAATTCTTTAGAAATAGAAAAAATAAATAAAGTTGCATCAAAATGTTTAAAAAGACTCTTTTTATATCACTATTACTTTGTTCAGTTGCATTGGTATCCATGGCATTTTTACAGCCTATTCATGGAAAAGTGATTTGCTTTGGTGATTCTATTACGCATGGGGCAAAAGTAGATGGGAATAGTTGGGTGTGGATTTTACAACAAAAGGATTATCCGGGTGTGGAGTTTGTCAATGAAGGAAGAAACGGTCGAAAAACTGCCGACAAAAAAGAACTGTTACCGGTGTTAAAAAAATATCCGGATGCGGCTTATTATTTACTTTTCCTCGGGGTGAATGATTTGAAGAATGGAAATGCATCCATGGTGAATAGCTGTATAGAAAATATGAAGTGGATGATGGATAAAATTCATTCCGCTAATCCCAAGGCCAAAATTGTACTCTTGTCTCCCACAGACATCAATATAGATATTATGACACAGTTGAATAAAGACAAAAAGTATAATCGGAATACCAAAAAGTCTCTTAGAATGCTGGAAAAAAGATATAAGACTTTGGCTGAAAAAGAAGATGCCGGATTTATTTCTCTTTTACACGTAGTTTCTAAGCCAAATTATGCAGATGGATTACACCCCAATGTGGCTGGACAGAGAGAAATAGCAAAAGCTGTTTGGAAAGGGTTGAAGCAATTAGGAATTAAAAAGTAGAAATTAAAAATTAAAAGGTAGAAAGTAGCAATTGAAAATTAAAAAGTGGATAATCATGAATCGGTGTAAGATAGTTTGTGCTGTATTAATTCTTTTGGTTGTCTTGGTATCTGGTTGTGAATCAACAGAAAATCAGGATACCTCAAAAGGTATTTCTAAGTTGGAAATATCGGATAATGGTAGATATTTTAAGACAGCTGACGGGAAACCTTTTTTCTGGCTTGGAGATACCGGTTGGCTCTTATTTTCAAAATTAGATCGAAAAGAGACTAAAGAATACCTGCAAAAACGAAAGAAACAAGGGTTTAATGTCATTCAGGTCATGGTTTTACATAGTTTGTCTGCAACGGATGCTTATGGAGACTCTGCATTAATTAATGAAAATGTAGCAGAGCCCGTAGTGACAAAAGGAAATCAATTCCAAAAGGGCAATCAATACGATTATTGGGATCAGGTGGATTATGTAGTAGAACAGGCAAGAAAATTAGGGATATATGTAGCTATGGTTCCTGTTTGGGGGACGAATGTCAAAGCAGGAAACGTTAGTAGAAAGCAAGCGCGAAAATATGCTACTTTTTTGGCTGACCGCTATAAAAATAAATCGAATATTATTTGGTTAAACGGTGGGGATATTAAAGGAACTGATTCTACCGCAATTTGGAATATAATAGGTCAAACGTTGCAAAAAAAAGATCCGAATCATTTGGTTACTTTCCATCCTTTTGGTCGTACGCAATCCACTACCTGGTTTCAGGATAGCTCTTGGCTGGACTTCAATATGTTTCAGTCCGGGCATCGCAGATATGATCAGGATCCAACCGGATATGGAGAAGATAATTGGAGATATGTCCGGGATGCTTATTATAAACATCCCATCAAACCTGTTTTAGACGGAGAACCCTCCTATGAGGGAATTCCCGAAGGATTGCATGATACAACGCAACCCAGATGGGAAGCCAAGGATGTAAGACGCTATGCTTATTGGTCTGTATTTGAAGGCGCTTGCGGGTTTACTTATGGAGACAATGCAGTAATGCAGATGCATCAGGCAGAAGATACGACGAGTGCGTATGGTGCGAAAAAATATTGGAAAGAGGCGCTCAATGCGCCGGGAGCTAACCAAATGCACTATTTAAAAAAACTAATCTTGTCTTATTCTTATTTTGACAGGGTGCCTGATACTTCTATGGTTTTGAATCAGGGAAGAAGATATAATTATATTCCGGCAACAAAAGGTAAAGAATATGCATTATTATACACCTATAACGGTCGGAACATAAAAGTGAAATTAGATCAGATCGAAGGAGAAAAAGTGAAAGCTTCCTGGTTTAATCCAAGAAATGGGAAATCAAAAGCCATAGGGCTAAACCAAAATGAAGGAGCAGAAACATATAACCCTCCGGGAAATAAAAAAGAGGGTAACGATTGGGTATTGATACTTGAGAAAGCAAAATAAATTTATATGAGAAAGATTTTATTTCAAATTAAAAGCCTACTCAGATTAAAAATACACTTCATCATGGGGATGCTGTTTGTTTTTACTTCACCTGTATTATCACAAAACAAAGAAGTAAGCATTCAATCGTATCCTGATAAACAAAAAGTAATAGTCTCTATAGATGGTCAACCTTTTACTGCTTATCTGTTTTCAGATTCGCTCAGAAAGCCAATTTTGTATCCATTACGAGCCGCAGACGGAACAATTGTCACTCGCGGATTTCCGTTAAATACACAAGCGGGCGAAGCAAAAGACCATCCCCATCAGGTCGGTTTGTGGTTTACTTATGAGGATGTCAATGGATTGGATTTTTGGAATAATTCTTATGCTATTCCTGAAGATGAATTATCTCATTATGGTTGGATAAGACAAAAGAAGATACTGAAAGCCCAAAGTGGGAAAACGGGTATACTTCAAGTGGTAGCAGATTGGGAAAATCAACAGGGCAGCGTGTTGTTAAAAGAAAAAACAACTTTTCAATTTAGTGGCAATGACAACCAAAGAATCATTGACCGTAAAACTACTTTAACCGCAAAAATTCCGGTTACTTTTAATGATATCAAAGACGGATTATTAGGAATGCGTGTAGCAAAAGGATTAAAATCTCCTCAGGGAAGCTATCTCTCAAGTAAGGGTAAGAAAGGAAAAGAAGTATGGGGAACGCGTGCGCGATGGTGTAGCTTGTACAGTAAAATGAATGGAAAAAAAATAAGCATCACTATATTTGATTATCCCGGGAATCCGGGCTATCCAACGTACTGGCATGCAAGAGGATATGGATTATTTGCTGCCAATCCTTTAGGTGCTAAGATTTTTACAAATGGGGAAAAGGTAATGAATCTCCATTTGGATAAAGGCGAGTCGGTTACTTTTCAATATCGAATTCTTATTCAAAATGGAAGTCGTCCGACCAAAAAGGAACTCAATAAAAAAGCGAATGAATTTTCCAAAGACGGTTTGTAATTAAAATATATTATGTCACAACCGATCAAAAATATAGTTTTATCTATCCTGTTTTTGTTAAGCAGCTTTTTAGTATATCCCCAACTTCGCAATTTAAAAAAACAAAATGCCTCTATAATTATTCCACAAAGG
>CAZLDH010000172.1:0-4633 GCA_964558275.1 uncultured Chitinophagaceae bacterium
TTCCAATTACAGAGAAGCTGAAAATCGGTTAAAGGAATATGAACGCATCGCTCATCTTGGTTTTCAGATTATGAACTCCTTGCCGGAGGAACAAAAGCCATCTTTTTACGAACTTTTATATTATCCGGTAAAAGGCGCTGAACTGATGAATAAAATGCACCTTATTGCGCAGAAAAATCGTTGGTATGCTTTTCAAGGACGAGCAAAAACGAATGTTTTAGCAAAAAAAGTAAAAAAATATTATGATAGCCTTCAACTGATTACCAAAGGTTACAACAATTTGTTGGATGGAAAGTGGAAGCACATGATGTCCATGGTGCAAGGGGTTACGGCTTCTTACTTTGAAATGCCTCGAATAGATAAGATTAATTTGCAAAAAGAAGGGGAAATGGAACTATTCGTTCAAAACAGCAAACCTGTTCGTGGCGTAAAGAATACGTATGATCTTCCGGCATTTAATCCTTTTACCAATAAAAAATATTTTGTAGAAATATTTAATAAAGGCAGTCAGCCTATTCAATGGGAAGTAGCCAAATCTGATAATTGGATAAAATTGAGTCAAACTTCAGGAAATACAAACTTAGAAAACAGGGTGTGGGTTTCCATTGATTGGAACAAAGCTCCCAAAGGAGAAGATGTTACAGGAGCACTTGTCTTTAAATCCGACGATTTGGTCAAAAAAGTAAATATTTCCGTATTCAACCCCAATGATATTTCAAGAGCAGATTTTAAAGGGGTATTCATAGAAGATAATGGCTATATTTCTATTCCCGGCGCAGTGTTTCATCGAAAAGTAGAGAATGATAATATAACAATGCAAGTGATTGATCACTTAGGATTTGAAGATCAATCAGTTATGTTGGGAGATCCTACTGCCAAGGTGATTAATCCAAAAAGAAGGGATGCTCCCTATCTGGAGTATGATTTTTATAGCTTTAATTATGGATCTGTAGATGTTTACACCTATGTACTTCCGGTATTTCCATTAACCAATAATCGTGATTTTGGGTTTCATGAATCTTCCAATGCAGGTGCAAAATATGCAATAAGTATCGGAGAAGGACCAATTGCTACACCAACTGCTTCCTCGCCTGAATATTCTTATGAATGGTCGGAAAATGTATTGCGAAATTGTGCCATCAATAAATCGGTATTGCATATTAATAAGCCGGGAAAACATACTTTGCGAATAAAAGTAGCAGATCCCGGAATGGTTATTCAAAAAATCGTTCTTGATTTTGGAGGAATGAAAAGATCGTATTTAGGACCGCCATCTACCGAAGTAAAAGAATAATAAATTAATAAAATGATGTATAAATTTTGTTTGATATTTGCTTTTCCCTTCCTAGTATCTTTACAGGGATATACCCAACAACTGATATTACCGGGCGATAATCCCGATCCTTCGGTAGTTAAAATTGGAGATACCTACTGGGCTACAAGCACCACCTCTAATTGGTTTCCGATATTTCCTATATACAAGTCAAAAGATTTAGAACATTGGAAATTATCTGCTCATGTCTTCAATAAAAGACCCGAATGGGCAGATTACTACTATTGGGCTCCTGAAATAACTTATGACAATGGTAAAGTATATATGTATTATTCTGCGCATAAGAAGGATGGAAGTTTATGTGTTGCGGTGGCGAGTGCTGATGATCCGGAAGGTCCTTATACGGATCATGGTCCTTTAATATGTCAGCCACAGGGCTCTATTGATGCATTTGAAATGAGAAATACGGATGGAACATTATATCTAATATGGAAAGATGATGGAAATTCAGTAGGGAAACCAACAAAAATTTGGATACAGGAAATTAATGAGACACGAACAAAAATGTTAGGAAAACCTAAAGTGTTGTTTCAGAATGATGAGTCCTGGGAAGGCGCAGTAGTGGAGGCTGTATCCATCATAAAACACGGAGATTATTTTTATGCTTTCTATGCCGGTGGCGCATGCTGTGGAGCTCGTTGCAATTACAAAGGTGGTGTAGCACGGGCAAAAAATTTGCTGGGGCCATGGGAGAAATATGACAAGAATCCTATATTGGTTAATACAGAAGAATGGATATGTCCCGGACATGGAACACCCGTTAAAAAGGATGGTCGTTATTATTTTTTATATCATGCTTACAATGCAAAAAGTCGAAACTTGGTAGGACGCCAAGGAATGCTTATTGAATTTAAATTCACTCCGGATGATTGGGTAAAATTTATCTATGATAGTAAGCAGGAAAATCAAGTTTCGCAAAAGATAACTGATAATTTTAGTGGTCATGAACCTTCTCTTCGTTGGCATTGGAGTATATTCCAAAATTTTGATCTTCAAGTTAAGAGAGGACGTCTCTTGCAGCAGGCATTGTCTAAGCCTTCCGGATCTTTTATAGGACAGAAAACCTATCAACCGGATTATGATGTTACAGTAGATTTCTTTCCGAAAAAATCATCGGCTAAAGGAGGAATAGCCTTAATTGGAGATGACAATAACATCATTGCTGCTGTAGTCAATCATGATAATATTGAAGTCATTCAGGTAAAAGATGGTATAGATACCGTATTGTATCGTAAAAAAATTGAACGCCAAAGAAAAGTAAAGTTATTGATGGAGGTAAGGCAAGGAAAAAAGGTGCGTTTCTTTGTGCAAAAAGGAGCTAAGAAAAATCCCCTTACAGAAGATGGCTTGGATGTTGGATATCTACCTCCTTGGGATAGAGGATTGAGAGTGGGGCTGATTTCTAAAGGAGAAAAAGACGAGATAGCGGTCTTTGATCATTTTGAATTAAAAAATTTGTAATGATGAAATGCTTTTGCGTTTTACGGGAGATCCGTTGTGGGCAGATAATTGTGAGAATGTGGCATTCAATACTTATCTCGCAGCATTAATGCCTGATTTTAAAGCTTTGCACTATTTTTTACTGCACCCAATATGGTAACGAGCGATTCCACAAACCACAGTCCGGGTATTGAGAATCCGGGTCCCTTTTTTATGATGAATCCTTTGAGTAACCGTTGTTGCCAGCATAGTCATACGCAAGGATGGCCTTATTATGCCGAAAACTTTTGGATGGCAAGTCAAGACAATGGTTTAGCTGCCGTTTTATATGCAGCTGATAAAGTTACGGCTAAAGTGGGGAATGGAACAGAAGTAACAGTGGAAGAACGCACCCATTACCCTTTCTCAGACAGTGTAGTATTTGTTGTTCATTGTGAAAATGAAGTTCATTTTCCATTGTATTTACGGATTCCCGGATGGTGTTCGGAAGCTGCTATTTCAATAAATGGAAAACATCAGGAAACTAATTTAGTTCCGATGGGAGCTACTCGCTTGCGAATTTCTGTCTTTCCTGTTGTAAAATAAATCAATAATTACTTTAAAGTTTTTAAAACTAATTATATTTTGTGCCCATGAATAAAAAAATAGCTTTTGTTTTGTTAGGTTTATTCTTAGTATTTTCAGGATGCAGTATCTTTGAGCATACAGCGGAACAAAAAGAAAAAACAGCTACCTATACAAATCCGTTACCGGTCGCATTGGGAGATCCTTTTGTGCTTTATACCAATGGACTTTACTATCTGTATGGTACCGGAGGCGGAGCCAAAGATGGTTTTAGCGTTTATTCTTCAAAAAATCTAAAAAAATGGAAATATGAAGGGCAGGTTTATTATGGAAATACCGATACCTCTTGGTGTATAGGTAGTTTTTGGGCACCCGAAGTATATGAGAGAAATGGGAAGTATTATATGTTTTATAGCGCACAATGGAGAAAAAATCCCAATCAGGAAGCTGAAAATTTTAGAATTGGGGTAGCGGTTTCAGATTCGCCTACCGGACCTTTCAAGGACATAAGAAACCGACCAATATTCGATCCGGGTTATCCGATTATTGATGCAAATGTTTTTTTTGATGACGATGGGCAGGTCTATCTCTACTACTCAAGAGCTGCTTATAAACACCCGGTGAAAAGTGAAATTTCTGAATGGGCAAAGGAAAAGGGCTGGTATGATAGTATAGAAGAAAGTTGGGTTTATGGGGTAAAGTTAAAGCCTGATTTCTCCGAAGTAATTGGCGAGCCTACGCTCTTATTACGTCCTCCATTGAAAATGAATAATCCACAAAGCGCTTGGGAAAGCAGATCTGTTATGAAACATGAAGTCAATCGCAGATGGACTGAAGGTTCAGTGATATTTAAACATAAGGATACTTATTATATCATGTATTCAGCTAATTTTTTTGGAGGAAAATATTATGCAGTTGGTTATGCAACGGGGGAAAGCCCATTAGGACCCTTTACAAAGTCAGCCACGAACCCCGTTTTGGAAAAGAATACGAAAGAAGGAGGTGATATAACAGGCACCGGGCATAACAATTATTTTTTCTCACCGGATGGGAAAGAAATGTTTTGTGTTTATCATGCTAGAACAAAAGCAACGGGTCACAAAAGAGTGGTTTTTATAGATCGAATGAAGATATTGCCCGATGGGAAATTGGTTGTATATGGTCCAAATACCAGTCCGCAACCTCTGCCATCCGGGATAGATAATGAATAAAATGCTTAAAAAAGGATAAATTTTATTCAAACAAATCACTACTTAAATACCGGTCTCCACGATCACAAACAATAAATACAATGAC
>CAZLDH010000173.1:0-4544 GCA_964558275.1 uncultured Chitinophagaceae bacterium
GTAAAAATTAGTGGTCTGCCAACAGGCAATAACGACGATGCAGATAAAAAAGGTTATAATAACTACTGGAAAAGCTTAGTATAAAAGGCTGATCCTGAAGGCTATCAAGCGTCTCTTCATAAGGAGTTTAGAGAAGAACTGCCTTTTGAGGAGTCAGATGAATTACTTGATTCTAAAACGCCCAGGAGAGATTTTCTAAAGTATCTTGGCTTTGGTACTGCTGCAGCAACTTTAGCGGCAAGTTGTGATATCAAGACGCGGAAAATTATCCCTTATGCTGATAAGCCGGAAGAACTAACGCCCGGGGTGCCTAATTATTATGCTTCTACCTATGCTGTTGACGGGGATTATTGCCCTATTATTATAAAAACAGTTGACGGACGTCCAATTAAGATTGAAGGAAACGAAGCTTCGTCTTTAACTCGGGGAGGTACTTCTGCAGTTGTACAGAGTGCTGTTTTAAGTCTTTATGATATTACACGCCTTCGTTTCCCAATGATTAACGGGAAAGAAGCTACATGGGAAGCAATAGATAAGAAGATTTCCAGCGGTTTGAAATCCGCATCGGGAGATATTGTTTTATTAACGTCTCCAATTTTAAGTCCTTCTATCAAAGAAGTAATCAAGAAATTCCAGAATAAGCATAAGAACGTTCGCCATGTTGTATATGAGCCGGTTTCTTATAGTGGTTTACTTATTGGGAATGAAAAAAGCTATGGAAAACGAGCTATACCGGCTTACCGTTTTGATAAGGCCAAATCTATTGTTAGTTTTGATGCCGATTTTATAGGTACTTGGCTTAATCCCATTACTTTTACAAAGCAATATACGGATACCAGAAAGGTAAATCCTAAAAATCCTGAAATGAGTCGTCACTTTCAATTTGAAAGTAGCTTCTCGCTTACCGGATCTAATGCGGATTATCGTATTCCACATAAACCTTCAGATAGTGCTGTTATACTTGCGGCTCTTTATAATAAGATTGCTGCTGCGACAGGAAATGCAACTATTTCGGGAGGACAATTAGAAGAAGAAGCCTTGCAAAAAGGTGTGGATAAAGCAGCAAAATCTTTATTAGAGAATCAAGGAGCCGGATTGGTGGTTTCAGGAGATAACAATCCGAATGCACAGGTTTTGGTGAATGGTATTAATGACATGTTGGGAAATGTTGGAAATACAATTGACTGGTCTGTAGAAACTAATTATCGTAGTGGTGTGGATGCCGAAATGGAGCAATTGGTTACGGATTTGGATGCAGGTTCTATTGGCGGGTTATTTGTATATGGCGTAAATCCTGTTTATGATTATTATAATGCAGATAAGCTGATTGCCGGTCTGAAGAAAACGGATTTAACTGTTTCTTTGAATGATCATAATGACGAGACGACTCAATATTGTGCCTACGCAGCTCCGGATAATCATTTCTTGGAAAGTTGGGGAGATGCAGAACCGGAAACCGGTTACTACAGTCTTCAACAACCAGGGATTTATCCATTGTTTAAAACAAGACAAATACTCAGCTCTTTATTGAAATGGGCTGGCGAAAAGAATACAGATCCTTTAGAATTTATTCAGGCCTATTGGAAAGAGAACGTATATCCTCATTTTGCTGATGGTGAACTTTGGCAAAGATGGTGGGATAAAACATTGCAATTAGGACTGGCAGAACCCCAAAGAAAGAAAGATAGGAAAACTACAAAAAGTTTTACAGGAAATGTGCAGTCAGCAGCTTCTAAACTTAAGAATACTGCTCCCAAAGGTGGGGGAATTGAGGTTTCTTTATATCAAAATATAGCTATTGGAACCGGTAGAAATAGTAATAATCCATGGTTGCAGGAAATGCCTGAACCGCTTACAAAATGTACCTGGGATAATTACGTGTGTGTGTCTCCATCAATGTCTAGAAGACTGAATGCTGCAGTGACACGTTTTAATGAAGTTAATTATCATCGTCCGTTGGCCAAGGTGGTAGTGGATGGAAAAGAAATTCTTCTTCCTATCATGGTGCTTCCGGGTATTCATAAAGATGTTATTTCTATAGCTGTAGGTTACGGTAGGGGTGGAAATGATTTAGAAGGGGATGACTTGAAAAAATGGCAAAGAGCAATAGGCCCTTCTGCAGCTTCTGTCGGTAAAAATGCATATCCTTTGGTTTCTTACAATAAGGAATCCGAAAATAGGAGCTATGCTGCTGCAGAGGCAACAGTTTCCAATACAGGCGAAACCTATCTTTTAGGAATAACTCAATCACATGGTTCTTTTGAAGGACGTCCTATTATTCAGGAAACAACGCTTGAAAAATTCAAAGAAGATCCTGAAGAGTTACTGAGAGAAAGGAATGAGGAGTTAGAACATTATGGTGAGGATTATGCAAAGGATGCTACACTATATCCAAGTATTCATGATTACAGCCAGGGTATTCATTGGAATATGGCTATTGATATGAATAGCTGCATTGGATGTGGTGCTTGTACCATTGCGTGTTATGCTGAGAATAATATTCCGGTTGTAGGAAAAGATGAGGTAGCTCGAGGTCACGAGATGGCTTGGATTAGGATTGACCGTTATTTTGCCGGTTCGGAAGAGAATCCGCAGGTGGTTTATCAACCCATGATGTGTCAACAATGTAATCAAGCTCCTTGTGAGAATGTTTGTCCGGTAGCGGCAACCTCTCATAGTGATGAAGGATTAAACATGATGGTGTATAACCGTTGTATTGGAACACGTTATTGTGAAAATAACTGTCCTTATAAAGTGCGTCGCTTTAACTGGTTAGATTGGAATGGAG
Source organism: uncultured Chitinophagaceae bacterium (assembly GCA_964558275.1). Taxonomy (GTDB): domain Bacteria; phylum Bacteroidota; class Bacteroidia; order Chitinophagales; family Chitinophagaceae; genus FW021-bin31. The sequence continues at coordinate 2,789 of CAZLDH010000173.1, forward strand.
CAGATAGTTTTGAAAGCAATCTTTATGACGATCCTGTTGTTGAAGAAATGAATAACGATCTTTCTCGCATGGTATTGAATCCGGATGTAACGGTTCGTGCGCGCGGTGTAATGGAAAAATGTACTTTCTGTGTTCAACGCTTACAAATTGCTAAGTTGAATGCGAAGAAAGCCGGTCATCCAATACCCGATGGGGAAGCAAAAACTGCATGCCAGCAAGCTTGTCCTGCTGATGCCATTACTTTTGGTGATATCAACGATAAAGAGAGCAAGATTTATAAAGTAACGAAAGATGAACAGAAAGTGAGAGGCTATCATGTTCTTGAAATGTTGCATACTTTGCCGAATATTACCTATTTGGCCAAAGTAACCAACAAGGATAATGAAGACTTCTTCAAGGAAGAGCCTCAGCATGTTATTTAAGATTGTGTTGTTTTAAAAATAAATTTGAGAATAAACATTATTTAAGTTTATAACCTTATCAATTAGAATATGTCTCTGAAATACGAATCCACGGTAAGAGAACCGTTAATAAACGGTACAAAAGACTTCCATCAGGTTACAGAAGATATCGTTCGACCGATAGAACAGAAACCTGGTAAATTGTGGTATGTTGGCTTGGCTATATCCTTACTCCTACTAGCCTTTGGTGTATTTTCTGTTTATTGGGAAGTATATTACGGTATTGGTGTTTGGGGTGTGAATAAGACGATTGGTTGGGCCTGGGCTATTACCAACTTTGTTTGGTGGGTCGGTATTGGTCACGCCGGAACATTAATTTCTGCCATTTTGCTTCTATTTAGGCAGGGATGGCGTACGGGAGTTAACCGAGCGGCGGAAGCGATGACAATTTTTGCAGTAATGTGTGCCGGTCAGTTTCCTATTTGGCACGTTGGTCGTGTTTGGGATGTGTTTTTTATCTTTCCTTACCCAAATACACGCGGTCCGCTTTGGCCAAACTTTAATTCCCCACTTCTATGGGACGTATTTGCAGTAAGTACTTATTTCACGGTATCGGTATTATTTTGGTATGCAGGTTTAATTCCTGATTTAGCTACAATAAGAGATAGGGCGAAGACTAAATTTAGAAAATGGTTTTACGGAACCCTTTCTTTTGGATGGACAGGTTCTGTAAAGAACTGGCAGCGTACTGAAGCTTTATTTGTTGTTCTTGCTGCTTTGGCCACACCATTGGTACTTTCCGTACATTCGGTGGTATCTATGGACTTTGCAACCTCGGTTATTCCGGGTTGGCATACAACGATATTCCCTCCTTATTTTGTTGCCGGGGCTATTTTCTCGGGATTTGCGATGGTACAAACCCTGTTGATTATTACCAGAAAGATTTTACATTTAGAAGAATACATTACTTTGGGGCATATAGAAGCCATGAATAAAGTCATTATTCTGACCGGTGGCATCGTTGCCATCGCTTATTCTACGGAATTCTTTATTGCGTGGTACTCCGGATCTTTTGGTGAAGGTGGTGCTTTTTGGTGGCGTGTGAATGGACCTTATTGGTGGGCATGGTGGTGCTTAATCACTTGTAATGTAATTTGTCCTCAGATGCTATGGTTTAAGAAATTACGTCGTAACATTGCTTTTACGTTCTTTATGTCAATTATTATTAACATAGGAATGTGGTTTGAACGGTTTGTAATTATTGTGTTGTCTCTGTATCATGATTGGATTCCTTCAAGTTGGACTTACTTCCGTCCGACATGGGCTGATATAGGATTCTATGTTGGAACCTTTGT
>CAZLDH010000174.1:0-4512 GCA_964558275.1 uncultured Chitinophagaceae bacterium
TTGACAAAAATAAAGAACTAAATTCAATTTACATTTTCCAAACCTAATATAATTTTAGAAAGTTGAATTTCTTCTTCCGTACCGGTGTATTTACCAGCTACATCTGATAACTTCACAACAGGCATCCATTTTTTGCTTTTTGGCTTAGCATCAGACATTTTTATCACAATATTCATAGGTTCAACACCCACATCATTTGTAAAATTGGTTCCTATACCAAACGACATCTGAATTTTTCCTTTACAGAAATCGGTAATATCAACCACCTTATCCGGCGTTAGTGCATCGGAAAAAATAATAGTCTTAGTCAATGGATTGATATTCAATTTCTGATAATGCCTAATTGTTTTTTTGGCAAATTCGATGGGATCGCCACTATCATGCCTTACGCCATCAAATAATTTGGAAAATTTATTATCAAAACTTTCAAAAAAAACATCTGAAGTATAGGTATCGGACAATGCAATTCCCAAATCTCCTCTATAGACATCTACCCAATTTTCCAAAGCCACAATATTAGCCATCTTATACCCATATTTGGCAGCATGAAACATAAACCATTCATGAGCATGTGTACCAATGGCCTTCACACCATACTTTTTAGCCAATGCCACATTACTGGTTCCCGAAAAACTGTTTCCACCATGCATTTTCAGCGTATTTATCACCAAATCCTGAACCCAATAGGAGTATCTCCTACGTGTACCAAATTCTGCTATTTTTATGCCCAGCCCCTTATATCGATCCATTTTAGTTTTAACGACAGCTGTCACACTACTATCACTCCCTCTTTTTAATTTTTTAATCTTATAATATAATTCACTAATCAGCGACAAAATAGGTACTTCCCAAAGAATGGTTCTATACCACAACCCCTGAATATGGACCTCAAGTTTTTTTCCATCCTGTTCAATTTTAACTTCTGAAGGAGCATATTGAAACCCTTTCAAGAAATCAAGATAAGTCGGATCTAAGAAAGAAAATTGTTTTTGCAAATAGACATATTCCTCTTGCGAAAGTTTCAAAGCTGCCATCTTATTCACCTCTTCCTGGAGTACAGCTGCAAAACCCTCAGGAAATTCATGATTCCCTCTATTGATAAAACGATACTTGGCATGCGCATACGGAAAAAGTTTAATTACCGCATTTTGCATTGTAAATTTATAAAAATCATTATCCAACATAGAGGTAATGATACTTTGAGGATTTTGGGATGCCATATTTTATACTATTTTCATAGATTACAAATAATCTTGGACATGCTGCCAACGAACAAGCACTATGGTATATTTACATGATTGAAGATAGCCATTTAATTCCCACAAACAAAAAAGGAAACCGTTTCTATGCAAATCATCTTTTTTTCAAATGCTTCTGATTAGATAAAACACTTTCAATATTCCAATCCACTTTCTTTTCAAAAGGCGCCTCTCGCAAGACGCAAGTTGACAACTGACAATAAGGACAACTCTGAGGCGGAGAACATGGATCCATATGTATGAAACACTCCACATGTCTGTCGGGGAAATGATCATCTAATAATTTTTCTATTTGCTTTACCTCTGCATGCGCCTGTTCCAAAGAAAGATAATAAGGCAACGTCACATGACAATCTACATGCAAATTGCTTCCAAACTGCTGAATACGTAAATTATGCATATCCACCCACCCGGGCTTCCTATTGCGTGCAAAAACATCAATTATTTCTTTAACAATCGCTTCATCTGTTTCATCCATCAAGCCGGACACCGCTTTACGAATGAGTTTATATCCCTTGGTAATAATGAGAAAACCAATAAAAAGGGAAGCAATAGGATCTAACCAGGACCAGCCCGTCCAGACCATCAATAACAATACGACAATAACCCCTAAACTCGACCAGGCATCCGTCAAGATATGCTGCCCATTTCCCTTGATGGTAATGGAAGATACCTTTTTCCCACTTCGAATCAAATACCAGCCCAACAAGCCATTAACTACACCGGTGGCCGCAAAAATAAGTAACCCATCTCCAATATTGACCACCTCATGAGGAGAAAGAAAATAAGCTACTACCTTATAAAGTATAAATAAACCGGCTACGGAAATCATTGCGCCCTCGAATCCAATAGAGAAGAATTCTACTTTTCCATGACCATAAGGATGATTTTTATCACTGGGTTTTGCTTTTAAATATACACTATATCCTGCAAAAACCGCAGCTGCTACATTGATTATAGATTCCAGTGCATCAGAAAGTATAGCCATAGAATCTGTAGCAAAATAAGCAACAAATTTTGCCACTGCCACAAGAATACTGACGCCCAACGAAATAATAATATATTTAAACTCCTTCTGCCTCAAGATAAAATGAATTTTAAAATGGAACTAAAAATACTATTTTGCTATAAATATTTTACTTTTGGATAAAATATTTTTGTTTTTGAAAAAACTGCTTACTTTAATATTATTTTTTATAGCTTTTTTTATCTATCTGAATCCACTTTACGCTCAGATAAAGAGAAATTGTGGAACACCTCTTGCTATTAAAGAAGCCTTGCAAAAACACCCAAATTTAATAAAAAGATACCAATATATTCAGCAAGGCAATTCTATAACACCATTTTCTAACCAAAAGATTACACGAAAAAAGTCAGTTTCCAAAATACCGGTTGTCGTTCATGTGGTTTTAAAAGACCCAACCAAAGTAACTGATGCACAAATTCAATCTCAAATCGATGTCCTAAATCAGGATTATCAATTCCGCAATCCGGATCAATCCAACATTCCTGACGTTTGGCAATCCATCGCAGGAAATATGAATATAAAATTTTGTCTCGCTAAACGCAGCCCTGACAATGAGCCAACCAATGGTATAGTGCGGGTCAAAACAAATCAATCATCTTTCACAATAACAGACGCTGTTAAAGCAGTAAAACATGATAACACCGGAGGTGCCGATGCCTGGGATTCTCATAGATACTTGAATATATGGATTTGTAACCTCAGAGGTGATTTTCTAGGCGTAGGCACGCCACCTGTCATCTATCCGGATAATGAACAAGGAGTAGTCATTCAATACAACGCTTTTGGTACGGTAGGTAATCTACTCCCGGATTACAATAAAGGCAGAAGCTGTACCCATGAACTAGGACATTTCTTGAACTTGCTCCATCTTTGGGGAGAAAGCAAAGACGATGCCTGCAATTTAAATGATTACATAGCTGATACACCTCCACAAAAAGGACCCGTTTATGGCGCACCCACCTTCCCTGATTTATCAGACCCATGTTCTCCTAATGCCCCCGGCATTATGATAAACAATTTCATGGGCTATGTCAATGACGCCTCCATGAACATGTTCACACAAGATCAGGTTGATCGTGCCAGGTCTGCATTATTGAATTATCATACTGATTTATTAAACTCTAATGCTTGCCAGCCCGTCCATTTAGAACGGATAGATGCCAGACTAAGATCTATTTCTTCCCCCAGAGGAAAACTTTGTCATACAACAATAGCACCTAAAGTCATATTACAGAATTTTGGAACACAAATCTTAAATAAAGTCAACATCAAATACAGAGTTGATAATGGGCAACCAAAAACTTTTCAATGGCGTGGTCACCTGGACAGCCTAGACAGCATTCAAATTACCTTACCTCAAATAACGGCCACAGAAGGCACGCACCAGCTACAGGTAATTACTGACCAACCCAATGGCACTAACGATCAAAGAACAGATAACGATACATTATATACCCAATTTCACCTAGACCCCATCATGAGTGCCCCCTATACGGAAGATTTTGAATCAGGCTCTTTTCCTCCTCAAGGATGGACCCTATACAATCCGGATCAGCAACTCACATGGGAACAGACGAATAGCGCTGCCTTTAAAGGAAGCCACTCTATCATAATGAAAAACTTAGATTATGCGCAAAATGGCCCTATTGATGATATCATTTCCCCTGTTATTGACATCCAAAACAAAGATTCTGCTTTCTTATATTTCGATCTAGCTGCGGCAGTACAATCAGATCCAAACGGGAACAATACTTATTGGGACACCCTTAAAGTGCTTATTAGTTTTGATTGTGGACAAACGGGCACTGTCATCTATAAAAAATCCGGAAAGCAATTAATAACTACCGAAGGACAATACAAGTATGAATTTGTTCCTCATTCTAACCAATGGAGACAGGATTCTATAGACCTTACCGATTTTCTCTATCGCGGTCCTTTTCGAATTATCTTCAGAAATATCAGTAATTTCGAAAATAATATTTACTTGGATCACATTCAGCTAAGTGCAAAAAATATTAATCCGTTGCTACAAGAGAAAAAGATACTGGTTAGCCCCAATCCATTCACTCGTCTTCTTCAGGTTCAATTTCTCAACCTCCCAGAAAATCTAAAAGCAGTTTCCATATATAATACTTCCGGACAACTGGTCAGCCAAAAATCACAAGCAGCCATCAATAGCGGTAATAAGATTAATTTTTACTTAAAAGACCTGCCGGCAGGGATTTA
>CAZLDH010000175.1:0-4356 GCA_964558275.1 uncultured Chitinophagaceae bacterium
TGAATATTAACGCAATTATTATAATCGGCATCAATTTTCAGATAAAAATCTGAAATATGTTCATTAAACCAATTATTCAAATCCTCCATTTGTTTTTTCTGAAGAGCCTGCTGCTGTACTCGGCTATAGTCTGTCTCAAGACTCTCTCTATGTGGTTCACTTCTTGATTTAAGATAAATAAGACGCACTGCTTTTTGATTGGGCATCCTCGGATTAGGAGCAAAGGCCACCGGCGCAGAAATCTGACCGACATCTAAAGTATCTAAGGCAAGCACAATAGAAGGATCAGGTAATTGATCTACACTCATGAAAGTCGATTGATCTTGCGGATCAGTAAACATTCCACCGGTACTTTTTGTACCATAATATCCATCATCATCACTAAATAATGAAGCAGCTTCTCCAAAAGTTAACTCTCCTGAAACAATCTGTTTTCTTATAGAATCAAGTTCTACAGTCGCATGTTTAATATCGCTACTTGTAATAGGAGGAATTTTCAGAATATGCCTCACTTGCGCAATATTCCCTTTTCGGTGAACCATTTGAATAATATGGTAGCCGAACTGCGTTTTTATCACCGGAGAGATTTGTCCATCTTTCAATCTAAATGCAGCTGCAACAAAATTGGGATCAAATTTCTTTTGTGTCCGATCCAAGGTTAAAATATCTCCTCCGCTTGCAGCATCATCAGAATACAAATTCGCCAGCGTTGAAAAAGATTTATTTTCGGACAACGCTTGTTTTTTCAAATCCCTCAATTGTCTCATAGTATAAGAGACAACAGCGGTATCGGGATCGGGTTTAATAACAATCTGCCCCACCTCTACTTCCGATTTAAAATAAGGGATACTGTCCTCCGGAATAGCATCAAAGAAAGCCTTTACCTCAGTCGGTGTTATCTTCACCTGATCGATAATCTTTTGTCTCATAGCCTGCGCTAAAAGCTGCTCTTTAATATCATCCCGGTATTCATCTTTAATCTGATAAATACTTTTACCTAAAACCTCTTCCATTTTTTCTCTGGAGCCATACATCCTCTCAAATCCGGCAATGCGTCGATCTAGTTCCTGTTCAACACGTTCATCCCCAACAGGTAAACTATCTTTTTGTGCTTGTAGCACAAGTGCATTTTGTGCTAACATCTGTTCCAAAATAGCACAATTCAAATTAGGGGGTAAAGAATCGTGTTGTCTTTTCTGTTGAAGAATAGATTTTTGTAAATCACTCTTTAAAATGATTTTACTTCCAATAATGGCAATAATCTTATCCGCAGCGGGTTTATTCCCTTCAGAATATACAAAAGATTGCGCATCAACCGAAGGTATAATCATGAAGAGAAGTGCTCCCAGCAGTATTCCTCTAATACAGTTTATCATAGTTTCAAAATTACCTGTAATTAGCAGTTTCTTATTTTGCAAGATGCTTTTTAACAAAAAATTAAAGGCAAACATTAAGAGAGTGTTCTCTTCACTTCTACTTCTTCATAAGCTTCTATCATATCGCCTTCCTTGATATCATTATAATTTTTCACTGTTAACCCACATTCTATTCCGGCTTTCATTTCTTTCACATCCTCCTGATAACGTTTCAGAGAGCCCAATTCTCCGGAATGCACAACAATACCATCCCGAATTACTCTAATCAGAGAGTTTCGGCTGATCTTTCCGTCCTGAACAAAGCAACCGGCAATTGTCATTTTCTTAATGCGATAGGTCTCACGTATTTCAACATTTCCTGTCACCTCTTCCTTTATCTTCGGTTCCAGCATGCCTTCCATAGCGTTCTTGATTTCTTCAATGGCTTCATAGATAATGGAATAAGTACGAATTTCAATGTTCTCATTGTCTGCCAGCTTAGAAGCCTGACTAGAAGGTCTAACTTGGAATCCGACAATAACAGCATCCGAAGCAGTGGCCAATAACACATCGGATTCGGTAATTTGTCCAACTGCTTTATGCACAACATTTACTACAATCTCTTCGGTTGAAAGCTTCTGGAAAGAATCACTCAATGCCTCTACCGATCCATCCACATCACCCTTAATGATGATATTAAGTTCCTGGAAGTTACCGAGTGCCAAACGACGACCAATTTCTTCAAGTGTAATGTGTTTTCTGGCTCTAACACTCTGCTCACGCATAATCTGAGAACGTTCATTAGCAATTGCTTTAGCTACTGATTCATCTTCATGAACGCGACATTTTTCTCCAGATTGCGGGGCGCCATTTAAACCAAGCACCTGAACAGGCGTAGAAGGTGGTACTTTCTCTATTCTTTGACCTCTCTCGTTAAACAGCGCTTTCATTCTACCATAATAAGGTCCGGCCACTATCATATCCCCCTTTTTCAGCGTCCCATTTTGAATGAGTAGAGAAGTTACGTATCCTCTTCCCTTATCCAGACTGGCATCAATAACAGTACCTACAGCGGCTCTCTTGGGGTTTGCTTTTAATTCTAAAAGCTCGGATTCTAATAATATCTTATCAAGGAGCTGATCAATATGCAATCCCTTTTTAGCAGAAATTTCCTGAGATTGGAACTTTCCACCCCAATCTTCTACCAGTATATTCATTCCGGCCAGTTGTTCCTTAATTTTATCAGGATTGGCCCCTTCTTTGTCCACTTTATTAATGGCAAAAACCATTGGAAGTCCGGCAGCTTGCGCATGTGAAATAGCTTCTTTTGTTTGCGGCATAATCGCATCGTCAGCTGCAATAACAATAACGGCAACATCACCTACTGTAGCACCACGGGCACGCATAGCGGTAAAAGCCTCATGACCTGGTGTATCCAGAAAGCATATTTGTTTCCCACTTGCCAATGTCACTTCATAAGCACCTATATGCTGAGTAATTCCCCCAACCTCACCGGCAACAATCGTAGTCTTACGTATATAATCCAACAGGGAAGTTTTACCATGATCGACATGTCCCATAATGGTAATAATCGGTGAGCGTGGTTCTAAATCTTCAGGATCATCCTCCACTTCTTCTTCTAAATTATCTTGATCCTTGAGATCTATAAATTCTACATCAAAACCAAATTCACTGGCCACCAATTCTATGACTTCAGCATCCAGACGCTGGTTGATCGAAACCATGATACCCAGGCTCATACACTTACTAATAATCTCCGTAAACCCAACATTCATCAAGTTGGCAAATTCATTTACAGAAATAAATTCAGTCACCTGAATAGTATTTTCAGTTTCTGCCTCATTAGCAGCCTGTCGTTCCGCTCTTTCTTCTCGTTTGGCTTTTCGTTTTCTGGCTTTTAGCTTCCTGTTTTTACCTGATCCTGAAAGTTTGGCTTGTGTTTGCCTGATTTTATCCTGAATTTCTTTATCATCAATTTCTTTATCAGGAACAGCTTTCCCTCTCGTTTTTCGTTTCTTCTTATTTCCCTGTTTATTAGAGCTTCTTCTCTTAGCAGCACCTCCTCTGGATTCGACCGGAATTCGTTTTCTTTTACGTTTTTTATGTCTTTTTTCCTTAGGATCCTTCTCTTTTTCTTTCTTTTCAGGAAGATCTATTTTACCTACCAGTCGTGGCCCTGTCAGCTTCACCTTGGCTGTTTGTTCTACCTTTCTCTCTGTTATATTCTCTTCATTTTCAGTACCCGTTTCCGTTTGTTTTGGAGGGGTTGGTTTCTGAATCTCCGTTTTGGAGGTTTCCGTCTTCGGCTTTTCTTCCTTCCGGGCAGGTTGCTCTTTAGAAGAAGATTTATCCACTGCTTTTTCTTCTCTCTTCGCTTTCGGCGCCTCTTTCTTTTTATCCTTCTCTACAGCCTTTGGTGCAGGCTTTTCTTTCCTCTTCTTTTTAGGTCTTGTTGATGTATCTATTTTCGATAAATCGATTTTACCCACTACATTGGGCCCCGGACCTTTCTTTTCTTCCTTTGGTTTTTGCTCAAGAATTTCACCCTTCCCTTCCGTGTCATCTTGCTCTACTGATTTGTTTTCCTCATTTTTAGCAGGGATTGACGGCTTTGTTTTATCTTCTCTTTCTGTGGGAGAGGAAGAAGTTTCCGTCACATCCGGCTTATCGGCAACTCCTTTTTTCTCTTTTGAGTCTTTCTCGGCAGAAGTCTCTTTTTTCTTTTTTTCTTTTGCAACAGCCCTTGGAAGATCTATCTGTTCGCTCTTTCTTTTGTTCGCACGATCTTGCTGAAATTCGTCTTGTAGAGCCCCATACATTTCTGCTGTAAGGCGTGATGTAGGTTTAAAATCTCCTACCTCGAATCCATTTGATTCAAGAAAATTAATCAGCGTATCTCTGCCAATGTTAAATTCCTTGGCCGCTGCTAATATTCGTGGTGTTTTGGTTTTTACAGCCATTCTATGACACTCCGTTTTTA
>CAZLDH010000176.1:0-4319 GCA_964558275.1 uncultured Chitinophagaceae bacterium
TTGACCCAATTTATAGAGCAGGTATTGATATGCTTTGGCATCTTTTTTCTGTTTTGCAGTTCCTGTTTTAAAAACATTATAGGGTTGAAAATAATCTTTTGAAGGGATAATTTTCAAAGCTTTTTGGTAATAAATAGCCGCAGCATAATAATTTCCATTATCAAAATAGCGATCTCCATCCTTTTTATAATCCACAATAAACTGTGCATTACTCAAAATAGGGAAAAGCGCCAATCCTATTAATAGGATTAAAAACAGTCGTTTATTTTGCATCTGTATAATTTTTCCGATTTATATAAAAACAATACCCTGATTAGAATAATAAAATTATTGACAACTGATTAGGTATTGTATTTTTCATTTTCTATTTATTATTTTTACAATCTTGGGCAAATAAACCGAGGATCAACAATCTTTTTATGCCTAATATAAGAAAGAGAAATCTCTATTCCTCCCTGGTTGGAGGAAGCTACATCCAAATCTGACGTATTCACATCATAACTCAGTCCCAAAGTAAAATCACCTAGATGAAAACCAACAAATGGGATAATCGCATCTTTGACTCTATAATTCACGCCAAACAATAGGTCAGATTGATTCGTCAACATATATTGACCATACAAACTACCTACAAATTCCTGTGCTCTTCCGGCACCGTAATCTTCTCCCTGATGAAGGTATATTAACTGAGGTGTCAGATTAAATTTTGAGCTCAATTGTATTTTTGCACCTCCATGAATATTGAGTCGCATAGGCAATTCTCCATCTGAAGTGCTATAGAAAGGATCTTCCGGAGTAGTCAGATGATAAAGACTTACTCCTACAAAGGGATTTACCGCATTATATGCATTTCTGTTATAATAAACGATTCCAATATTTACATCTAAGTTTGTTGCACTGGTTTGATCAAACTTTTCGAATGAAGGTGCTGTAGGATCATAACCTGTAATGGGGTTCCATTGTTCCCCAAACTTCAATTTACTCCTATCAAAATGTCGATTAATCACACCAGCTTCTACTCCTATACTCAGCACATTCATTTTACCTCTGTCAAGAATCAAATGATAAGATGCAGCTCCCAAAGCATTTAAATAATTCCAGCCTCCATCTCCGGCAGATTGATTTAACACAGTCACACCAAAAGAAAAGTGGTTTATCGGATAGGTATCAAACGACAAAGCTTCTGTCTGATAGGGATCGGCAATACTCGCCCACTGTCGCTTAAAATTGGCAGATATCCTAAAATCTCCATTCATCACCCCCGTTAAGCCGGGATTGAGCCACATAGGGTAGGCATAGTACTGTGAAAAATGAGGATCTACCTGTGCAGCAGCTTTGTGGCTAATCAAGCCACAAAAAGCTACTGTTAATAGAGTCATTCCAATTATAATTTTCCTTCTCATAATATTATATTTTTATTCAATTTTATCGAATTAATGTGATAGAACCTTTCTTCATGACCGAAGTTCCATCATAGAAGGTAATCTCGGCAACATAGATATACACTCCGGAAGGTTGTGTATTTCCTTCAAAACGTCCATCCCATTCAGTATTCGCTCCATGAGCTTCATATAGGCGTTGTCCATATTGGTTATAAATCATTATATGAACCGCTTTAACGTTAGAACCATATACTTTCCAAACATCGTTATGTCCGTCACTATTTGGTGTAAAGCTGTTAGGAATGAAGAAATCTCTACCGTCAAATACATCCAAAGTAATGGTGGCTACATTGCTCACCTGCCCGCCTTCATCCTCAACGGTATAACCCATTGGTGTTGGATCTCCGGAAATATTATCTACAGGAGTAAAGCTAACCGTGCCATCGTCACCAACTTCCCAAGATCCTTCTCCCGGTACTTTCACAGCTTTACATCTATTCTTATCATCATGTTTAGTACAGGATCCTTTCGTAGGAACAAGACTTACAGTAGAGGGAACCAGTGCACCTTCATTTCCGGGTTCATCATTAGCAAGGATATCGAAATCATCAAGCGTTCCTCCTCTTGCAATAGTTTCTTCCGGAGCATCATCATTGGCTACCGGAGGAATCTGATTATAATCCACACTCAATGTAGCTTCATTGCTGACACCACCACAGGCATCACTTACAGTATAAGTAATTGGATCAGGGTCATCAAGGAACCCTTCCTCAGGAACAAATGTTACATTACCCTGCTGATCTACACGCCAAGTTCCTTGTCCGCTCACAACAATATTCACTCCTTTTTGTGTTCCATCTGAACTAGTCAGAATAACCGTTTGAGGAAGTATCTGACAGCTTCCTTCTTCATCATTACCCAGGATATCGGGTATTGTAGCCTCGCCTCCCGGAGTTTCCACATCTACTTTATCGTCATTCGCCTTGGGCGGATTCTGTTCTAAAGGCGTAAAGGTGCAATCCGGACAACTCGGATCATAATTCGGGTCATCAGGTTGTAACGGATCACTACTTTCAGATTTATCAGTCACTGCATCTCCTTGCGGATCAGCACCAGCTGCTGTTGAAAGATTATATACTCCACCTGCGCTTATATCTGCATTGGTAATTGGATAAGCGGCCGTCAATTGCTCATCAGCACCCGGAGCCAAAGTTGCAATACTACCACTTACGGCGACTTTTGGATCACTAATTGTAATATTCTCCAAGGTTACATTCCCGGTATTAGTCACAGTAAAGGTGTATGTAACTTCATCCCCAATATTGGTTATACCATCTCCATTCGCATCAGCATATACTCCATCTTTAATCAATTCCATCCCGGCATTCTGCGTTATTGGCGTATAGGTACAATCCGGACAATCTGGATTATAATTCGCATCTCCCGGTTGCAACGGACTGCTACTTTCTGATTGATCCTTTACGGTATTTCCATGCGGATCTTCTCCGGTTGCTGTTGAAAGATTATACACTCCTCCACTATCAATATCAGCTTGTGTAATAGTGTAAGTAGCCGTCAATTGATCATTAGATCCGGGAGTCAAACTTGAAATACTACCATTCACCGTTACTTTAGGATCGCTAATTGTAATATCTTCCAAATTTACATTACCTATATTATTCACAGTAAAGGTGTATGTAATTTCATCCCCAATATTTGCTACTCCATCTCCGTTCGCATCATTGAAACTTCCATCCTTAATCAATTTCATCTTTGGTTCACCACAAATCTCAATGACGGTTTCATCATCATTATCAATAGCACTACCGGATTGATCACTTACTTTCGTTCCGTCAGGAGCCAAGCCTTCTACCATAGCACGGTTCGTAATTCTGCCGGTGTCTATAGCTTCTTGCGTTACCGTATAAACAGCAGTATAAGTCCAGGTTTCTCCTACATCAAGCGTATCATCATTATTATCATCTCCTGCATCTAAGCTTGGAGCCGATATAGCTGATAACACATCTGTCACGTCAATATCTGAAAGGCTTACATTTCCCTCATTGGTTACTGTGAATGTGTATGTAATCTCATCCCCCACTCCAATATCATAGCAACCTTCTGATGGTACACTACCTAAATCATGCATTTTTACTACCGCAATATCCGGTTCCTGTGGTACCGGTGTATAGGTACAATCAGGACAATCAGGATCATAGCCGTCATCGCCAGGTTCTAGCAGATTGTAGGATGTAGAGGTATCTCTTACAGGGTCTCCTTGTGGATCAGTGCCTGCACCATAAGCAATATTATGTACCCCGCCACTGTCAATATCCATTTGCGTTAAGGTATAAGTAAAGTTAAGTACAGAATCCGTACTTGGAGCTAATTCATGTATCATGCCGATATTACCACCAATTCTAGGATCGGTTACCTGAATAGCGCTCAAAGTAACATTGCCGGTATTACTTACCGTGATGCTATAGTTGATGTCTTCGCCTACGTTGGCTACGCCATCTCCATTGGCATCATCGAAGTTGCCTGCTTTGATCATTTCCATATCTCCACTCTGTGGTACCGGTGTATAGGTACAGTCAGGGCAATCAGGATCATAGCCGTCATCACCGGGGTTCAACGGGTTGTAGGATGTAGAGGTATCTCTTACAGGGTCTCCTTGTGGATCAGTGCCTGCACCATAAGCAATATTATGTACCCCGCCACTGTCAATATCCATTTGCGTTAAGGTATAAGTAAAGTTAAGTACAGAATCCGTACTTGGAGCTAATTCATGTATCATGCCGATATTACCACCAATTCTAGGATCGGTTACCTGAATAGCGCTCAAAGTAACATTGCCGGTATTACTTACCGTGATGCTATAGTTGATGTCTTCGCCTACGTTGGCTACGCCATCTCCATTGGCATCATCGAAGTTGC
>CAZLDH010000177.1:0-4274 GCA_964558275.1 uncultured Chitinophagaceae bacterium
CCAAGCAATAACAATATTGGAATCTAACACAAATCTACTTCCATCCATCTAAATCAACATTTTCACAATCCTCAGCAATAGCTTTCTCAATTTTGTTCCCTTCTTCATTATTCCAAATACCAAGAAAATCTTTTGCCGATTTTTTAGTTACATTTTCACTATTCTTAAGTGTTTTCACAACGGTCTCTATTTTTTTCAACATCTTTTCATTCTGAATAGTCATAATCTTTTCCATTAGCCTTAATTTTCTATCTGCTATCTCCATTTTGTGAATTTTTGGTATAATCTTTTATAAAGATAATCATTTATTTTTTACAGGTCTTCCTCTCTTTCCAACATCAAGATTGCATTGTGGGGAACAATAAAATATTTTTCTCCTTCTAAACTAATTTCTGTAGCCGCATTCATTAAAAATACAGCTACATCTCCCTCTTCCGCCTGTAGGGGGATATATTTCACCTGCTCATCTTTGGGTTTCCAGGATTCTTCACTTTCTACAGGCATAGGAATAGCATAGCCAGGACCTGTTTTTACCACATAGCCCTTTTGGACTTTTTTCTTTTCCTGTACCCCGGGCGGAAGATAAAGTCCTCCTCCTGTTTTCTCTTCTGCTTTTACAGATTTTACCAAAACGCGATCCCCAATAACGATAATCCTTTTCAGCTTATTATCAGATGTTAAATGCGTATCCATTTTAATTATAGTTCTAATCTTTTTATGAATGTTTCCATATCTTTATCGCCTCTACCACTCACGCAAACCACAACAACATCCTCTTTTTGCAAAGGTAAATCTTTCAACTTTGCTAAAGCATGCGCACTTTCCAAAGCAGGAATAATCCCTTCTAATTGAGTCAATTCTAAAGCAGCTTGCAGGGCTTCATCATCGGTTGCATGCAGATATTGTCCTCGGTTACTTTCGAATAAATAGGCATGCAGAGGGCCAATTCCCGGATAGTCCAATCCAGCCGAAATAGAATGTGCTTCTTCAATTTGACCATCTTTCGATTGCATCAGCAAGGTTCGGCTTCCATGTACAATTCCGGAATGTCCTAAGGAAGTTGTAGCTGCAGAAAAGCCACTATTTACCCCAGCTCCGGCAGCCTCAACGGCTATCAGCTTCACCTGTTCATTATCCAGAAAATGATAAAAAGTACCTGCGGCATTACTTCCGCCACCTACACAAGCAATGGCATAATCCGGCAGTTCGTTTCCTGTTTTATCTTTAAGTTGCTTTCTAATCTCTTTGCTAATCACGGATTGAAACCTAGCTACCATATCAGGATATGGATGAGGCCCTACCACTGAACCAATAATATAATGCGTATCTTGTGGATGGTTAATCCAATATCGGATGGCTTCATTGGTTGCATCTTTTAAGGTTTGGCTACCACTTTTGGCCGGTCTCACCTCAGCTCCCAACATCTTCATTCTGGCAACATTAGGTGCCTGGCGGTGAATATCCACTTCTCCCATATACACAATACAGGGCATGCCCATCAAGGCACAAACTGTAGCCGTAGCCACTCCATGTTGTCCGGCTCCTGTTTCTGCAACGATGTTTTTCTTCCCTAACCGCTTCGCTAGCAGAATTTGCCCAATCGTGTTATTCACTTTGTGTGCACCTGTATGGTTCAAATCTTCCCTTTTCAGATAAATCTTCGTTTTATATTTTGCCGATAATCGCTCGGCAAAATAAAGTGGAGAAGGTCTGCCTACATAGTCCTTTAAAAGTGCTTCAAATTCTTTTTTAAAACTATCTTCCTGAATAATCTCTAAATAATTATCCTGCAATTCTTTGACGTTAGGATAGAGCATCTCAGGTATATATGCACCGCCAAAATGACCATAAAAGCCTTTCTTTGTCACATTATATTTCCCGGCTTTAAAGAGCTCAACAGTATTTTCTTTATTTGCCGATGGGTTTACATGAAATTCAAGTCCCATAAAAATTGTTTTATTTTTTTTATATTCTTCACTCCGGGTGCATCTTCAAATTTACTGTTCACATCAATTGCCACCCAAGAGGGATGTTTAAATTTCTTTAATTCTTCTACTTCTTCTACTCCTATTCCTCCGCTTAGGAAAAAGGGAGTATCTCCATTATAATTATCTAATAATTTCCAATTAAAGAGTTTTCCATTCCCGCCATATAATTTTCCTGCTGTATCAAACAGAAGATAATCACAGACTCCGGCATAGTTTTCAGTTTCTTCGATATCTTCTTTATTCTTTATTTTGAACGCTTTCATTACAGGGATATGCTGTTTCAAACGTTCACAAAATTTAGGGCTTTCCTCTCCATGTAATTGCAACAAATCCAGACCATATTCCTTTACTTTCTGTAAGATATACTTCTCATGGGCATTGACAAAAACACCGACTTTTTTTACCCTTTTGGTATGCCTGACTATTTTTGGATCTAATTTTCTTCCTTCTACAAAACGTTTTGATTTTTCATAAAAGATAAAACCGGCATAATCCACAGGAAGATGAACTATCTCCTGAAGGTCTTCTGCTCGCGTTAATCCGCAGACTTTGATTGATATGTTGGTTGATTGGTTGATTATGATATTGGTTTATTGTGTTGATTCGTTTAATAGTTAATTGGTTATTCAGATTATTCCTTTTCGCGCAAAGGTCGCAAAGTTTTTCGCAAAGTACGCAAAGTCCTTTTCATTCTCTGCGTTATTCCTTTGCGTTCTCCGCGTGAAATATAGCAAATCCCATTAAACTATGATTTTCATTATTTCCTTTAATATCCTTGCTTCTCATATTGTTCCGGTGTAACTATAGGAATTGGAGATTGTTTATAATCCTTTATATTTCTTGTAATAAGGAATTCAACATCTGTTACCTTTTGGGCGGCAACTAATTGATAAGCGTCCTCTATATCTTTAAATTTATAGCTCAAAGCTTTAGCAAAATCTTCTTTTTCTAACGTAATTATTTGTACTGACTTTAAAATCTGCCGAAGGAGAATATCTGCATTACTCGTAGTAGCCTTTTGAAGAAAATAGGTAATATTAGTAAAGCTAATCCCTGATGTATAGCCTAATATTTCTCCATTGCTACAAGAATTAAGAATTGATATCGGAGCTTCTTTAAATTCTCTGTTTTGCAACATAGCATCTAGAAAAACATTGGTATCCCAAAAAAGCTTAGTCATCTATTGTAGATCATTTCTTAATTTAAGAAGAGCATCCCTACTGTGAAGTCCTTGATAAGGTCGTTTAATCGTTGTTGACGCTAATAAATCCCCTAATCCTATCTTTTCATCCATTATCTCATTTTGAGAATTTTCTCTTATCTTATCCCGACTGACAATCTCTACAAGGTTTAATTTTTCTAAATCAGCCAACAACCTATGAACCTTTTTGTTCTTAAATTTTAAAATTACGGTTTCCATCATTATCTCATTTTACTACAATACAAATATACTTCTTTTCATCAATTCGTTGGCAACATCATCAACTCAATCAACTAATAATCTAATCCACTCAATAAACTAGCAAACTCCTTAAAAGCTTTTCCGGGGTTTGCATGCTTCATAAAATATTCTCCCATTAAAAATCCGTCGAATCCGGCTTTTTTCATTTTCCTAATCACTTCTACATCGTTGATGCCACTTTCTGCTATTTTAACCACATCTTCAGGTAATTGATGACTCAAAGCAATAGAGCGGTCAATATCTACGGTAAAGGTGGTCAAATCGCGATTGTTAATACCTATAATATCATTCTCGGTACTTATTTTCTCTAATTGTTTATCGCTGTGCATCTCCAACAACACATCCAATCCCAGATTCTTTGCTAAGCGAGTAAAATCAGTCACTTCTTTTTTGGTCAGACATTCTGCAATCAATAAAATTACATCTGCGCCAATGGCTTTTGCTTCAATAATCTGATATTCATCAATGACAAAATCTTTTCTCAGGATAGGAATCGCATTCACCGTTCTGGCAATCTTTAAATCCTCCGAGCTGCCAGCGAAAAAATAATTATCAGTCAATACCGACAATCCGGAGGCGCCATTTTCCGTGTATCCTTCTGTAACTTCTTCTACTTTTGCCGTATCATTAATGATGTCTTTTGAAGGCGATTTTCTTTTAAATTCTGCTATAATGCCGGTCTTTGTAGGATTTTTAATGCTGTCTTTTAAAGAAAAACATTCCCGTGAGAAGGTTTCAGCTGCTTCTAACTGGTGAACGGAAATCTGAGCTTTCCATTCTTCCACCTCTTTTCTTTTGTGGGCTACTATTTTTTCTAATATATT
>CAZLDH010000178.1:0-2750 GCA_964558275.1 uncultured Chitinophagaceae bacterium
TCCCCTCCGGTAAAACTAATAATTTTATCTAAAATACTCAATGCATCACGCATGCAGCCTTCACTCTTCTGCGCAATAAGATGCAAAGCATCACTTTCGGCATGTACGTTTTCCTTCTCACTTATTTCCTGAAGATGCTTCACCGTCTCTGCCGTTGGCATGCGTTTAAAATCAAAAACCTGGCAACGACTCAATATTGTTGGAAGAATTTTATGTTTTTCGGTAGTAGCAAGAATAAAGATAGCATGAGAAGGGGGTTCTTCCAATGTTTTAAGAAATGCATTAAAAGCAGCAGCACTCAACATGTGCACCTCATCTATGATATATACTTTATACTTTGCTCCCTGAGGCGCAAATCGAACATGTTCATTTAGCTCTCGAATATTATCTACGGAATTATTAGAAGCCGCATCCAATTCATGAATGGTCATCGATTGACCTTCCTGAAAAGTTTTACAAGAGGTGCATACGCCACAGGCCTCTCCTTCTTCTGTAATATTTTCGCAGTTAATAGTCTTAGCCAAAATACGCGCACAAGTCGTTTTCCCCACTCCTCTGGGACCACAAAAAAGAAAGGCATGTGCTAATTGTTGATTTCTAATTGCATTCTTTAAGGTCGTAGTGATGTGAGATTGCCCTACTACAGTATCAAAATTTCGAGGACGATATTTTCTTGCTGAAACTACAAAGTTCT
Organism: uncultured Chitinophagaceae bacterium; assembly: GCA_964558275.1. Lineage (GTDB taxonomy): Bacteria > Bacteroidota > Bacteroidia > Chitinophagales > Chitinophagaceae > FW021-bin31. The sequence goes on from CAZLDH010000178.1 coordinate 695, forward strand.
CCATATTGCTGCTAAGTTAGTGAAATGCGTTCAAAATGTAACAGCAAAAAAATGTTTTTATAAAATTGTTACGATGAACATCTTTTTTCAGAGAGAACAAGACCTGTTTTTGAAAATTTTCATTTCCACACAACAAGCTCAATATACAACTTCTATAGAAACATAGTATTAGATAGTTTCTATCTAAAATAAACACCGTATCTTGGAAAAAATTCAGTATCTCAAGGCTAAACAAGTTTTTTTTTATATTTTTGGTTTTTATTTAACAATTAAGTCGAAGGTTACTTCTTCTTTGTTATTGTGCTATTATAATAGCATCCGATCATTTATTTTTTATCGTATTCTTATCCTATGGCAAACACAGGCAGCTCTAAAGGAAAACTTCGTAGAGAAATGGGACTTATTGGCATTTTATTTAGTGCAGTAGGTTCCATCATTGGTTCAGGTTGGTTATTTGGTGCCCTTTTTGCTGCAGAAGAAGCAGGTCCGGCCTCAGTCTATGCCTGGGCTATTGGCGGTATCCTCATCATGTTTATCGGCTTAGTTTACTCAGAATTAGGTACCATGTTTCCCGTCTCCGGCGGCGTTATCAGGTATCCACAAATATCTTTTGGTTCTTTTACAAGTTACTCCCACGGATGGATGTCATGGCTGGCAGCCGCCTCAACAACAGCCATAGAAGTTATGGCTGCGCTCCAATATGCAAATAATTATTTCCCCCAATTACAACGTTTAGATCAAGGTGTACCGGTACTTACAGGAACAGGAATGACAGTAGCAATTCTGCTATTAGCCTTATTTAGTATCGTTAATGTATTTGGCATCCGATGGTTTGCCAAGCTCAATAATGTGTTGGTGTGGTGGAAACTTATTATCATTGTTCTTGTTATTATAGCCTTCGTATATACTGTATTCAATCCCGAACATTTCACCAATGAAGCAGCGGGGGGATTTTTCCCTTATGGCTGGAAAGGTGTTTTTTCGGCGGTAGCTACAGCGGGTGTTGCCTTCTCCTTTTTAGGATTCCGACAGGGAATTGAATTAGCCGGAGAGACCAAAAATCCGGGTAGAAATGTTCCCATTGCCATTATTGGCTCTGTAGTGATTACTATTATCATTTATATATTACTACAAGTAGCCTTCATTGGCGCCATGCCATTAGATGCCTTAAAGAATGGCTGGGTAAATATTGGCACTAGTTTTACAGGAGAATTTAACGATATTGCAGCCGCATTTGGTCCGCTGGCAGCAATTGCAGGAGCCATTGGTCTGACATGGCTGGCAGTAGTTTTATACATTGATGCCTTCTTATCGCCTGCCGATACAGCGCTTATTTATACTACCGTCACCTCCCGTCTATCATATGCTATGGGACGTAATGGAAATTCGCCTAAAGCTCTGGCTAAAGTAAACAAGAAAGGGGTTCCATGGGTAAGTGTGATTGTCACTTTTATAGCAGGATGTATCTTTTTTCTTCCTTTTCCCGGATGGCAAAAGCTCGTAGGATTTGTGGTATCGGCGACTATTTTATCTTTCGGTACAGGTCCTCTGGTATTATTAGCTATGCGCAAACAGATTCCTGACCATAAAAGACCTTTTAAACTACCATGGATTCATATCATGTGTTATTTGGCTTTTTTGGCCACCAATGTTATTATTTATTGGTCAGGATGGGATATTATATGGAAAATGATGATTGCTCAACTCATAGGATATGTTATCCTCATCATCCATGAGTGGGTTAATAAGGGAGAAACGCCTGATTTAGAGTTTCGCTCGGGCTATTGGTTACTCATTTGGTTAGCCGGAATTACTATCATTAGTTATTTAGGCTCTTTCCCGGATCCGTCAGAAGGAGCAGGAAATATCGGCATCATTGGTACCGGATGGGGAATTCTGGTTATGGCGATATTTTCTCTTTTCATTTTATGGTTGGCGGTCAAATCTCGTCTCCCTATAGAGAAAGTAAAAGCGCATTTAAATGATCCTTTATTCCAAGAAGAACTTGAAGCAGAAAAAGAAGCGATCAGCGATCAGCTTTCGTCGGGGACACTAT
>CAZLDH010000178.1:2760-4239 GCA_964558275.1 uncultured Chitinophagaceae bacterium
GCTAAATGTAAACATAATAACCGATCAAAGATTTGTAAAATTGCCATGAGGTTAAATGCCTCTGAATAGATCTATTCAGAGGCATTTAACCTATAGTAGGATGTCTCTTAAATTCTTTATCTCTGTCAAATAAATACCTGTAAGTAGTCAACTTCCTGCTTCTGTAAGTTCCGATAGATTTAGCCAAATTAATCATTGTCGGGTTAAAATCTCCAATCCATTCCATCTCGAATTCATCATATAAATTCCCTTTTCTCAATGCTTTAGCTCCCTCAATCATCAGAAATGCATCAGCTCCTGTCTTTTGAAATTCCGGAACCACACCAAATACAATCCCCACAAATCTTTTATTCTTCTTTGTTTTCTTCAACCACAAAAAATACAACTTCTGCCATAACCCAAACTTTCCATCCAGATATTTAAACCATTGGTTTAGATCCGGAAGATTCAACCAAAACCCAATGGGTTCGTCTTTGTGATAAATAAACCAAACAATTCGCTCATCTATTACGGGTTTCATGCTTTTAAAAAGCATTTTTGCCTGTCGAAGTCCCATGGTTTTATTTCCTCCATGACCAGCCCATGCTTTATTGTAAACCGTACAAAAATCCGTAGCATATTTCTCTAATTTTTTCTTATTAATATGTTCACACCTATAGTTCGCATTCTTTGCAAATTTAGCATGCCTTTCATGAATTTTCGACTGTAATTCATCCTTCACATATAAGGCATAACAATATTGGTGAAAAAACGGCTTGAACCCATAATTTTCAAAAAGTTTCTGATAATAAGGTGGATTGTAATTCATCCCATACAACGGTTCATGAAAACCATCCACCAATAAACCCCACCAGCGATCTCTTTCTCCAAAATTGACAGGTCCATCCATGGCCTCCATCCCTCTTTCTTGTAACCATTTTTTACAATGATCCAACATGAAATTTGCAGCTTCCTGATTATCAATGCAATCAAAAAAACCAATTCCTCCTGTAGGCTGGTCATCTCCCGGATTTCTATATTTTTTATTCACAAACGCAGCTACTCTTCCTATATCCTTCCCCTCATCTTCCAAAACCCACTGCTTACATTCATTACCCTTTCGTTTGAATAGTTTATTTTTTTCCGGGTCAAAGACTTCTTTAATATCTTTATCCAACGGACGAATCCAATCATCATTACCCTTATTTATAAATGCCGGAACTTCTAAAAAACGACGTACGGTATCCACATTATGAACTGGGACAAGCTCCATAAATGCAACAATTTTAATTTTATTTAATCAATTGACAAGGCGAAGTTACTTTTTTAAATTCAAATTTCCGTCAGGCTATTTATGGTAATTTTTCTAACTTTATCCTTTATTCAGTTATCATGATTCATATTATTGATGCCCGGGAAAAAGAGATTCCAATAATCAACGATTTGGCGAAAAAAACTTGGCCATCCACTTTTAAAAATATCCTAAGCAAAAAACAAATC
>CAZLDH010000179.1:0-4238 GCA_964558275.1 uncultured Chitinophagaceae bacterium
AAAAGATGCTATATGAATCTTCAAATTACACAAAAAGGATTATTTCTCCAAATTGGTTAGTTTTGATGCCGCTGCCGTATCTACAAACCAATGTACATTTTTGTTATTTCTGCTGATGGTTTGGGAAGGGAAGTGGTTCGGATTATAATCTCCCTCCAATACTTCTTTTAAAGCGTTTGCTTTGCCTTCTCCGGCTGCCATAAATACAATCTTTTCAGCTTTATGTACCACTGGTCTGGTGAGTGTAATTCTATACATTTTTTGCGCTTCTACGAAAGGAGCTGCTACCCATTTATCCATTTCTTGCACTACTTCTGTGCCCGGGAAGAGTGAAAGCGTATGTCCGTCACCTCCCATACCAAGTAGTACAAAGTCGAAAGTACTTTTCTGTCCATCAAACTTTTGATGCAGGAGTTCCTCATATTGGGCTGCAGCTTTATCCTGAGGCAAAGAAGTATCCATGAGGTAAATGTTTTCTTCTTTGACTGGAATATGATTCAGCAGGGTATCATAAGCCATTTTCCCATTGTGTCTTTCATCTTCGAAAGGAACGTAACGTTCGTCACCTATATAGAATTCGATTTTTGACCACTCGATCTGCTCTTTTCTTGGATGTGTCGCTAACAACCGGTACAATGCTTTGGGGGTGTTTCCCCCGGATAATACAAAGCTGTAACGTGTTTTCTTTTTTAGTGTTTCTTTTATATCACCAATCAGCCAGTCTGCAAGGGACTGGCTGAGGGTATCAAGATTTTCAAATTGATGTAGTTGCATATTAGTCGTTTTTATTGCTACTTTGGAGAGGCGGCATATTAATCCAGTGATGTTCATCTCTGGCAATAAGGGCTTCTGCTTGTTCGGGTCCCCAGGAACCGGGTTGATAATTTGGAAAATTTTCCGGTTCACGTGAATGCCAAACCTTCAGAACAGGTTCAATCAAGTCCCAGGCGGCCTCTACCTGATCAGCACGCATAAAGAGCGTGGCATCTCCTTCCATCACATTGAGGAGCAAAGTTTCGTATGCTTCAGGAGAATGTTCATCGAAAGAATCTTCATAATTGAAAATCATATCTACAGGTTTTAGAATCATGTCCTGCCCCGGTTTTTTCCCCTGAAAACGCAGTCTAATATCCATTTCCGGTGAAATACTAATGGTCAATCTATTTGGATGCCAGGTTTGCGTAGCTTCTTTGGGAAAAGAATAATGAGGTGCCTGTTTGAACTGCATGGTGATAAGGGTCGTCTTATCATTCATGCATTTTCCGGTTCTGACATAAAAAGGCACACCTTTCCAACGCCAGTTGTCTATATTAAATTTCAGTGCAGCAAAGGTTTCGGTATTAGATTGGTCATCTACCTTATCTTCTTCTCTGTAGCCTTTTACTTTTTTGCCTTTTACCCAACCTTCTGCATATTGACCGCGAACAGCCACATTATCCACTTCATCTTTATTAATTCTGCGAATAGCTTTTAGGACGTCTGTTTTTTTATTTCGAATTTCATCAGCAGTAAAAGAAACAGGAGGTTCCATTGCTACCATACAAAGTAGTTGTAGTATATGATTTTGTACCATATCTCGCAATGCGCCTGCATGATCGTAATATCCTCCACGCCCTTCTACACCTACGGTTTCAGAAGCTGTTATTTGTACGTGTTCTATATAATTTCTATTCCATAATGGTTCAAAGAGTGCATTAGCAAATCGGAAAGCCAATATGTTTTGAACGGTTTCTTTACCCAGATAGTGATCAATTCTAAAAATCTGCTCTTCCTTAAAGGTTTCTAATAGGGTTTTATTAAGCGATTTGGCGCTATTTAAATCATGACCAAAGGGCTTTTCAACAACGATTCGGGTATATTCTGTGTCTTTACATAGGGGTAGTTTTCGCAGATTATTGGCAATAACGGGTACCAATTGTGGGGCTACCGACAGATAAAAAATAACATTTGGATGGCTACCCCATTCTTGTTCTTTCTTTTTTACTTCATCGGAAATAAGTTTGTAGTCGCTACTTTTAGAAGCGTCTAAAGAGATATAATTGACATATTTTGAAAATTTGTCCCATTGGTCAATGCCTTCCTCTTTTCTTCTGGAAAAAGATTTAATCCCTTTTAATAAATGATTGTGGTAATCTTTATTTGTAATCTTTGAACGGGATAAGCCCGTTATTGAAAAGTGCTCCGGTAAATAATCATCTAAAAAGAGATTATAAAGTGCCGGAGTAAGTTTTCTATGGTTTAAGTCACCACTGCCTCCAAAGATAAAAACCATGGAAGCAGGGGGGCGACTATTCTGTGTTTTTGACATAAAAATTGGTTAAAATGAACTACTTGGCAGACCCATCCCATTCGGTATGGAAGCTGCCTTCTTCATCTATACGTTCATAAGTATGAGATCCAAAATAATCTCTTTGCGCCTGAATTAAGTTTACGGGAGATTTATCCCTTCTGAAAGCATCAAAGTAAGATAGGGCAGAGGATAATCCAGGAACAGCATATCCCGCTTTAGAAGCTGTTGCAATCACCTCTCTGGTACTGCCTACATTTTCTCTGACCATAGGAGCTACTTCTTCACTAAGCAAAAGGTTAGACATTTCCGGATCTCTGTTGTAAATTTTCCAATAAGTATCCAAAAGTACGGAACGGATAATACAGCCGCCTCTCCATATTTTTACTACTTCAGATAGCGGAATATCCATATCTAAGTCGGCAGAGGCTTTTCTGAGCATCCCCATGCCTTGCGCATAACACATCAATACGCCAAAGTATAGGGCGTCATGTATTTTTTTTATGAAAGCATCCTTATCTCCCTCAATAACAGTATCTTGGGTATCATATAGCTTGGCTGCTTCTCGTTGAAGATCTTTATAGGAAGAAAGATCACGCATAGAAACAGAAATATCAATACTTGGCACCGGGAAATGTAAGTCCATGGCATCCTGTGAAGTCCATTTTCCTGTTCCTTTAGCTCCAGCTTTGTCTAAGATGACATCAATAAGCCTGTGATCTGTTTTATCGTCTTCTTGCAAGAAAATATCGCGGGTAATCTCTACCAAGAAAGATTTTAATACCCCTTCATTCCAATCTTTATATACTTCATAAAGTTCGTCATTATTCAGCCCTAAACCGCGTTTCATAAGCAGGTAAGTCTCGCTAATCATCTGCATGATGGCATATTCTATTCCATTGTGTACCATCTTAACATAATGTCCTGCAGCATCTTTCCCAAGATAGGAAACACAAGGTGTACCATCCACTTTAGCAGAAACTGCTTCAAGCATTGGTTTTACTCTTTCCCACGCTTTCTTGTCGCCTCCGGGCATGATACTTGGGCCACGACGAGCACCTTCTTCACCACCTGAAACACCCATTCCCATGAAATGCCGATTTTTACCTTCTAAATAAGCTATTCGGCGACGCGTATCGGTAAAATGTGAATTTCCCCCGTCTATAATAATGTCACCTTCTTCGGTAAGAGGCAATAATTTTTCAATCATGTCGTCCACCGCTTCTCCCGCCTTGACAAGTAGCATGATACAACGAGGTGCTTTTAGGGCAGCAACAAATTCCTTTAAATCGGTAGTTCCATCTACCTTTACTCCGGGCTCTGCTTCTTGTTTTAGCAGTTCTACTTTTCCTGCACTTCTGTTCATGCCGGCTACTGAAAATCCGTGATCGGCCATATTGAGTAGGAAATTTCTTCCCATTACTCCCAATCCAATCATTCCAAAATCAAAAGATGATTTATCCATAATATATAATATATAATTAAAAATCGAGTTGCAAAGTTAATAACAATTTTGAACCATTATAATTTTTCTTTACTCTCTTTAGCGCTTACACCATATTTATAAAGTAACGAAAAAATCGTTCGTACGCAAAATATTATTTCTGTAAATATTATTTTTAGTATTACCTAATAATAGAAATAGAATATCCATAATGACTGTTTTTAGCCTCATTTTTTGACTAAAAATAAGGGGTAGGGGATTTTACTTTAAAAATAAAATCATCAAAATATCGAATAAATATTATAAATAATAATACATAATATTAGATAATTTACTCATCATGATAAAATAAATTAGAGTTACAATATTTAATTTGTAGTAATATCATATTTCAATATTAACTTTATTTACTATTATATTTTAAATAAATAAAATAATAATTATTAGTTTTTAAACTAAATATTTTAATTAACTTAATTAAAATATTTAATAGATTAATAATTTAAT
>CAZLDH010000180.1:0-4179 GCA_964558275.1 uncultured Chitinophagaceae bacterium
TGCAGAAGATGTTCTGATCCCTGCCTTTTTAGCCGCATATCAGGGAGAGGATCCTCATTCAATTCCACTTATGGGAAAGGCGGTTACAGGCATAAAGGAAAACCCATTTTCAAGTATAAAACCTTTTCCAAACTGGTCTATCAAATACAATGGTTTGGGCAACCTCCCATTCTTAAGTGATTTTATCACCAACCTTACAATCTCTAACAGCTATACGTCCACATTGAGTATGAATAATTTCTCTTCTTCCTTGTTATTTAAAGATCCTCTTCAATTAGGCTTTCCGGGTTTTATTGATACTACTTCAGGCAATTATATCCCGTATTTCCGAGTACCCAATATTACAATAAGTGAGCAACTCAGTCCGCTAATTGGTATTGATGCAACTTTTAATAATAATTTAAACATTAGCTTCAGTTACGGAAAAGCACGTACATTAACACTCAGCCTTATAGATTACCAGCTTACTGAAGTACGCTCCACGCAAATCACTTTTGGTGCAGGGTATCGCATTCGAAACTTTCCTATGCCCTTTCACATTGGCGGAAAGAAAAAGCTCCAAAATGATCTTAACTTTAGATTAGACCTAGGATACAGGGATAGTAAAACCATGAACAACCGCTTAGATGCAGACTTGCTCATACCTACTAATGGTCGTACAGTTATTACGATATCTCCATCTATAGATTATGTCATCAATAACCGGTTTAACCTGCATTTCTTTTATAACAAAAGAGCCACAACCCCCTTTGTCTCTACCTCCTATCCTTTATCAAATACAGAAGCAGGAATCACATTACGGTTTATATTTCAGTAGATTTTTTTTCTATCTCATTAAAGATTAGTTTTGTTTCAAAATTTTTAACTATGAGCAACTTCTTAATTTTCTTACACTCCTGGGTTCGCTGGATTATCTTGATAGCAGTTTTAGTGAGCATTATCAGAGCTATTGCCGGTTTATCCGGACACAAAAATTATGTCAAAAAAGATCGCCTCTGGAACCTAATCTTTATGATAAGCATGGATATCCAATTCCTTATCGGAATTATTTTATACTTTATTGGGGGGTGGTATAAAAACTGGAGCGGCAATATTGGCGCAATGATGAAAAACGATTTACTACGTTTTTTTACTATGGAACACAGTCTCATGATGATTATAGCACTTGTTATAACTCATCTGGGAAATTCTCTACTCAAAAAGACTTCTGTAGATCGCAAAAAGCATCGCACCGCCTTAATATTCTTTGGCATCGCCTTTATTTTGATTATTGCGGCTATCCCATGGCCCTTTAGAGTGAATTTAGGGCTTCATCCCTGGTTTCGTTTTTAGGAACAAAAAAAGCTGTTCGCATATGACGAACAGCTTTTTTTATAGATTTAAAAGGTATTTTATTCAATGCCCAAATTTGCTTTAACAGCATCTGTTAAATTTTCTCCTTCCGGTTTTACAAGAAGAATACTTCCATTTCCGGTATCATTAAAGACCCAAGTATAACCTTTTGCGTCAGCAACTGTATTAACAGCGTTTTGTGCTTTGGTAATAATAGGTTGATAAAGCTTTTGCTGTTGTTGAGAAAGTTTTTGCTGTATAGTTTGTTGGAACTTTGCAATACGCTGTTGCTGTCCCTGTAATTCTTCGCGTTTTACTTCTTTTATTGCATCACTCATCGATAAACTATCTTTAATAAAAGCTTGCGCATTAGTCTGAAATTCCGATCTCATACCTCTCGCTTGTTCAATTAAATCATTACGAAAATCCTGCAAGGAGGAATCTGCCTGAGCTGTTTCGGGCATATCCATAATAATTTCCTGCATATTCACATACCCTATTTTCGTTTGGGCATTCACCTGCATAGCACTCAAAGAGGCTACCAATACAAAGGCCGCTACAATAGCTACTTTTTTCATTGTGTTTTTCATTTTTAATAAAAGATAAAGTTAATAATCAATAACAAGATGTATTTTGGTTCATTTCATAAATAACAATTGCAAAGGAAGCAAAAATACATCTTTCTTGTTATTTTTTAAGGTTAAGAATTTTTAAAATTTCATCACTCTTGTTCAATTTCGGATCTGCATAGAACACAGTTACGCCTGAGGCTTTATCCAAAACAAAATCATACATCTTATTTGCTGCCAGTTTTTGCACGGCATCATAAATCTTATCTTGGATGGGTTTAATCAGTTCTTTCCTCTTGTTAAATAACTTCCCATGATATCCGAAATAGTCTTTTTGCAATTTCTGTGCCTTTTTTTCTAACTGCATGATTTCATCCTGCCGCTTCTTTTTGAGACTTTCTGACAACATTACTTTCTCAGCATCATAATCACGATACAATTTATCTACCTTTTCAAATTTCGAATCTACTTCTTGTTGCCATTGCTCTGCTATCTGATCCAATTTTGCCTGTGCATCTTCATATGCCGGCATATGCTCCAATATGTATTTAGAATCTATCACTGCATAGCGCTGTGCATTTACAACTGCAACAGTGGACAACAAAAGCAGGGAGATTAAAACAATTTTTTTCATAATATAGCATTTTCAATCATTTCTCTAATCAAAAGTTATTCCATTATTTAGGCTCATATCCTAACATAAAGCTAAATTTGGTCGCATCTTTCAAACCGGCTCCCTTTCTTAATCTATCAATACCCAAACCATAATCAAATCCAAGCAAGCCAAACATAGGCAATTTGAAACGCATGCCCAGCCCTACCGATCTTCTCAATTCAAAAGGATTATACTCTTTAATCCCATTATATCCATTGGCAGCCTCTACAAACGCAAGTGCAATAATAGTAGAACTTGGATTCAAGCTAATTGGATAACGAAGTTCCAATGTATATTTATTGAATATGGTAAAACCTTCATATCCCGGAGGGGGATTGCTATTCTCCGGGTTGACGGTCGGATCTGAAGTATAATAAACCGGATAACCTCTTTGAGAAATAATTTCTTTTCCATAATAGGCATAATTACTCATGCCATCTCCTCCAAGTTCAAAACGTTCAAAAGGAGATAAGGGAACATTTGCATTGTATCGCCCAACAAATCCCAATTTAACTGCTGCCTTCAACACGAAAGTTTTATGATTTTTACCATGTGGTTGTCCAAGAGGGAAATACCACTCTCCTAAAAAGCGATATTTTTGATACTCTATAAAATCAAACTTCTCTTGTGCCGTTAAATCATCATAATTGGTTCTATCATCAAACATGGAATAAGGCGGTGTTAACTGCGCATATAGAAAGAAATGAGAACCTCGTGTCGGGAAATCCGGGCGATCAGTAGAATTTCGATCTAAAGTAATCCTCACATTTATATTGTTTGACACTCCGGTAGAAAGACCGGCTCTGTAAAACACAGGATCCCGATGATAATCTTTCAGTTTAAACTGCTCAAATCCCAATCTGAAAGTTAAACTAAAATAATCATCCGGCCAATGCAGTTGCTTCCCATAAGAAACATTCACTCCGGTAGTTTTCATATAGGAATCATTATTAAAAATGGGGATATATCCTCTATAACCAGTAGGACTACTAAACTTGTTATGATAATAAGAGACACTAAAAGGGTTTCTACTGGTTCCACCAAACCAAGGCTCCATGAAACTTACATTAAAAGAACTGTAATATTTTCCATTGGATTGTAACCTTACAGAAAGCTGTTGTCCGTCTCCTGTAGGCAAGGGTTTCCAAGCATCCCAATTAAATATATTCCGCAAAGAGAAATTGTTAAAGGACATTCCTATTGTTCCTGTCAGCCCAAAATAACCTCCCCAACCGGCTGATAATTCCAATTTATCTGCAGGTTTTTCTTTCACATTCCAACCAATATCTACGGTTCCATCCTGCGGATGTGGAATAATGTCGGGTTTTATGCTTGTTTGATCAAAGAAACCTAATTGACGTAACTGCCGCATGGTACGAATCACATCCTGACGGCTGTATTTATGTCCGGGAATAGTTCGTAATTCTCTCCGTGCTACATGCCCGTTTGTTTTGGTATTCCCCGAAATAGTCACTCTATTAATATCTGCTTGAGGTCCTTCAACCATCCGCATTTCATAATCGATCGTATCATTATATATAGAAGTCTCTACCGGCGTCAGTTTAAAGAAAAGATAGCCGTTATTTTGATACAAACTGGACACATCCAGAACTTTTTGAGAAG
>CAZLDH010000181.1:0-4178 GCA_964558275.1 uncultured Chitinophagaceae bacterium
AAAGATGAAGAAGGAAACATTCAAGAAATAGAGGCTTCCTATTATCCGGAAAGCCGAAGTCATAATGATACAAGCGGAATCAAAGTAAAAGGAACAATTCATTGGCTGAGTATCCCACATGCCAAAACTGCAGAAGTTAGATTATATGACAGGCTCTTTAAAGATGAAGCACCGGCAGACTCGGACATAGAAGGTGAAGGACTACAAGAAGCACTTAATCCTGAATCTTTACAAGTGCTTCCTAAGGCATACATTGAAGAAAATCTGACACATGCAAAACCGGGCGAAGGATATCAATTTCTCCGTAAAGGTTATTTTAATGTTGATGAAGATACCACGGCTGAAAACATCGTTTTCAATAGAACCGTAACCCTTAGAGACACCTGGGCTAAAAAGAATAAACAAAAAAAGAACAATCCACCTAAAAAGAAAAAAAGAAACCAAAAGCATTGATAAATCTTTAATTTCCACAAAGGTATTGTGTCTATTATACAATACCTTTGTGGAAATTTTATAAAAAAGGATTTACCATGCGCATAGGAATAGTTTGTTATCCCACCTACGGAGGAAGTGGTGTTCTCGCAACAGAGTTAGGAAAAGCTTTAGCTGATGAAGGACATCAGGTTCATTTTATCACCTATCAACAGCCGGTACGGTTGGATCGGTTTCGTTCCAACATTTTTTATCATGAAGTGCAAGTACCCACTTATCCCCTCTTCGATTATCCACCCTATGAATCTGCATTATCCAGCACTTTGGTAGATGTTGCACTCAACAACGAATTAGATTTGCTGCATGTTCATTATGCTATTCCACATGCCTCTACCGCCTTTATGGCAAAAAAAATTTTAGAAAAAAGGGGGAAACATCTACCCGTTATCACAACGCTTCATGGTACTGACATCACCCTAGTTGGAAAAGACAAAACCTACGCCCCCATCGTTTCCTTCTCCATCAATGAATCAGATAAGATTACTGCTGTTTCAAAAAATTTAAGACAAGAGACCTTAAAACATTTTAGAATTGAAAAAGAGATTGATGTAGTCTATAACTTTATAGATACCAAAAGGTTTAAACCACATGACCATACAACTCCATGTGGCAATACGCTTGCACCCAATGGCGAAAAAATAGTATTACATGTCTCTAACTTCCGCCCGGTAAAGCGCCCCTTGGATGTAGTACGTGTTTTTAAAAAAATAAATGACGCTTTACCTTCTAAACTTGTACTCATTGGAGATGGTCCCGAGCGTCCAAAAGTGGAAAATCTTTGTAGAGAATACGGCATCTGTAACGACATCCACTTCTTAGGAAAACAAGAGAAGCTAGAAGCTCTTATGAGCTGTACTGATTTATTTCTACTACCCTCTCAATATGAGAGCTTTGGACTAGCTGCATTAGAAGCCATGGCCAGTGAAGTGCCTGTTATATCTTCAAGAGTCGGAGGATTACCGGAAATTAATATTCATGGAGAAACCGGCTTTCTGAGTCCGGTAGGTGATATTGATGATATGGCAAAAAACGCCATTCACATCTTATCTGATGAAGACAGACTGAATAAATTCAGACATCAAGCATACGTTCATGCTCAAAATTTTGACATTCATCATATCATACCACAATACGAAAAATTATATAAGGAGGCAATCCAAAACCAACGAGCAGAACTGCTACCGGAATAATCTATTAAGACCTTTTAAAAAACCAAAGCGAGTTAGGGAACCTATCCTCTAGCCTGCTTTTGCATTAATTACCGGCTAACCATTGTAATGGATTTACCGGATTTTTACCTCTATACACTTTAAAGTCCAATTTCGTTTCTCCACTAGCTGGATTGGTATATGCCAATCCAATAGGTTGTCCTGTTCCTATATGATCTCCTCCACTTACTGTTGCAGCAGCTAAATTTGCATAAACCGTAAAATATTCTCCGTGTCTGACAATGACCAGCCATCTTTCAGATATTCGTCTAACAGCAACTACCTCCCCCTTAAAGACGGATCGAACTGTAGCGCCCGCATTTGTCTGCAAAATAACACCATCATTATCCACGGTTATATTTGACAAAACGGCATGCTGATGGACGCCAAACAATCCTGATACCACAGCATGAGACACCGGCCAAGGCAACTTTCCTTTATTAGCTGAAAAGCTGGCAGACAAAGCTTTTGCTTCGGGGGTGGTATTCAATATACTTTTAGATCCCACTGCCTCCGACTCACCGGCAGCCAGATAAGCACTATCCGCCGAGGCTTCTCCTTTATTTCCTTCCTCTGATTCCCCGGATGCAGCTCTTCTTCGGGCTTCTGCAATAGCTTTCCTTCGGGCTTCTTCAGCAGCCTTTCGCCTGGCAATCTCAATCTGTTTTCTAATAACCTCTACAATTTTCCTGCTCAATGCTCTGGATTCCTTTTTCTTGGCAGCAATCTTACGCTCCAAATCCTGTTCATTCACTTTAAGTGTTTTTATGATAGAATCTTTGACGCCTTTTTCCTGTACGAATCGTATTTTTTGCTGCTTCGCAGAAGCTAGAGAGGCACTGCGCTTCGTCTTCATTTCCTTCAACTCCTCCAATTTATCCTTCATTTCCTGCTCAATCCTTTTAATCCGCTCTGCCTCATGATCTCTATATTGGCGGTATTGTCGTAAATATTGAAACCTTTTAAGTGCATCATTAAAACTATTGGCAGAAAGAATAAAGAAAAGCGTATTATAGTTGTTTCGATTTTTATATTCGTAAACCACCATCTTCGCATACTCAGACCTCAAGGTGTCTAATTTTTTTTGAACACGTGCTATATTTTTTCCTGCTTTCTGAATATTCTGATTAATGAGTGAAATCTCAGAATTTAGATTCTTAATAAGTTTGTTACGCAGCTCCAACTTATTCTGTATCACACGCAATTCGGTGGCTTTCTCATGCCTTGAAGAACGAACCTGCTTCAGCCCGTTGCTTACACTTCTTATTTCTTTTTGTAACTGACCACGCTGTTTTTCCAACGATTCCCTTCTTTGAGAAATATCTTGTGCACCCGCCGTCACAAAAAGGGAAGCCAGCACCAAAAGATGAAGGACAAAACTTGTATATCGAATATTCCGAATTTTCATAAATTTCTGCAAAAATAACTATTTACATCCTGATGCTAAAAATGAGCTACAAAGAAAAGAATAAATCTTTGCATTTTAGCGCTTTGTTTTATTTAAGAAAAAGGAAAGGTCACCGGCACATTAAATTTGACTTTATCAAATGAAAGATGAACCTTTATTTTCTTTTCAGCTTCAACTATAATATTTCTTTTCAATGAGACCTGTCCTACTTTAAATTTTTTATAATCCTCAAAATTCTGCTCCGCATATTTATTTCCATTGGTCTCTTTATAATAACTTTTTCTCAAAAGAAACCCTTTTTTTGTCCACTCAAAGGAGCGCTGAACCAACTTTCCGGGAAATTGTGCATGAATTGTAGTGCTATCAATCTCTATATTTTTCTTTTCCCCCAACGCCAGCTTTGGATTTCCCATAATGAGTGATTGAACTGCTGAAAACGCAAAAGGAACATGCAAGATGTCGGCAAAATCTTCTGAGCCACGAACAATTGTTCTTCCTTTTATGTTATTTCGTATTTTAATACTATCAGGTGTGATAAATATCCGCAGCATTTCTATTCCTAAAAAAGGGCGAACAGACAACCATATTACACTATCTTTTTTCATCCGAAGGTAGGTTGTCACGTTATTAAATTCTTTTTCTTCAGATTTAAAGTCTATATGAAGACGGGCAGACAACGTATGGTAATCAATCTGTCTATTCTCTATTGCCCAGGCAACTTTTTCCGGAGACCAATTCATATTCTCAAAAGAATATTCCTTTTCACTATTCACTGCCTTTTGGGATGTATGACAGCTACTTAATATAAACAACCCCAAATAAAGTAACGGGAGAATTATATGTGATATTTTTTTCATATATTCGTTTTATATTTTGGTCGGAATGGAAGGTGCTATATTTTTAGTTTGTAACAAATCGTTTGCCATTTTTAAATATTTATCTGCTTTCTCATCTTCATGCATCGCTTTAAAACAGGATGCAATATACTTATATATCAACCCTTTGGTTTGTCTTTTTTCCACCTTCAACTTCAGTGTCTTCGACAACCTGGTAACAGCCTGCTTATAGGC
>CAZLDH010000182.1:0-4144 GCA_964558275.1 uncultured Chitinophagaceae bacterium
AATTGCAAAATTTCCTAACTCTGAACAAGCTGATAAGGCACAAAAATCACTTGATACAATAGAGAAACAGCGTGAAGAGAAAAGAAAAGAAGAAATTAGAAGAAAACAGCTCGGCTTCAAAATTTTAAAAGAGAACACAATCATGCATATTCCGGTGATATAGTGCCAGTGATTCCGGTGATATAGTGCCACTTTTTTCAGAGCTGTTTAAGATTTGACAAAGTTAAAAAATTAGCCTTTCAATTGTTTATTTTTTCTCATTGATTCTCCCTTTAATTCTATTCGATGAGAGGAGTACACTAACCGATCCAGGATAGCATCCGCTATTGTACCTTCACCAATCATCTCATGCCAGGCAGATACAGGGATTTGTGAAGTGACAATAGTAGAAGTTCTATCGTATCTGTCTTCCAAGATATCCATAAGTGCCTGTCGGTAGTTGTCATTGATGCTGTGGAGTCCAAAGTCGTCTATAATGAGCAAGTCTATTTTTCTTATCTTTTTCAGTAGCTTGATGTAGGTTCCCTCTATTTTAGCCAGTTGAACATCTTCTGCTAATCTTGCCGAGGAGGTATAATAGGTTTTTATGCTCTGGTGGCAGGCAGCGTGCCCAATAGCCTGAGCCAGATAACTCTTTCCTACACCGGAGGCTCCGGTAATAATGATATTTTCAGATTCTCGAATAAAGCCCAGAGAGAGCAATCGTTCAAAAGTATTTTTATCCAGATTCCTACGTGCTGTATAATCTATATCGACAGCAGAAGCAGATAGTTTAAAACGAGCCTTCTTCACCAGATTTTGTATTTTCCTGTTTTGACGATATTCCCATTCGGTATCTATCAGCAGGGCTAAAAACTGATCCGTAGTATAATCAGTATACAGGTTCTTTTGAAGACTTTGGTGGTAGAGGTCGCTCATACCGGTGAGCCTCATTTGTTTCATCTTTTCGATGGTGGTTTGTGTATTCATTGGTGTTTTTTTGAATGATTGAAAAATAAAAGTTTAATGATAGTTGTTTTTCCCTCTGATATTCTCATGTAAGGGGATGGAGAGTTGCTCGGAACTTGGTTCGCCCAATTCGTCAAGTTTATTTTTTAGGATGTTTTCGATAATATGATATGTTCTTCGGGGTTGTTGTAAAGCAAGCTTGCAAGCATTTTCAATACGAGTAGTCGGATATTGTCGTTTCAATACCGTAATCCCATGAGCTTGCCTGTATCCCATCTCCGGATAGTTCTTTTCTAATATTAGCTCTGTTACATAAGTTTCTGTAGAAGGTCCTATGCGTGCTGCCTTTTTCTGAAAGAAGTCAAGATTCCATTCCGAATATGCTTTATGTGCGCTGGAAAGGTGGTCTGTAATGGTGGTGTATTTACCGGGTCGGTAATTTCTTTGATGCAATGCAATGCGTGTTTTATTATAAAAAACTTCAACAGTATCAGCAGTATAATGAATTTCCACTTGCTTGCCTGTGAACCTGTAAGGGACACTATAGTAATGTTTGTCTTCATTTAAAAGGATATATCCCATTTTGTGTACTTTGGCTCTTTTAAAATATTTGATCTCATATCGGTGAGCCGGAAGGAGTTGTAGATGTTTTTTTTCAATGGAAAGAAACGCTTGTCTGCGAGTAGTATCTCTCTGTGCAAACTTGTAATCGTTATACTGCTCCAGCAAGTCGGCAATAGCCTTGTTGAGTTCAGATAAACTGAAAAAATCATGTTTATTCAGCGGATAGAAAATACGTTGATAAACCAATTTAACAGCTCCTTCTACTAATGCCTTATCCTTTGGCTTATAGGGCCTGGTAGGGGCTATCTCGCAGTCGTAATAAAGCCCCAAATCTTTGAACGTTTTATTGATGGAAGGAGCATATTTATGAGTTCTGCTTACCGCAGATTTTAGGTTATCTGAAATGATGGCTAAGGGAACCCCTTCAAAATACTCCAAGCAGTCTGTCATCACAGAGATAAAATCTTCCTTATTCTGTGTGCGGCAGGCTTTGACAAAAGTATATTGACTACAAGGAAGGATACCTACAAAAACATTCACTTCTTCTACCTCGCCAGTCGATTTATCTATCACAGGTAGTTTCTTTCCTGTATAATCTATAAATACTTTTTCTCCCGCTTTATGCGCTAACTTTCCACTGACTTTTACCTTGTTGCACCAACGGCTAAAATAGTAGTTAAACTGGCTGTGTTTGTATCCATCCGGATGTTTTGCTAAATACTCCTGCCAAAGAATTTGAAGTGTACAGCCTGGCTTCTTTAATTCTTTAGAGAAATAAGGAAAGTAAGATACCAGTTGTTTATAGCGATAAGAATCAATCTCCGATTGGGACGGAAATAATTCTTGCAAAGAGGTTTTATCCAGTCTTAAAAGCTCTTTATAGCTGAAATGATGAGCCTCAAATAATCGTACATAGTTGTTTACCGTATTGCGACTTACTCCTAAAGCAGTGGCCACTTTACGGTTACTATAACCTTTGTTCTTAAATGAAATTAATTGTTTTAAATCCATGATGTCTAAGCGTTTTCCTGCCATTTTCGTGTTTATAACGAAATACTTAAACATCTCTTTAAAGTGGCACAGTGGCCTCCGGAATTTTATCCACCAAAGTGGCACAATGATTCCCGGAATGAGTGGCACAGTATCACCGGAATGGGTGGCACAATGACCTCCGGATTATCCAGTTATTTCTAAACGACGTAATAAATCATCATAAGTGAATATATCAATAATATTTTTATACTTCCGTTTAATAATCTCAAAATCTGCTAATTGTTGTTTTTCTAGGTTGTTATCACGTCCCATAATAATTATTCCGTTTGGGTTTGTAATTTTTATTTCTAAACCCTCAGGTAATTCAGCTTTGTATTTTTTAGTTAGTTTATTTTCTCCTTTCACACCAATTTTGTTTAAGTAAAAAATATACTTTTCGATTTGCATTACAGTTCCTGATAAGTCTCTTTTAGGAATATGATTATCTCGATATTGCCCTTTGGTTACAATAGAGGATTCAAAGGGGATTTTAATTTCCACCACATCTAAATTCCCCATAAAATCAATTAACCCGAAATCTAATTTTCTCTTTTTGTTGTTATAGTCATCTCTAAATGTAACTTCATCAAATACTGCTACATACTTTGGGAATAATAACAATATGATTTGAAGGATTTCATCTTGCCATTGTTTTTCACTGAAATTGTCTTCACTTTTCAACATTTTTTTGAGTCGCACGAGTAAAGTTTCGTATTTTTTTATTTCACTATCCTTGAATATTTTTCTTAAGTTGCTTTTATAAAAAGGCGTTTTCTTGTTGATATAGGAATGATATTGGGACTCTTTATCTTTGACGTTTTCGAAATAATCTCTTAGTATTGAAGTGACTTTCGCTTGGCGATAAAGTTTGATTTCGTGTGAGCTGGGAAACGTTTTTATTAATCGCTCAAAAGTTTCGTAAGGCAAAATGCCTTCTTTGTTTCCGCCAATATAAACAGGTTCAGATACGTGTTTATCAATTTGCTTTAAAAGAGATATTTTTGATTCTACAATAAAATGTTTTTTGCTTATGTCTATGTCCTTATGGAAGAAAAAATCATTTTTTAAATCAAAAACGGAACTATCAATCTGAAAATAGTTTTGTGTTAAAGAACCGATTTTGAAGTAATATTCAGGATCTTCAAAATCGGTTTCTTCTCCTTTATTTAAATTTTCTTTATTGACGTGAAAAACTCCTTTAATTGTGAAAATGTCATCAGAATGTAGTTTTTCCTCAATCCAATTAGGTACATAATTCGAATAATATTTTAGAAAAAGTTTTTCCTTCTCTTTTATGATTTCAATCAATGTTCTATTTTGTTTAATTGTGTCCAACAACCTTATTTGTACCAATGAAACTGAATATCCTGGTGAATTTCCGGGTGTATGCTTTTGGCGACTGGACAATTTCTAGCTGCAGATTCCAGAATTTCTTTTGCTTTTTGGTCTGTAGGTGCAGTCTTTGGAAAATCAATAGACACTTTAATTGTCTCTATCCTTCTAGGATTTGCTGCCATTATTTTTTCAATTTCAATAGTAGTATTGTCCCCAACTTCGCAATTTAAAAAAACAAAATGCCTCTATAATTATTCCACAAAGG
>CAZLDH010000183.1:0-4093 GCA_964558275.1 uncultured Chitinophagaceae bacterium
AAAAATCTGTTTTGCAATAAAACCTTTATTCAAACCATCGTTAGAATCATAAGCCTCCTCACCTAACAGATTTTTAATTCCCTGCTTCACCTTGCTATTGTGCTGCATGAGCATTTGTGCTCTTTCATCAGCATAATATACAGGAATTCCCAACGTTTCAAACATTTTACAAACCGTTGTTTTCCCTGAACCAATACCTCCGGTAACACCAATAATTTTCATTATTTTTTTGCTGGAGCAGCAGCGTTTTCTTTCCTTTTCTCCATTCCCTGAGTGAATTCCATGCTAATGGCAGAGCGCTCAATGGTCATGTAAGAACCCGGACTTACTTCCAACTGTAAAGTATCATCATCGTTTACTTTATTAATACGACCATGAATTCCGGCAATAGTTACAATACGATCCCCTTTTTGGATAGCTTTGTTAAAAGCTTTTTGTTTTTTGGCTTTTTTTGATTGCGGTCTAATCATAAACAGCCACATAATCAACAACATGGCAGCAATAAAAATAAAGGACAAACCGCCTCCTCCTTCACCGCCACCGGAAGGAGCCATTAATAAAATGTCTAAAATTTGATACGTCATCTCTATACTGGTTTTTAAAATTGAATAAAAAAATTATAAACTATCTTTCTTGGGAGCAGTCACATTACAGGCAATGGTCAACTGAGATAACTCAGGTTGGGTGTTTGCATGAATAAAAACAGGTTTGATCTGCCTTCCGGACAAACCTGCACTATGGAAAGCAATTTCTATCTTCCCATATTCCCCCGGAGCTATGGGCGCTTTTGAGAAATGAGGAATCGTACACCCACAGGTAGAATTGATTTTATCAATAACCAAAGGCTTACTTCCTGTATTCTGAAAAGCAAAAGTATATAAAGCTACATTTCCCTGACGCACCTTACCAAATTCTTGTAAAGAATCTGCTACTGTAATAACAGGATAATTGTCAGGATTTTTTGTTAATGAATGATTTAAGTCAAGTTGACTCATATCCGCTGCTTTCTTACTTTGGGCTGTATTTCCATTGCAAGAAAGAAAAAGCAGAGCAGCTGCACAGCCAATCATCCATATTTTTATATAAAAAATTCTTTCCACAGCGCAAAAGTAACTAATTTAAATTTTATTAATGAGCTCTTTCCACTTTATTCAGTTTTCCCTCATTTTTTAACTTTTTCAAAATATTATCCAACACCCCATTAATAAATTGTCCACTTTGTTCTGTGCTATATTCTTTTGCCAAATCTATATATTCGTTAATGGTCACTCTCGGCGGAATTGTCGGAAAATAAAGAAATTCACACACGCCCATATGCAATAACAACATATCAATGATAGCCACTCTCTCCGGATCCCAATTTTTAAGTCTGGGTTTAATCCACTCTCTGCAATAATCCTGTTTTTCTATTACTGTTCTGATTAACTCCGTCGCATATTCTCTTTTTTCATAACTCACCAGGCTTCTAAAATTAAAGCTCTTTGGTTTTTTAAGGAAATTGGAAATCAAAATCTCCATCATGGAAATATCATCCTGCCATTGCAGATATAAATCATCCATAAATTGTTCAAAATCTTCATCATCAAAAAGCAGCACAGCAAAAAATTCCTTTAGAATTTCTACATCTGCTTTTTTATTCCCCTTTTCTGTGGCAACATAATTTTCATAAGCTTCGGTCTTAATTAAACGACCATAGAGTGATTTAATAAATTCCCGATCTGTCCTTTTTTCAAGCAGTGCATCTTTCACTCTGATTTGAAAATTCTCATTTCCCTTTAAGATCTTTACAAATTGGCTATGAGCCAGTTTTGTATCCACATGTAAATCTTGCGCTGTAGGTAATCTTTTGGCTGCTCTCTGTCGTGCATCCTTATCCGCATATTCGGAAATTTCCTGCATGATATACAACAGATGAACAAAGGCCAGAATACTATCATTCAAATCTTTTTCAACATGCTGTTGCGCCGTATTTATTTTTCGGCTTTGTTCTGCTTCATCTGATGTTTTTAACGCCTCTAATGCATACAAATTTTGCATTACTTTGATTCGGATATTTCTTCTGCTTATCATGATATTATTATTAAAGAACTTTAAGCGCCGCGAAGTTAGGGAAATAGAATCAATCAATCAAAGTAAAATATTTTATATATTTTCCGATAAGGTAAGAAAATCATCACTTTTACGCACTTTATATAAACGCAAGAAGCTGTATCTTCGCTTTATAGATTAATTTTATAATCATAACCCTACTCTTATGAACAACAAGATTTGGACTACCTTATTTTTTATATTTTGTTTCTTCTTTTGTTCCCGATTCGTTTTTGGACAGCAGGGGGTGATATCCTATAAAGTAAAATCTCATGGAAAAGTTGTAAAAAGAAATCATCCTATACAACTTGTCGTAAATAATAACATAGCCTATCTGGTCACAAAAAATAATAACAAAACACAAAAATTTATTAACTTTAGTAAAAGAGCCATTTTTGAAACTATTCATACCCGAGGAAAATACTTCACCCAAAAAAAGGCTTTTGATTCACTCCAGCAACTCCAATTCCTTGAAGATACCGCTACAATTGCAGGATTTCTATGTCATAAAGCGCATCTTGTCATTCGCTCCAATCAAATAGACATTTGGTACACTACCGATTCTCCGCTAAAAGGCAGTCCTATCACAAATATTGCTCCATATCAGGGACTTGTTTTGAAAATCGTCAGAAATGGGAATCATGAAATTTTTGCGACCAAAGTTTCTTCCGGCATTCCGGATTCTTTATCTTCTTCTCCCATCATAGGACAAATTGTGAACAACGCTACTTTTTACGCTCTACTTATAAAAAGTAGATATACTTCCATCCCAATTTTTACAGATCAGGTTATCAATTTCGGTGCAGACCATAAAAATCCGGAAGGACATCAATTTTCAAAAATCTATCATTTCTCTGGCGGTACTATCATTGCTAAAAGAGTACACTTACCGAAAAATTTTCACGGAAACATTTTTGCTTCCATTACGCAATACTCCAACGGAGATGCTTATGACCGAACAGGTAGTGTATTTGTTATTCCGACTTCTGATAAGATTACTTTTCTCGATGCCCTGGAAAAAGGAATTAAAGTTTTACCACGCTATACCGACAACGACAGCAACGAATATCAAGGTATCATTAAGACAGCTGAATATACTCCTCCCGTAGAACTCATTCGGTTTTACACACCTTTTGGCGTCAATGCTTACAACAATAAAGTAAAAATAAATGGCTACCATTGGGCAGATTCCGTGACCTATGTACAGGATGTCACCCATCTATCTCCCCTTCTTCAGGGGGATGTATGGATTGGTGCATATATTGGAAACTATGATAAAAAAGGACATACGGTATCTTTAAAACTAAATTATTATCCGGGGAAACAGGATTCCACACACCGGTGGGTCTCATCTATCTTTAATACACTTAATATTTTAGAAATGAGTGGTCAAAATTATGGAAGACTATTCAGAAATGATTCTCTCAGCGTTAGGGTATTTATCCCGGACAGCATTAAAAATCTCCGACTTCGTTACATCAGCACCGGTCATGGCGGATGGGGCGGAGGAGATGAATTTAATCCCAAGCTAAACACCTTACTCATCGATGGACAAAAAGTATTTTCTTATATTCCATGGCGTACTGATTGTGCTACTTATCGATTAGAAAATCCTTCTTCAGGAAATTTTACCAACGGATTATCATCTTCCGACTTCAGTCGCTCAGGATGGTGTCCCGGAACAACTACCAACCCGGTATTTATTCCTTTACCGCATCTTAAGCCCGGCTGGCATACTTCCACCATTGCCATTCCTCAGGGGGCTCCTGAAGGAAATAGTTACAGCTTTTGGAACGTATCCGGCGTGCTTCTGGGAGAGCCGGAATAAATTTACTCCTTAGCTTTCACTTGAAAATAGTCACTTTCTGCCCTGCCGAGTTGAAATTTGTAAGTTCCGGGCTTTAGTCTTTGAGAAAAACGATATTTCTCCCCTCCGGTTTGAGGAATATCATAAACGCGATCGGAAATACTGACCGAGACACCCTTGGATTCCAAAGACGAATCA
>CAZLDH010000184.1:0-3979 GCA_964558275.1 uncultured Chitinophagaceae bacterium
CATGGAAATGACCATGGCCAAAGCCACTTATCGCGACGCCGATCGAAAACGCACGGCAACGCTCACGCTGCATGACATGCCGACCATGGGCGGAGCCATGGCATTCTCCCGGGCCCTTGCCGGGCGGGAAGAGTCATCCAGCCGCAGCGAGCAGGGCTACGAAAAAACGTATTCACGTGAAGACCGGCACTTTGAGGAAAAGTGGGACAACCAGCGTCACCACGGCCAATTCAGTGTCCTGTTCGCCGACCGTTTCAAGATCAAGATTGAAGGAGATGCCGGCAGTCTGGAAGAGCTCAAGCAAATGGTCGACAGCCTCGATCTGGAAGGCCTGCAGCGGGTTGCTGGCAAGTGAGCGGACGGCCGTTCGCCAGCGTGCCAGCCGTGACCGGCCAGCCAGCCCGTGCCGGTGGCGCTCTCCGGCATGTGGAAGACCGGCACCGCCAAGGCAACATCGTGTGATCCGGGGATGTACTACCATCGAAGGAAGAGGGGCACGGAAACGTGAGGGGATATGGATACACAGGTTCTGACGCCGTTGGACGGCGCCCGCATGGAAGACTTGCTGGATCGACTCGGACAGGGCGACAAAAGCGCCATGGCCGAATTGTTGCCGCTGCTTTTCGACGACCTTCGGCGCCTGGCCAAGGCCCAGCGTCGTCGCCTGGGTGCCGGCGAGACGCTATGCACCACGGCACTCATTCACGAGGCCTACCTGAAACTGCACCAGTGCAGCCGTATGAGCGTCCAGTCCCGGCGCCATTTTCTGCACACCTGTGCTTTGGCCATGCGCCAGATCCTGATCGACCATGCCCGCTCGCGGCTGGCCGCACGGGATCGCCATCAGGTCGCGCACATGCACGATGAAGACATTCAGGCACGCATGCATCAGCAGGCCTCCCTGGTACTGGACATCGACAGCGCATTGAACGAGCTGCAGGAAATCGATCCACGGCTGGTCAACGTGGTCAACTACCGTTATTTCGCCGGCTACAGCGAAGACGAGACGGCCAAGCTGCTGGATGTCAGCCAGCGCACGGTGCGCCGCGACTGGTTCAAGGCCAGAGTCTGGCTGGCGAACAAACTGGACGTCCATGATGACAACGCCCTCATCGCCCATTGAGCCCGATCCACGGGACCTGCTGCAGGCACTGGATGCCATTGCCATCCTGGATGAGGTGGAACGCGAGGCCTGGATGCGCGCACACGAAGCCGGACATCCGGACCTGGTGGCGCGTTTGCGGGTGTTGCTGGCCGATGCCGGGCGGCTGGATGCCCTGGAGCAGGGGCCGGCCATGCTGGCCGCCGACCTGGCTGATACCCACGGCATGCTGGAACCCGGAACACGACTGGGGCCGTGGCGTCTGGGCGAGGTGCTGGGGCATGGTGGCATGGGGCGGGTGTATCTGGCCGAACGCGACGACGGCGCCTTCGAAAAGAAAGTGGCCATCAAGGTATTGCGTCGTGAGCGCCGCCTTCCGGATGCGATCATCGAGCATGAACGGGCCCTGTTGGCGCGACTGGAACACCCGGGGCTGACCCGCCTGCTCGACGGGGGTATCAGTGCCGACGGCGACATGTACCTGGTCATGGAACTGGTCGAGGGCCAACCGCTGGAGGCGTGGTGCCGTGCGCATCAGCCGGATCTTTCCACGCGTCTGGACCTTTTCACGCAGATTCTCGATGCCGTCGATTACGCGCATCGCCAACTGGTCGTGCATGGCGATTTGAAACCTTCCAACATCATCGTGGATGCCGAAGGGCGCGTGCGCGTACTCGACTTCGGCGTGGCACGCATGTTGAGCAATGCACCGGAAAAAGGAACCATGCATGCCGCCACGCCCGGTTGGATGCCGCCGGAGGGTGCCCATGCGCTTCCCATCGTCACATCGGACATCCACAATCTGGGGCGGCTTTTGCAGCATTTGGCCGGCGAGGTCGCACCCACCGACCTGGCCTGCATCATCCGGCATGCCATGGCCGACGACCCCGAGGCACGCTACGCCACCGTCACCACCCTGAGCCAGGATCTGGCCCGTTTCCGTGGCAAACATCCGGTTCATGCACGCGATGGCGGGCGTTTCTACCGTCTTCGGCGCTTCACCCAGCGTCACTGGGCGGGTGTGGCCTTTGCCACCGTTGCCATATGTCTGCTCACGGCCAGTGTTACCGTGGTGACGTGGCAAAACCAGCGTGTACGCATTGAGCGCGACAACGCACGCGTTGCCGCCGCCCGTTCGCAAGTGGTGCTGGACTGGCTGCTCGGCGTGTTCGGCCAAGCCGGAGATTCCGGTCCGGACGCCTCGTTGCCCGTAGGGCCGCTGCTGTATGAAAGCCTCAATCACATCGACTCGGACCTGCCCGGTGACCCACAGGCGCGCCAGGCCCTGCGGGTGCGTCTGAGCGAACTGATGATACGGCTCAACGATTTCGCCACAGCCAGGCGCTTGCTGCAAGAAGTCGACGACAGGCAACTGCACGACATGCCTGCGCTGCTGCGTGCGCGTGCGCTGGACAATTTGGCCCTGGTGCAGATACACGAGGGTGACCTGGAGCAGGCCGAGGCCCTGGTGCGGGATGGCCTTGGCCTGCTGGTCGGGGGTCGTGACAATCAGCGTGAGCAGACGTCGCAATTGCTGGTCACCCTGGCGCAAATCCAGAATCGGAAAGGAGACACGGAAACCTCCATCGACACGTTGCGTCGAGCGCGCTCATTGCGCCTGGCCGTGTCCGGCCCGAACGCCGCGCAAACCGTGGTGGTGCGCAACAGCCTCGCCGTGGCGCTGATGCGCCATGGTGCCTATGCCGATGCATTGCGTGAATTCCGTACCCTGGAAAAGGCGTTGCAGGCCAGTCGTCGCCAGAACAGCCTGGATGCCGCCACCATCCACAACAACCATGCCGCCACGGCCTTTTCCTATGGCCTGCTGGACGAAGCCGAAACGCATTTCGACCGCGCCCTGGACCTGCAGCGACGCTGGTTCGGTCCTTCGGCCGCACAGGCCGCCTCGCTCAGCAACCACGGCAAACTGGCACTGGCGCGCGGCAGCCTTTCCACCGGTGCCGCGCGGATCGAGACCGCCTACGCCATGATGCGCAAATACACCGGCGAGAACAGCATCGACACCCAGCTCATCGGCATGGCCATGGCCCAGTCGGCCACCGCGAACGGTGATTACGATGAAAGCCGGGCGATCCTGGCCCGCGTCACGACCATTCTGGGCAACAAGCTGTCGCCGGCACACCCGATCCTGACCGCGGTACACGCCCAGTCGCTGATCGTGGATGCCGAACAGGACCGGGCATCGCCCGATGACCCGGACTTCGAAAAAACCGTGCAGATCCTGCGCAAGGCCGGCATGAAATCCCTTGCCGCGCGGCTCTCCTGTCGACATGGTCGACTGGCACTCGAGCACGGCCGGATGGCGCCCGCGGCGCGCAGCGTGCAAACCTGCCTGGACATCCATCAGCTGACCCAGGCCCCTTCCAGTCCGCGCCTGGCCTACGCCCGCTTCCTGGACGCCGAGGTCCGCTACCGCAGCACCCCGACGAAGACACGACGCAGTGTCCGCGACGCCGCCCTGACAAAAGCGCAAGCCACGCTCGCATCCGACCATCCGCGCCACCACATCCTTAACGAACTGGCCAGTCGCTGACGCCGGCCAGTAGGGCGGGCACTGCCCGCCATGGCGTGTGTGGCCACCGCGTTCGGCGGGCAGGGCGGGCCCTGCATCGCATTTTTCAATCCATGTCCTGTTTTGCCCACCGGCTCCGTATGAAGGAGTTGAGAGGGACGCATCGCGTCGTGGCATCGTTCCACGCCAAGGCGGTGACCCCCGGCCGAGAAGCCGGCGGGGCAACCCATGCCACCCCTCGAAATGGCGTTGTCCGCATGGCGGCCACGAGCGCCGGCCATCACTTATTCACGATTCGGGGTACACAAGCATGAACAAAATTTTCAAGCGCGTATGGAGCGCAT
>CAZLDH010000185.1:0-3941 GCA_964558275.1 uncultured Chitinophagaceae bacterium
TAACTGCTTATGCAAATGTAGGTGTGGTACATCTTATTGCAATATCTGGGCTTCATGTAGGATTAATATATTTGATATTGTTGTGGCTCTTTAAATTATTACCTAAAGGAACAAAAAAGCTACAAGGAGTGCTTATTGGACTTGTCTTGTGGAGTTTTACACTACTTACCGGAGCTCATCCTTCAACCTTGCGAGCTACTGTGATGTTTACCTTCTTCATTTTTGGCCGATTCTTTTTCCATCGTGAACCCAATAGTCTGAATATTTTAGCTGCTTCAGCATTTATGTTACTCTGTATTAATCCTTACATGTTATTCGATGTAGGTTTTCAACTGTCCTATTTGGCTGTTGGTGGTATTCTAATTTTTCAACATCCGATTGAAGTATTGTTTTGGTCAAAATATAAAGCTGTTAATTATTGTTGGAAAATGATGTCTGTATCTTTGGCAGCTCAGATTTTAGTATTTCCTTTGGTGCTGTATTATTTTCATCAGTTTCCTACTGTTTTTCTTTTGAGTAATCTTGTGCTTATTCCTGCTTCTACGGTTGCACTTTATGGAGAAGTGCTGTTGTTATTGCTTTCTTTCATCTCATTGATGGCGGAATGGGTAGGAATTGTTGTTACTAAAGTACTCTTTTTTATCAATGAAAGTGTGCTTTGGGCGAATAATTTTTCTTTTATCCATTTGGAATACAGTCATTTAACCGCAACAAAACTAATCCTGCTTTATCTATTGATTGTGCTTTTATGTGTGTGGCTGATGAAAAAACTAAGACCGGCTTTTATTTTGGCTGTGGGGCTTTTTTCTGTATTGTGTGTGTTAGAATTTATAAGCTATTATAAGGGTTTAAAACGTAAGGATTTTATCATGTATAATATTCGGGGATATTCTGCCTATGAATGGGTGGATGGTGATTCTTCCATACTTTATAGCCGCTTGAGAAAAGCCAGGAAGCCTGATATTTTTGAATATACACTTTCCCCGGCCAAAGAAGCTTTAGGAATAAAATTTAGACGACGCATAGAAAAGTCAAAATCTTTCTTTTTTCATGGGGGAGAAAAAATAATGGTGATAAGTAAGGGCTTTTGTCCCGATACTGTTCAGTCTGTTTTAGACATAGACTATATTTTTTTATCAAAGTATAACCAATTATCAATGAAAGCGCTGGAGGATTATTTTGCGCCTCAGGCTGTTATTTTTGATGCTTCAGTTTATGAATGGCAGAAGAAGAAATGGAAAACTGCTTGTAAAAAGCTAAATTTGCATTATTTTTCGGTTTCTAATAGCGGCGCGTGGCGTCTTTCTTTAGAAAAACAAAATAGTGGCATATGCAAAAACAAGTAAAATCAGCTTTGATTTCTGTTTTCCACAAAGAGGGATTAGAGGAAATCATTCAGCAGCTTCATCAATTAGGCGTTACCTTATACTCAACTGGTGGTACGCAGAAATTTATTGAAAATCAGAATGTTCCCTGTAAATCTGTAGAAAGTGTTACCGATTATCCGGGCATCTTAGGTGGAAGAGTAAAAACATTACATCCTAAAGTCTTTGGGGGAATTCTGGCGAGAAGAGAAAATGAAGGAGATCAAAATGAAGTACAGGAATACAATATTCCGGAGATTGATTTAGTTATCGTAGATCTTTATCCTTTTGAAGAGACAGTAAAAAATACGGATGAAGAGGCGCAGATTATTGAGAAAATAGACATCGGTGGTGTTTCTCTGATACGTGCAGCAGGAAAGAATTATAAAGATGTTTTGACCGTCTCTTCTAAAGAGGATTATTCAGGATTATTACATATTCTGAAAGAAAATAAAGGAATTACTTCATTGGAAGAAAGACGACAGTATGCCAGCAGAGGCTTTGAACTTTGTGCGCATTATGATGTAGCTATTGCTAACTATTTCTTACAAGATGAAACACAAAATTATTTCTTGACGTCTGCTAAGCCTGCACATGTTTTGCGTTATGGAGAGAATCCTCATCAAAAAGGCGCTTTTTACGGTGATTTTGAAAAAGTTTTTGAACAATTAAATGGGAAAGCAATATCCTACAATAATTTGGTAGATGTTGACTCAGCCGTGCGCTTGGTACAGGAATTTGGTGATGATGAAATAGTTTTTGCTGTTATTAAACATACCAATCCTTGTGGATTAGCCCTTCGTTCCACAGTAAAAGAGGCATGGGAAGCAGCTTTGTCGGGGGATAAGGAAAGTGCTTTTGGTGGTGTTTATGTCACCAATGCAGTAATAGATGCAGAAACAGCAGAATCCATTAACAAGATGTTCTATGAAATCCTTGTGGCAAAAGACTTTAGCCCGGAAGCTTTGGAGATTTTGATGAAAAAGAAGAAAAGAGTGTTACTGAAACAAAAAGCTAAATTGAGCCATCCTACCTTATTTAAAAATGTAGTAAATGGGGTATTGGAGCAGGATGTGGATCAGGGAAATTTTGATAAATGGGAAGAAACCGGTAGGCCGGCAACGGAAGAGGAAAAGGATGAATTGAAATTTGCGAATTTGGTATGTAAACATCTGAAATCGAATGCAATTGCACTTACTAAAGACCAAAAGATTGTAGGAATGGGTGCCGGACAAACATCCAGAGTAGATGCCTTGCGACAGGCGATTGCCAAAGCCAAGCAGTTTAATCATGACTTGAATGGAGCGGTTATGGCAAGCGATGCCTTTTTCCCTTTTGATGATTGTGTAAAACTGGCTTATGCTGAAGGTATCAACGCGGTTATCCAACCCGGAGGGTCAATCAGAGATAAAGATTCTGTAAGTTTTTGTGAACAGAACGATATCACAATGGTAATGACCGGGAAACGTCATTTTAAACATTGATGAGGCTATAGTTATTAGATAAAAAAGAACAGCTTGGATTGATAGAATGTCCAAGCTGTTCTTTTTTTATGGTACCTTTTTATTTGTAAATAAGTCTAGGCTTCTTCTTCCTCATCTACTAAGGTGGTTTTATACCAGCGATAGACAATAAAACCAACAACAGAGAAAGGAATAGCGGCTAAATATAGAATTCCTGCATTGAAGCTGGAGGCTGCTTCTTTATTCTGTGCTGCAGCAACTCTTCCACATAAAGCACATTGTGCCATTAAATCAGGGGAGCTAATAAACACAAAGGCTATTAGCATCAAGACCATTCCAATATATTTCTTCTTGTTCATTTGACTAATGATTAATCTTACTTATAGCAAAGTTACGCAGTTTAAAGGAAAGGATAAAATAAAAAGTAGTTTATTACTTCAAAGCATTAGCGAGACTTTTCCCAACTCTTTCCAGATTCTAATGCCTATATTTGTTGTATGAAAATCTTGTTAATAGAGGACCAAAAAGCGTTGCAGAATACGATAGTGGCTTCATTAGAAAAAGAAGGCTTTATTATAGAAACTGCTGATGATTATTACGGAGCCATAGATAAAATAGGCGTCTATAGGTATGATTGCATCCTATTAGATATTATGTTGCCGGGTGGAAGTGGGCTTGATTTATTAAAACAATTGAAAGAACAGGGGCAGTCGAATAATGTCATTATTATCTCTGCTAAGAATTCATTGGATGATAAATTGAAAGGTTTAGATTTGGGAGCAGATGATTATCTGACAAAACCTTTTCATAATGCAGAATTGAATGCCCGAGTGAAAGCCGTTTTACGAAGAAATGAGTTTAAAGGAAAGACAACGATTGAATTGGGAAATACTGTTCTGGATTTTGAAGAACGTCTGTTTTTTGTGAAGGATGAAAATATTCCGCTGAATAGAAAGGAATTTGACATGTTGAATTATTTCTTGTTGAATAAAGGTCGTCTGGTGACGAAGACCGCATTGGCAGAGCATGTTTGGGGGGATGATATTGACCAGGCAGATAATTTTGACTTTATTTATTCCCAGATTAAAAATCTCAGAAAGAAGTTGCAAACTGC
>CAZLDH010000186.1:0-3930 GCA_964558275.1 uncultured Chitinophagaceae bacterium
TCGATTCCTGTCGTTGGTACGTCTTCTTTTACAGAGGGCGATTATACGCTTGTTTTTACTAATACCGATTCTGGTTTTGACACTACCATCAGAGCAAAGTTAGTCCAAACTTTTTTTAAGGTTTACCCGGCTGAGGTCGAAAGGTTTAACCCAAACAGTAGTGATACTGTTCATTTTCTTATTGACACGGCATATTCCGGGGTCGCAGCTACCGGTGGAAGTCAGGTTCGATTCAGTGCAGCATACTATCAATCACATCCGAATGATATTGATGTGGTCACCCATGAAGTGATGCATATTGTTCAAAATTATCCACAATATAAACCGGTTTGGTTGGTGGAAGGCATTGCAGATTTTGCACGCTATATTTTTGGGGTGGACAACGCAAACGCAGGTTGGTCCCTGCCCGATTACTCATCTGATCAACACTATACCGACAGCTATCGGGTAACTGCGCGTTTTTTGGTCTGGCTCGAAAATCATAAGGATAAAAAGATTGTAGATCAATTGGATAAAAGCTTACGCAACGAATCTTATTACAATAAAGATGTTTGGAAAAATGTCACCGGCAAGACTTTAGATCAGCTTTGGGAGGAATATAATGCAAATCCATCCTTATAAACAGTCAAAATTATTGAGGCATAAGCTGTGTTCCGATAATTTGATGATGACGGAATAATAGCAATACCGATCACACCCAAGTTGTTAACACCAATACCGCCCCTACGATTATAAGGCCTCCATAAACATACCTAAAAAAAGCTTGACTTTTTAATTTATGATTCAAATAGCGCCCCAGAAAGATTGCCGGAATAACGGTGAGCAGAGACCATAGAAAATAACTTGTAACTTCTGTAGTGACCAAACCTTTTATTGCATAACCCACAAAGCCCAGCAAACTGGCAGGAAGAAAATAAGCTTGCAATGTAGCTCTAAAATACTTGGCAGACCATTTCTTCATATCCCCGTATATTACTAAAGGTGGACCGTTTAAACCATACGCCCCGCCTAAAATACCGGATAAAAAACCACAAACAAACAAAAGGCTTTTGCTTTTGCACTGCAAACTTAATTTCCCAAAGAGGGAATATAGTGCATAAGCAATGATTAGAAAACCCAATATCGTTTTTACCAGCAAAGTATGACCATAAATCAAAAGTAACAATCCTAATGGAATTCCCGGAATAGCATACAAGATAAGCCATTTAGCACTTTGGATATGGACTTTAGAATGATCTTGAATAACAATGACCAACGCAATGATAATGGATAGCATCACTGAAAGTGGCACTGCTACCTCTGCCGGCATAAACAACAGTAGCAGAGGAACCGCAATTAAAGATTCACCAAACCCCAGCGTAGATCGTGTTAAAGAAGCAACAAAACTAATGAGTAAAACAAGAACTACAGTTGCCATTGTTTAATTTCTTTTGTCGTCAAATTATAACGAACAAATTTAAGAGAAAAAGGGAGTTTCCCTAGCTAAAATAGCCATTGATCACAATTTAATGTCAATATCTGTTAAAAAAGCATTATCTTGCTATTAATAATTTGGATTTTGGTTGCCATTATAATGAATACCTAAACGTATTTATGAAGTGTCCCATTTCCTAGACTTACCAGAAAATATCTTTAAGAAGAACTGTGATTAAAAAAGAATAATTATGAAAGCAGTCGTTTTCCATCAGCCAGGGGATGCTTCAGTTTTACAAATTGAAGACAGAGAGATTCCTTCACCGAGAAGAAATGAAGTACTCATTAAGGTACGTGCTGCTGGCATGAATCGTGCAGACATTGCACAAAGAAGAGGGAATTATCCTGCGCCTGAAGGAACTGTTCAGGATATTTTGGGGTTGGAAGTATCAGGTATTATCCATAAAAAGGGGGATGCTGTAAAACAATGGAACATTGGAGATGAAGTTTGTGCCTTATTGCCCGGAGGAGGATATGCAGAATATGCTGTAGCTGATGCCGGAAGCTGCCTCCCTATTCCTTCCGGATTTTGCTTAAAGGATGCAGCTGCTTTGCCAGAGGTTTTATTTACCGTTTGGCAAACTATTTTTCAAAGAGGTGCTTTACAAAAGGATGAAATTGCAATGATTTATGGTGGATCAGGAGGAATTGGATCTATGGCTATTCAACTGGTTCATCTGTATGGCTCTAAAGTTATTGCAGTAGCAGGTTCAGAAGAAAAAGAAAATTATTGTAATTATCTTGGCGCTTATAAAAAGGTGAACTACAAGAAAGAAGATTTATTGGAGCAACTATCACCGAATACCATAGATGTTATTTTAGACAGTGTAGGTGGGCAATATCTTGAGACCAACTTGGGGTTATTAAAAAAGGAAGGACGATTGGTATATATTAATGCAATGAATGGTGGTTTCCCAAAACTCAATATATTTAAAATGATGCAAAAGAGAATATCTATTACAGGAGCTACGCTACGCATGCGACCTTCAGAATATAAGGAGAGGCTGGCATTGGAAATTTTAAAAAATGCCTATCCCCTAATAGAGCATAAAGACTTCAAAAACCTAGTCAGAAATCGTCTGCCCTTTACCCAAGTTGCAGAAGCTCATGCATTGATGGATTCCAGAGCATTTTTCGGAAAAATAATACTGTGTTTTTAGCATTTGATTTTTTATGTTTTTGTTTAAAATCATCGACTGGTTCCGGCAGGGAATTGTACTTTATCCGGATGAGCATTCAATAAAGGAAGTGCATTTTTTAATATTCTATTCCTCCTACCTGTAGTGTCACTAGGTTCTACAGGATAAGAAATAACTGCCTCCATCCAGGAATAGGAATTCACCCGAAAATATACATTAGGAATCCAACGTTCTTCTTTACTGAATCGTTGTGCAGAAAAACGCTTTTGAAAATCCTTAACTGCTGCCTCCATAAGGCAGTCTTCTACAAATTGCAAGTCACTGGTATAAGCCACCTGAATAGCCGTTTCATTCCATATAAAAGGAACCAGATGACCAGAATAGTTGATAATCTCTGATTTTAAGACATTGCTGTTCGGGAAGTGAATGAGTCTCCCACTCTTGTGATCATTTCCTAAATATCCTCCACTACACTCCTCCATAATCGTATCTAAATAATGAATTTCAACCACATCCCCTCTCATTCCAACAATTTCAATCCGGTCACCTACCTGATATGGCTTTCTGAATACCACATACAACCAAGCAATAAAAGAGGTAATAGGGGCTTGCAATGCAAAACCCAAGACCAATGAGATGACACCAAAACCAACAGCCAGCGTGTATAGATTTTGAAAAAGGAATGCAATAACAACAATCAATACAAAAATTATCGCCACCAAATGTGTGATACGAAGTAGATTATATCGTGTACCTTCCGGCTCATTGCTTTTTGCAATAATTTTTTCGACAAACGCATCTAATCCTAAAATAACAAACACTAGAAAGAGGCTGAAACATAATTTTCGTAAAAAAGGAGAATATTCGGCTATGATATTAAAATCGAAAATGCCAAGAACATAATAAATAATAAGAGATCCTGCTGCAAGCATTCCATATGTTCCTAATTTATATTTGCGATTATTGTTACCCATGCATTAAATTTTCTACCAAAATAAACAAAACTACAAGAAAATCCATGCTTCTATTTTAAAAAATGTATTACAAAGCAGAAAATGTCATTACAAGATAATGGAAACAATGATATTCTATCTTAAAACTACTTCAGAATAAGAGAAATAATTTTTGAAAAAGTTTCTCAAAATATTTGTTCGATCTAAAAAACTAATTATCTTTGCAACCGTCAAATAAATAAAACGATATTTATGGATATAAATTACTGTAAATTAGTTTATTATGACAAGTTCTTCAAAAAAATGGTCTGGTAGTTCAGTTGGTTAGAATGCCTGCCTGTCACGCAGGAGGTCGCGAGTTCGAG
>CAZLDH010000187.1:0-3869 GCA_964558275.1 uncultured Chitinophagaceae bacterium
ACCATAATCTTACCGTTCGGTATAATTCAGATTTTCATCTAGCGGTGTCATTTTCGGCATAATCAGATGCACAATCAACAAACAAGTCAGATACATGCATCCGGCTACCAAGAAGGCAAAGAAATAACCTGTAGTCGTACTATTGTCTAGCGCATTTCCTAACACAAAAAAGGCTATCGCACTGGCCACTGCTCCGGATGTTCCACCAATACCGGTGACGGATGCGGTTGCTTTTTTAGGAAATATATCTGAAACCAACGTAAAAACATTGGCCGACCAAGCTTGGTGTCCGCTAGCTGCCAAACCTATTAATATTACCGCTACCCATTGATCATTTGTTTGGGTAACGAAAACAACAGGTAACACAATCAAGCCACAGATAAATAAGGTAGTCTTTCTTGCTTTATTTAAAGCCCATCCTCTTTTCAAAAAAGTAGAAGATAACCACCCGCCAAAGATACTTCCACCATCTGCCATCAGATAAATAATGATCAGAGGTAAAGCAAGTTCAGAGAGGGATAATCCAAATTTATCATGAAGAAAGATGCTGCCCCAGAATAAAATAAACCACCAAACAGCATCGGTAAATTTGGCAACGGCAAATGCCCAGGTCTCTTTTTGAGGGAATAATCTTTTCCATGCTACCCGTTCTGTAGTCTCTTGTTTGTTATCACTCAATATATAATCTAATTCTTTTTGAGATACCTTTGGATGATTTTCTGGTTTTTTATACGTTCTCAACCAAAGGATCACCCATATCACACTCAAGCCGAATGTAATAAAAAAGGAATAGCGCCAGTTTGTCCCATCATCCATCACAAACAGCGGAAGCACAAGGGGAATGATGGTAGCCCCTACATTGGTACCTGCATTGAAAATTCCTGTAGCCAAGGCTCTTTCTTTCTTGGGAAACCATTCTGCTACCGTCTTAATACAAGAAGGGAAATTTCCGGCTTCTCCAATTCCCAATCCAAAGCGCGCAATAGAAAATCCAACCCAACTCAATGTTTTGGTTACTGCAGCATGCAATACACTAAAAACAGCCCATATAGAAATGGAAAGGGTGTATCCTTTCTTCGTACCCAACTTATCTACAAATCCCCCCATCATCAACTGACCGATGGCGTAAGCAATCATAAAAGAGATGGTAATATATCCGTATTGGGCGTTCGTCCAATGGAAGACATTATCTTCCAGGGTGGGGGCAAGGAATCCGATAATACTGCGATCCATGTAGTTAATGGTGGTCGCCATAAATAGCAGCGCAAGTATGCGCCAGCGGTATTTGCTTTTTTGGGGTCGTTGTAGTTCCATCCTTAAAGGGTTTTACGTAGCGAATGAATAAATTGTATTGTTTCTATGGTTCGTTCTTTAATCTCATTATAAGATTCGGAAGCCAGTAGGTCTTTTCGTACCAGCTTACTTCCCATCCCAACGGCACAAACGCCTGCATTGAACCAAGCGGTAAGGTTATCTTCTGTTACATCCACACCGCCGGTAGGCATAAATAATAAATGGGGAAACAGGGACTTAATGGCTTTTACAAATCCGGCTCCCAGCTGGTTTCCGGGGAAAAGTTTAATAAGTTTTGCTCCCATATTTTCGGCTTTAATAATCTCGGAAGGTGTCATACAACCGGGAATCCACAAGATGTTTTCTGCATCTGCTGCTTCCGCTACTTCTTCTACCAGACCAGGACAGACAATATAATCCGCTCCCGCAGCAATGTATGCTTCTGCATCTGCCTTATTCTTGATGGTGCCGATGCCCAGCGACATATCAGTTAATTCCTGATTACACAGTTTTTTTAATGCTTTAAAATTCTCTAAAGCTGCAGCTCCACGATTGGTATATTCTATGGTTCGTATTCCTGCTTTGTATAATGTTGTTAAAACACTTTTACTTACGTTGACATCTTCATGAAAGAAAAGCGGTAATACGCCTTGTTGCTGAATGAGGGTAAGTAATTCTTTTTTATTTTTCATAGATTGGTTTATTAGTTTATTGGTTGATTAGTTTATTAGTTGATTACCTGCCTATCGAAGTCCCTTGGACGCAGATAGGCCTGCCCGAACATGCCCTAAGGCCTGGGCGGGGTTGATTTTGTTGAATAGTTTACTTTTTTCATTGTTATATTATTGATACATGTTCATCACTCATCCTGCCTACGTTAAAACTTCGGCAGGCAGGCACTCATCATTAACCATTAACCATTAATCATTAACCATTCATCATTCATCATTAACCATTATCTCTGTACTCTTCCGGAAGCATCTCCGCCCATCAGTGCTTTCACTTCTGCAAGCGTTGCATGATTAAAATCGCCCGGAAAAGTATGTTTTAATGCAGAGGCTGCTACCGCAAATTCGGTGGCATCTTCTGTTTTCATTCCACTGACCAAGGCGTAGATTAAACCACTGGCAAAAGAATCGCCTCCACCAACACGATCCACAATACGAATGTCATATTTCTTGCTGTGATAAAATTCATCTCCGTCATAAACCAGTGCACTCCATCCATTATCGGAAGCACTATAACTTTCTCGCAGGGTAGAAGCGATATATTTAAATCCAAACTCGGCTTTCATTTGCTTAAATACATCTTTATAGCCTGCTAAATTAAGTTTTCCTTTGGTTACATCTGTAGCTTCACTCTTAAAACCCAATGTAGTCTCGGCATCTTCCTCATTACCAATACAAACATCTACATACTGACATAGATGAGACATCACTTTTCTGGCTTTTTTCTTACTCCATAATTTTTTTCGATAGTTCAAATCTATGCTGGTGGTAATACCTTTTTCCTGTGCTTTTTTCAAAGCTATTTCGGTCAGTTTTGCTGCTTTATCACTCAGTGCCGGTGTAATCCCTGTGGTATGAAACCACTCAGCACCTTCAAATATAGCATCAAAATCAAAATCTTCTATATCGGCTTCTGCAATGGCTGAATCTGCACGATCGTAAATGACCTGAGAAGCACGCATGGAAGCACCGGATTCCAGAAAATAAATACCTAAACGCTTTCCACCACGGGAAAGATATTGCGTATCTACGCCGAATTGTCTCAATTGATTCACGGCTGACTGGCCGATGGCATTTTCGGGAACCTTACTTACAAAAGTTCCCTTGAGACCATAATTACAGAGTGCTACTGCTACATTGGCTTCACCGCCCCCATAATTTACATCAAATTCATCCGACTGAACAAAACGCTGGTGTCCCGGTGTGGATAAACGTAACATGATTTCTCCTAGTGTAACTACTTTTTTTGACATGGGTTGTTGTATTGTTAAATGGTTGATTAGTTGATTGCCTGCCTATCGAAGTCCTTTGGACGCAGATAGGGTTGATTAGTTTATTGGTTTATTAGTTGACTAGTTTATTGCCTGCCTGCGCTGCCGCTTCGGCAGACAGGCAGGCCCGAACACGCCCTAAGGCGTGGGCGGGGTTGTATTATTTTATTGTTATATTGTTGTATGGTTATATGGTATCATTCATCACTCATCATTAACCATTAACCATTAACCATTCATCATTAATAATTAATCATTCAAACTTGAAATATTCCTTTGCATTGTTATAGCAAATATCTTGAATCATTCCTCCAATCCATTTTTCATCGTTAGGTAACAATCCTGCTTCTACATCTTTTCCAAACATATTACATAGCAATCTTCTGAAATAATCGTGACGGGAATAGGAAAGAAAGCTTCTTGAATCGGTAAGCATGCCTATAAAGCAGCTAAGTACCCCCATATTTGACAGGGAGTTAATCTGTTTTTCCATCCCATCTAGTTGATCCAAAAACCACCAGGCTGAACCATATTGCACTTTCCCTTTTTCCGGACCTTCATTGAAATTACCCGGCAT
>CAZLDH010000188.1:0-3830 GCA_964558275.1 uncultured Chitinophagaceae bacterium
CCACATTCTATTATTTTCTCATTGCCTTTTCTTATTAGAATTCAACAGCCCTGATTGATGAAGTCATTTATCCGTTTAAAAGTAAATTTTTCTTGACATTCAGAAAAAATCTCACTTTTAAATGTGATTAATTTAGGTACTTTTGCGCCCTCATATATGCGTGCTTTTATTCTACATATTATTGACTTTTTTTATTTTCCTTTTTTTAAGAAATGGATTCCGTTACGGACTTTTAGATATCTTGCATGTGGCAGTTTTAGTAGCGGTTTGGATTTGTTGGTCTTTTATTTAAGTTTCCATTTTATAGTGGATCAAAAAATGGTGCATTTACCTTTTATTACAATCAGTGGATATATTGCAGCTTATATTATTTCTTTTTGTGTCAGTTTTCCTGTAGGCTTTGCGCTGTCTAAGTATGTCGTCTTTCCGGAGTCGCGTATAAGAGGCAGAATTCAACTTATTCGATATCTTCTGATTGTTGGTTGTAATATTCTGTTTAATTATTTATTACTTCACTTTTTTGTTCAGATTTGTCATTTTTATCCCACTGTTTCTAAAGTGATTATTGCGATTATTTTGGCCTTGTTTAGCTATTTTTCACAGCGGCATTTTACCTTTATAATTAAACCTGAAAAGGAGGGCTCTTGAACATTCTGAGTAAACCTAAATGACGGCAATAGATTGATTTTTATTCAGGTTGCCAATGAAGGAGAGTTGGTATTATATTTGTGTGAACTGAGAAATATTGATACCTTTACAATCGGGTATTCAACCACCAAAAATAATTTATTAAGATGGATAATGAAGTAGTAGCAATCATAGATAAATTACAAGAGTTCAAGAATGAAAATGCTCCCCGGCAGGTGTATTATTATTCTCAAGAATTGTGTAGAAAATTACAGGGAGATGTTCATGGCGCTGATGATAAATTATCAAGTCATAAAGTTGCTGTCATTTTACCCGCTGTGATAAATAATGCTATTGATGGCGAAGTTATTGAAAAAGAGGTAGATAAACCGGAAGTAGAAAAAATAACGCAGGAGCAGGAAACGGATAATGCAAATGTTGATGAAGAGGTAACTTTAAAGGAAAAAGAGGAGCAGGAAATTAAAGCGGTTGAGATAGAATCTGTAGCACCCTTACAGAAAAATGAAGTTGACTTGGCTCCTTCCTTTAAGAAGGAAGATAATGAGCGCAAGGAAGATGAGAAAAAGGAAGAAGCAGTTAGCATGAAGGAACCTGCTGTTGCAGTTACTAAGGAGAAACAATATACTGAAAGCTCGCTTTGGGGAGAGGAAGATTCAAAGGGGAATATAGCTTTTTCAAAAAATAAAAACAGACGTTCTACCGATGATTCCTTAAATGGAGCCGAACAACTTTCCTTAAATGACAGGCTGAGGAGTGATAATGAAGATTTAAGTAGTCGTTTGGGAAATACCCCTGTAAAAAAGCTGAATCAGGCCATTGGTATCAATGATAAATTTAGCTTTGTGAACGAATTATTTAGAGAAGACCAGGCTTTTTACAATAGATCTTTAAAGACCATTGATAAGTGCAAAAATATTGATGAAGCCATGTATTGGATCAAAAGGGAACTTAAAATCAAACTAGGCTGGCAGGATGATGATCCTACCGTTCAGGCTTTTTATAAAATTGTAAAGAAACGTTTTTCGTAAAAACGGTAATTATAAAAAAAGAAAAAAAAGGATATTTTCAAACTGAAAATATCCTTTTTCCCTTTTTAGGCATCTTTGGCAATTTGCAAACCTAATACTTCATGGGATTTTTTTCGGGTTTGCATGGCTAAGGCTGCATTGTTAATGAGCGATTGACCGTATGAAGGAATCATTTCTTTAATGGTATCTTGCACTTCTTCTTTTTCAATCATATCCCTAAAACATTTTTCAAGTACGTCAAGGATAATATGAACGGAAGTAGATGCGCCCGGAGATGCACCCAAAAGGGCAGCTAATGTACCATCTTTAGAATGAACCACTTCTGTTCCGAAAGCCAATACACCACCTCCTTTTTTATCTTTTTTGATAATTTGAACACGCTGACCTGCATTGGTTAAATCCCAATCTTTTAGTTTCGCATTAGGATAGAATGTTTTTAGCGACTCTATCTTTTGTTCGGGTTTTAATCTGACTTGCTGGATGAGATATTTTGTCAATGAAAGGTTGTCTATTCCTGCTTTCAGCATAGGTAGTACATTGTTTGCTCTCAATGACGCAGGTAAATCCAGATAGGAACCATGCTTTAAGAATTTGGTAGAGAAAGTAGCAAATGGACCGAAGAGTAATTCTTTCTGTCCTCGAATAGTTCGGGTATCCAAATGAGGAACGGACATGGGAGGGGCTCCTTTGGCTGCTTTTCCATATACTTTTGCACCATGTTGTTGTATCACTTCTCTGTTGTTGCAACGCAGCCATTGTCCGCCTACCGGGAAACCGCCATAGCCTTTTCGTTCCGGAATTCCTGACTTTCCTAATAAAGAAAGGGCTTTACCGCCGGCGCCAATGAAAACAAAATCGGCAAGCATACTTTCTTTCTCCTCTGTTTTTCGGTTGGTTGCTTCGATTTGCCAAATCTTTTTTCCTCTTTTACGCTTGATTTCATTTACTTCCCAGCCAAACATCATGCCCACGCCCTCTTGTTTTCTCAGATAATTTATCAGATAGCGAGCAAGATATCCAAAATTAACATCAGCTCCTTCAGCCATTCGACTGGCAGCCACTTCGGTAGAATTTTTTCTGTCATTCATCATCAAAGGAATCCATTTTTTTATGGTTTCAGGATCCTTTGAAAACTTCATGGTTTTGAACAAATGATTCTCATTGAGTTGTTTTACTCTTTTCTCCAAGAACTGCACATCTTTTTTTCCTTGAACAAAACTCATGTGAGGCACTGACTGGATAAAGTCTCCGGGAATTAAATTATTCGCAACTAACCAGGACCAAAACTGTTTGGAAACTTCGAACTGCTCATTAATACGAAGTGCTTTTTCGCAGTTGATGGAACCATCCGGTCTTTCGGGTGTGTAATTTAACTCACACATTCCTGCGTGCCCTGTTCCTGCATTGTTCCATGCTGCTGTACTTTCCAGTGCCATGCCATGTAGCCTTTCAAGAAGTGTTATTTTACAATCAGGTTCTACTTTTTTTAGAAAGACGCCAAGGGTAGCACTCATGATTCCTGAACCGATGAGTAGGTATTCTTTGGGTCTGTTTTGCTTTGCCATTTTGAATATATTTCTTTTGAAATGTGATTAATTGGTGATATAGCGTAAAATGGAAGACGCTTTATATTGAGATTATGAACTTTAAATTATTTAACGCAAAGGTACAATCTAAAGCGACATCTTATATGGATATTGCCCTATTTTTAACATGGAAGGTATTCATGAAGGGGCGATAAAATAAAAAAAGGGTGGTCAGCATAGCCAACCACCTCTTTTCTTTAAACATAAAAGAAATAAATCCTTTAATCTATTCCCATCCGCCACCTAGCGCTTGGTAAAGACTAACCATGGCATCTAA
This sequence comes from uncultured Chitinophagaceae bacterium, assembly GCA_964558275.1. Classification (GTDB taxonomy): domain Bacteria; phylum Bacteroidota; class Bacteroidia; order Chitinophagales; family Chitinophagaceae; genus FW021-bin31. Next base: position 3,540 of record CAZLDH010000188.1, read on the forward strand.
TTGTTGATATCTGGAATTGATAATTCCCAATTCTGCATTTAATGTTTGGTCTTGTGCGGTCAATACTTGAAGATAGGTAGCCAGACCATATTTTAATAACTCCTGAGAATAATCAGTAGCTTTTTGCAGCGCATCTACTTGTTTCGTCTGAATAGCAATTTTATCTGTTGCATTTTGATAATCTGTTAGCGCATTGGCCACATCTTCACCTGCATTGAGGATGGTTTGTTTATAATTTAATAATGCGATTTCTTTTTGTGTAAGGGCAACCTCATATTGTGTCCTTATTTG
>CAZLDH010000189.1:0-3801 GCA_964558275.1 uncultured Chitinophagaceae bacterium
GCACAGGCAGCTTATCCTTTACTCAAAGAAAACGATAAAATCAATTTTATTGGAAATATTGAAGGTAGGGATATTTTCACGGACAAAGCCGATGTTATCGTATGTGATGGATTTACAGGAAACATTGTATTGAAGCTTTCAGAATCTTTCTATGATATTACACAGAAGCTAAGTATTAAGGATGATTATATAGACTTATTCAATTTTGAAGGTTATGGTGGCACGCCGGTATTAGGTGCTTCAGAACCCGTTATTATCGGGCATGGAATCTCAAAAGCGAATGCTTTTTCCAATATGATAGAGAGTGCAGAAACCATTATCAGAAGCCGGTTATTGGATACGATTAGAGATAATTTTTCCAAATAATCAATCTTCTTCTTTTCTTAATGGCAATTTCACATAGAAGGTTGTTCCTTTTCCGACTTCTGTTTCAAACCGGATATCCCCGCCACAGCGTTGTACAATATTCTTTGAAATAGCAAGCCCTAAACCGGTACCGGAAGATTTTGTTGTGAAATTTGGTGTAAATATGCGCTCCTGAACATCTTTCTCTATTCCTTCCCCATTATCAGCCACTTTCACCACCACAAAGTCATCTTCCCTTCGCATTTCCACTCGAATCAATCCTCTTCTATTTTCCGGTATAGATTGCATCGCATTTTGGATAATATTAGTAAAAACGCGATTTATTTGGGTCTTATCTGCAAAAAGTTCCAACCGCTCTTCCAAAACTTCATAATCCAAATCTATATTTTCATAACCATGATGCAGTGAAACTACAGACGCCAATATATCATTTAGAACCAATACTTCATTACGTGCATAGGTAATATTAGCGAAAGCCGAAAAATCAGAAGCAATCTGAGTCAGATGTTCAATTTGCTCAATAATAGTTTGAGCTACATCCTGCGTAAGCTGATCTTTACGTGGAGAATCATTCTTAATACTATATTGAAGATGTTGCAGACTTAATTTCATTGGCGTCAATGGATTTTTAATTTCATGTGCCACCTGCCTGGCCATTTTTCTCCAAGCACCTTCCCTTTCACTCCTGGCTAACTTTTCTGCACTTTCTTCCAATTTATGCACCATTTTATTATATTCTGCCACCAAACGGCCAATCTCATCATCATATTCCCAATCTATTTCTTCATTTTTTCCATTCAATTTGACATTTTTAAGTTTCTCTATTATCAAGGCAAAAGATCCGGTAATACTATGTGTAAACAACAATGCCAGTAATCCTGCCAGCAAGAAAATAAAAGCATTCAGATTAATAAGTGTCACCAAAAAATTAGAAATCTCCAATTGCAGCGCAGACTGAGAAGAGTACTTGGGTAAATTAAGAAAGGCTAACAATGCACCATCTTTACTTCTTATAGGAACATAAGAAGACAGAAAAGTTAAATTTCCTACATACTCTTTCTGGGTAACCTGAACCCGATGTAAAAATTGTAAATTATAATAAGCAGAAGGTTCCATTTTTCTGGACAACAAACCATTCTTATAAATTAAATTCTGGGTAGAAATTCTCAGATTACCGTCCAAGTCATAAATATTAATATCAATATTCTCTTGCTTTGCTACATGCTGTATTTTATTCTTCAATAATGTATTGTAATTAATATTAAAAAAATATTGTCCCTGCAATTCGGATAACGAATAAATTTGATCCTGTATTCTGGGTAACAAACTGTTTATTTCATAGTCCAGTCGGTTCTCTTGCTGTACATTATATCTATTAATAAAAAACTGAATCGTACTCATTCCTAAAACTACAAACACAAAAACCACAATAAAAACGATAATAGCATACACCCTATTCCTAATATTAAGCCGCATCAACATTTTTAGATTATGCCACTTTAATCTGGAATGAAATAGAATAAGAGAGATATTAAATAGCAAAACCAACAATAAAAACACCCCAAATAAATAGGCAAATAGCGTCATGGCCTCTAAAAAGTCTTTATTCTCTCTTATCATCACGATCACCTTATGATTAGATGCTCGATATTTTAAGATAGAATAATCTCCCAATTCGGTTCGTTTAAAACCAAACTCAGGTGTTTCATCCGGATCCAGCATAATTGGGAAAGGATAAGAATTTTGATGATACACTAAATTTCGATCATCATAAACAGCATAAGAATAATCTTTTAATGCATTTTTGAACTCGTAATCCCGGCGCTGCATTAACAATTCAGGATATAGAGATTCGGGCTTCACTGCTTTAGGTGCCATTTTATAAGAAAGCAGTCCCAGCAAAGAATCCGCATTCGCATTCCAGACCGGCAAAGTGGCTATATAATAATAATTTGAAATAGAAGACTGATTAAAGAAAATATATCTAAAATCGGTAAAATCACTTTCACCTATTAGTGTCTGCGCTTTTAATCTCAATTTTTCTCGACTGACTTCTCCCAAACTATCTCGGGGTTGTGCAGTATAAAAAGTAAAGTCATATTTATTTTGAAAGCCGGAGAAATATTTATTCAATATGTATTCTTTCAATTCCGGTTTATCCGAATCATTGTAATTTTCATAATAAGAAATGACTGCAGGATCATTTACCACGGCAGTATCCACAATACTCAGATTAAATATCAACGTAGGCTCCTTTTGCTCTGTAAGCTTAATTACAAGTTGTTTACGATAGCCTATTTCTCGCTTCGCATTGTAATGAACCACTACGAACGTAATAGAAACAGTTAGCACCAATATTAACAAGATAAACCGCTCTAGTTTATATCTATCCCGCAACCAATAATCCGTCCAGTCAATGATATAAAGATAGCCTATTCCCCAAAACATCACCCAAAGTGAATAGTCTGCCGTACCTACAAACAATTGAATGATAAGCCATAGGAATCCGGACACTCCCAATACGACAATCTTTTCAAGGAGGTTTTTATTACACAATTGTAATTGTAACCGATTAAGAATAGGAATAAAAAAGTAAAAGGAAAAGCCCAGAAGTCCCAAAATCAAAAAGCCGACAAAACTATAAATATTCAGACTGAAAAAGTCTGTCACATCAAAAGATATCTTAGAATTAATCACCAATCCCTTAATAAGCCAAATCGAAAGATAGACCAGATAAAACAGCACCGCATTCGATAAGAACATCAATAGATACCGCTTCCATTTCGATAATTTGACCGTAATATGAATATGCTTTCTCAATCGATTATAAGCATATAATATGAGCCAAGTTATCAAGCCCACATTAATCAATAAATCTCCAAGAGATTTTAATATATAATTAGAGGCATATATCGTTGAATCAAAAAGTTCATATTGATTAAATCCAAGAGAAAAAATATCTAAATAATTGAATCCCCTTAAAATAACGAAAGCTAAACATAGAAATCCAAAACCCAACCAGGGTTTGGAATGAGATCCCACATAAATGGCGAATTGATTAAGAAAAATGTTTACAAAAATAATAGCTAAGCCCAATAATACCCCACTTAGCCAAGGATTCGGATTGGAAGAACCCTGGTTGGTGTTTTGAATATAAAACAAAACATCACCGGAAACACTATGAATACCATAGCCGTTTTTTTCCTGATTTATCTTGTAATCATTGCTTATTCGAGGCAGTTGATAATACTTTTGTGACAAATACCTGTTACTGAAGTAATATTGCTTTTTTATAGGGATGAAGGCAAAAACATGATTCTGACTATCAAGATTCTTCCTGATAATTTCATAATATCCACTCTTTAGTTTTTTAAAATAAGTGCCTTCTTTCAAACTTAAAACACTACTATCTATCGCAATTTGATTGGAAGTCCA
>CAZLDH010000190.1:0-3794 GCA_964558275.1 uncultured Chitinophagaceae bacterium
TAGAAGTTGGGGATTTAGCAAGAATTTCCTGCGCCCATTCGAAAGCCGTATTTTCTAAATCTTTGTGCGGCACTACTTTATTGACCATACCCATATCGAAGGCTTCCTGAGCGGAGTAATTTCTTCCAAGAAAAAAGATTTCTCTGGCCTTCTTTTGTCCAACCATTTTGGCAAGATAAGCGGAGCCATAACCTCCGTCAAAGCTGGTTACATCGGCATCGGTTTGTTTAAAAATAGCATGCTCTTTACTGGCAAGGGTCAAATCACAAACAACGTGCAGGCTGTGTCCTCCGCCAACGGCCCAACCGGGGACTACGGCAATCACTGCTTTGGGCATAAAACGAATGAGGCGCTGTACTTCCAGGATATTAAGTCGATGGTATCCATCACTCCCAACATAACCTTGTTTCCCTCTGGACTTTTGGTCTCCTCCGCTGCAAAAGCTATAAACACCATCTTTTGGGGAGGGACCTTCTGCTGATAATAAGATAGCTCCTACGGATGTGTCTTCCTGTGCATCATGAAAAGCATCCAGCAGCTCAGAAGTGGTAAGTGGACGAAAAGCATTACGTACTTCAGGACGGTTGAAAGCAATTCTGGCGACACCATTAGATTTTTTATAAGTAATATCTTTGTATTCTTTAATTGTTTCCCAATTCATATCTTTCCTGTAAATTTTTCTGTAAATGTACAAGTTTTTAAAAGATTGGACGGCTTAAATTCTGGTCTAAGGAGAAAAAGGAAATCTCCGGTATAAATTGTACATTCGTGTAAAATCTTTTTATTATGAAGAAAAAGAATATCCCTTTTTTCTTATTTATAATTTCTATTGTCGTATTTTCCTGTTCTAAAGAGAAAAGTTTTGAAGGACCAGATACAGCATCGGATTACATGCCTCAGGATACTTTGCATTATGTGGATACTGTTTCGCATATTGGATTTAGATTAATTGCTACAGATAGCGTAAAGATGATGGATGGGATTTCTTTTCATGCATATAAAAATATTCCTGATAATCCGCCTAATGATACTACTTATACCTTTATAGGGGATTCTTCAGGTGCTTATTATGTAAAGTCTTTTTTACAGGAATTAGGTCATCAGAAGATTTTGATATTAAAACAAAATGCAGCGGAAGGGGATATCTGGTCAAATCCTTTTTCTGTAGGTGGGAAATCTATTGATGTGACATTTAAAGTGGAGGAAAAAGGAATTTCTCATACTGTTTTTGGTCAATCTTTTTCACCGGTTATTCATATTAAAATTATTATTAATAATTCTATTAGGAATGCCGAAGGGGAGGGAGATAGCATTGTTCTTCCTATAGGAGATGTCTATTTTGCGCCAAGTGTCGGGATCATCCAGTTAGATATTAGCAATCCTTTAGTAGAAGAAGAATCTATTCACTTATTGTTGAAAAGTTATGAGTAAGGCGTTTTAAAAGTTTGATAATTGTCATTATATTGCAAATTGTAATATGAAGCTTATCCGTCATATCCCATTCCTCAAGTCGGTATTTTTCTATACCATTTCAGCATTTGGCGGCCCGCAAGGGCACCTTGCCATGATGTTGCGCACTTTTGTGGAGAAACGAAGGGATGTGACAGAAGAGGAGTTGTTGGAGTATAATGCTTTCTGCCAATTGTTGCCGGGAGCTTCATCTACGCAGACGGTTACATTGATTGGCTATAAAAGAGGCGGCGTACCGCTGGCAATTTTAACTACTTTGATTTGGGCGTTGCCTGCCTGTCTGTTAATGACCATATTTTCCTTTATTATTTATGAATTTGATCCCGGTATTTTTCATTTTGTGCAACCGATGGCTGTAGGGTTTCTTGCTTATGCCGGTTATAAGGCTTTTAAAATTAGTGTAAAAAGTGTAGCAACTGCCTGCATTATGGCCGGAGCCATGATTGGTGCAGCGATGTTAAGTGGACCGGCAGTATTCCCTATTTTGATAGTGTTGGGAGGCGTGGTTTCCAATTTTAGCAATAAACGAATTCCGGATATTCAAAAGGAAAGAAAAAAAATTCCCTGGCGTCGGTTGTGGCTTTTTACTGCTGTTTTTGTTATCGCCGGCTTTTTTAGTGAGTTTGCCAGAGCAAATGATTGGGAATATTTTAGGCTATTCAATATTTTTGAGAATTTCTATCGTTTTGGGAGCATGGTCTTTGGTGGAAGCCAGGTATTGATTCCTATGATGTTCGATCAATTTATCACGCGCCCGATTAATCAGGGAATTGGCCCGCTGTTATCTTCTGCTAATTTTTTAACAGGAGCCGGAATGGTGCAGGCCGTGCCCGGGCCTACTTTTTCACTGACTTCTTATGTTGGGGGGATGATTATGCGTCCGGGAGGGACTACTTTGCAGATTTTTGGTGCTGTCATCGCTCCTTTTGCTATCTTTCTTCCGAGTTTGTTATTGGTGTTGTTCTTTTTTCCTATCTGGAATAATCTAAAAAAACATGTTTATGTGTTTCGTGCCCTGGAAGGTATTAATGCTGTAGTTGTGGGTATTATGTGGGCATTTACATTGATTTTGTTTGAAACAGTTTCTTTTACTTGGATAAATTTGGCAGTGATTGCAGGAACCTTTCTCATTCTTCGATGTACTAAAATTCCACCACCGATTATTGTATTTGGCTGTATTTTATTGGGCGTGTTTTTCTAAGGGAGTATATAAAAGTTAATTGCTGTGTAAATATGTTATTGCCTGCGCTATGGAAGTTTAATAGAATACATTGTGATTTGCTCCTGCCTGCGCTGCAGCTTCGGCAGACAGGTTCATATTACAAATATACGAATAAAACAATAAAGCCCCGCCCATTGGCCAGAGGCGGAGCGAGTTGTTGTAATTATTATCCGATAATGGACAATGAGCCAATCTTTTTACTGATGTCTTTTAGGGCAAAGTCAAGTGTTTTAAGCTGATCCTCGGTCAAAGTTAGTTTTTTACCTCCAACTTTATTCCCGTTTATCCTTTGATACAGCCATTGCCGCGTTTTATGAAAATAATTTTTTGCAATGTAGGACAAAGATATAATTTCGGTAACCTCTTGAAGCTTTAGCTTTAGATTAATTTGTTCCTCAATAAAGTCGATTCGATTCCCACTATGGTCAAGTGCCTCATGAAATTCTTGTATGAATTTTTCTTTTTCCTTTGGATCTTCTTTAAAGAGCTTTTCCAAAGCCCGGTCTTTTCTTTCTCTTTCATCCTTATCTTTAGTGGCAATAAGCTCTTCAACTCTATTTTTCATAAAAAGTGATTTAAAATGTTTTACTCTTCGTTTAATTTTTTTTGTAAGTCATACAGCTTATTCAAAGTATCAAGATAGAAGTCAATTTGCTTTTGCGCAACTTCTTTCGGTATTTTATGGTCTTTTACAATTTTTTGGAAATCCTTCATCGTTTTCTTTTCCTCTTTGATAAGTTTTTCAATTTCTTCTTTGTCCATTTTGTTTTACAGGATTAATAATTACAACAATACAAAGATAATAACCTTTTGGTTATTAAGCAAATGTTTTTGAATAATTATTTTCGCACGCCAATGTGCGTTGTGATTTGCTCTTGCCTGCGCTGCAGCTTAGGCAGACAGGTTCAAAATTTTCCGTAGCTTAGCGGCTACACAACTCGGAAGTTACTACCGGAGAAAGAGGAAAAGAAATCCTATCAGATGACAATCCCAACTGGGAAGGTTCGCAATTATAAGATTCAACCCTCGAAGGGTTTTGAACACTTCTAGGGTTAGGTTCTTTGCACCGGATGGCTACAATTTCAAAAGAATCTCCGGGTTT
>CAZLDH010000191.1:0-3791 GCA_964558275.1 uncultured Chitinophagaceae bacterium
ACCTCAACGACCGCATTATCGGGCATTGAGGCTCTCGAAATGCCAATAAGTTATTAACTGAAGACATTGAGTGATGAATGATGAGTAACCGAAAAACTGATAACCGAAAAACTGATAACGGATAACTGATTACTACTACTTACGTAAAGATGAGAAATAAAAAACAAGCTATATTACAATGGGATAAGGATGGATCCATTTGTTCTGCTCCGGGATTGATTGATTTACAAGTAAATGGAGTCAATGGAATAGATTTTAATGATGTTTCTCTAACGAAGGAAGATGTCTTAAAAACTACGGAGTATCTGTTAAACCGCGGGGTGACTACTTATTTCCCAACGGTCATTACCAATTTGGATAGTCGAATCATTCAGTTGTTTGAAACCTTATCTGCTGCTTATGAATCCTATCCTTTAGTTAGGGAAGTTGTTGGTGGATTTCATTTGGAAGGACCTTTTATTTCTCCGGGTGATGGTGCAAGAGGAGCACATGATATTCAATATGTTAAGCCTCCAGATTGGGATGTCTTTACGAAATATCAAAAAGCTGCAATGGGAAAGATAAAATTGATTACATTATCACCGGAATGGGAAGAAACGCCTGATTTTATTAAAAAGTGCAGAGAACAAGGCATTTTAGTCTCTATGGGACATTCCTTAGCAAATACTGAACAAATTCAAAAGGCTGTTGATGCAGGATTAATGCTTTCTACTCATTTAGGAAATGGCGTTCCTCCCATGTTAAAAAGACATCCCAATATCTTATGGGATCAATTGGCAGAGGACAGACTTACACCTATGATAATAGCAGATGGTCATCATCTTCCTGATGCCTTTATGAAAGTGGTGATGAAGGCAAAAAATGGAAAAGTAATTTTGGTAAGTGATACCACTCGCTTTGCAGGAATGTCTCCCGGAAATTATAAAACCTTTATTGGCGGAGATGTGGTTTTGAGTAAAGATAAGAGGTTATCGATGAAAGATGGGAACGGATTACTTGCAGGAGCAGCCAAGGATTTATTGGAATGTGTAGAAACTTTAGTGGAACATGAATTAACCACTTTGGAAAATGCTTGGGAGATGGCTTCTAAAAGGGTGCGAAATTTGTTGGAAAAAGAAATTGATGGCTATAGTATCAGTAGTGATGATCGAGTGGAGTTTAAGATTTATAGAAATAAAATAGAGATTAATAAGGTGTTTAAAAATAGTGAAATTGTTTATGGTTTTTAAAAAACAACACGGCTTTGGAATCATTGGTACGGGTTCAATTGCCCACACTCATGCAAAAGCAATTGCAGAGATAGGAACAGCTGAATTAGTTGGCGTTTATAATCAAACAAGAGATAAAGCAGAAAAATTCGCAAAGGATTATCATTGTCATGTTTTTGATTCTTTGGAGAACATGCTGACTATTGAGGATATAGATATTGTGTGTATCTGTACCCCTTCAGGAGCACATTTAGAATCTGCTTTAGCTAGTATTCAGGCAGGGAAACATTGCTTAATAGAGAAGCCTTTAGAGATTACGGTCGGCAGATGTGAAAAAATAATTCATGCTGCTCAAGAAAAAGGAGTAAAAGTGAGTGTTATATTTCCTTCCCGGTTTTATGATGCAAGTAAAAAAATAAAAGAAGCCATTGATCAGAAAAGATTTGGAAAACTTGTGTTGGGAGATGCTTATGTTAAATGGCATCGCAGTAAGGAATATTATCAATCAGGAGAATGGCGAGGTACATGGAAATTGGATGGAGGAGGAGCTTTGATGAATCAGGGCATTCATGCGGTGGATTTATTACAATGGTACATGGGAGATGTTCTGTCCGTGCAAGCCTATGCGGCCAATGTACAGCATAAATCTATTGAAGTGGAAGATACCATTGTGGCAACGCTTCAATTTGCCAATGGAGCATTGGGCACCATTGAATGTTCAACCGCGACCTTTCCCGGTTCTCCAAAGCGTATAGAAATTAGAGGAACAACGGGTAGCGTGGTCATGGAAGAACAAGATCTTATACAATGGGATTTTCAGGATGAAGATAATAGCATCCGTGAAGCAAAAAAATCAAAAAAAATAGAAACCGGAGGTTTTGCAAATCCTACAGATATTAGCTTTAAAGGACACCAAATGCAAATAAAAAATATGATAAAAGCAGTTAGTACAGGAGATGAACCTCTGATTTCAGCAGAAGAAGGCATGAAATCGGTAGAAATAATCGAAGCTGTTTATGAAAGTGCAAAGACCGGGGAGCGTGTGGCGGTTTAGGTAATCAGTAATCAGTAATCGGTAATCAGTAACTTGGAATTATGGAACTTGGAATTTTAATGTCGGAAATTAAAAAACATAACTCCCGCCTTCGCTATCGCTACGGACGGGTAAGCATAACTCTATACCTATTTAACCATAAAGCCATTTAGCAATAGAGCTATAAAACAATAAAACAATATAACCATACAACAACAATGATAAAAAAAAATAAAACATTTAAAGTAGATCAATTAACCGTTAAGGTATTAAATAACCGTAAAGATATGGGAGATTGTGCAGCCAAGGAAACCATAAAGAAAATTCAGGAATTACTTCTCATACAGGAAGAAGTTAATATGATTTTTGCTGCGGCTCCTTCCCAGAATGAATTTCTGGAGGCTTTGTCAAGTGCTAAAGAGGTTGATTGGCGTAGGATTAATGCTTTTCACATGGATGAATATATAGGATTGGATAAGCAGCATCCGGAACGATTTGGGAATTTCTTAAAGAAAGAGATTTTTGATAAGGTTCCTTTTAAGGAAATCTTTTATTTGAATAAAAATGGGTACGAACCCGTAGAAGAGATTGAGCAATATAGCAATTTGCTTAGAAAATTTCCGGTAGATATTGTATGTATGGGGATTGGAGAGAACACACATATTGCTTTTAATGATCCTCATGTGGCAGATTTTCAGGACCCTTCCTTATTAAAGGTTGTGGATTTGGATGAACGATCGCGTAAGCAGCAGGTGCATGATGGTTGTTTTCCTACGATTGATGCGGTTCCTGTTTCAGCGCTTACTTTAACGATTCCAGCATTACTGAAAGCAAAATATGTATTTTGTATCGTTCCGGGGAAAAATAAGGCAGATGCTGTTTATCATACCTTGAAAGATGAGATAAGTGAAAAAACTCCTTCTTCTATTTTAAGAAAACATCCTCATGCGATATTGTATTTGGATAAAGAAAGTGCAGGGAAGTTGAATAGTCATTTCGGCTACGCTCAATGACCGACTTTAGTAATTAATCGAACCAGCGGTGGTTGAGCGAAGTCGAAACCACCGTAAGAATAATATATAAAATAGAAATAACATTATCTTTGGAACAACTAAGAAATATATGCAGTTTTCAAAATAGTGGGATACTGTCTCACAAATTGAGCTTGTCGATGTCATGTTGAGCCTGTCTGCGCTGCCGCTTCGGCAGACAGGCTTGTCGAAACAAAAAAATAAAGAAACAATGTATAAAAAAATAGACATAAAATTTATATTTCCCTTAGCCCTATTTATATTATCGGTAGGTTGTAATCAAAAGAATAAAACGATGGATCAAATCAAATATCAATTGATTGTAGTGGCTCCTGGGCATTTTCATGCTGCATTGGTACAGAAAACAATGAATAATCAGATTGATTCAACGGTTAAAGTTTATGCTCCGGAAGGAGAAGAAGTAAATGCTTATTTGGATCTTATTCAACAGTATAATACACGTGCTGAAAATCCAACCCATTGGATGGAAGAAGTTTATACCGGAAGCGATTACTGAGA
>CAZLDH010000192.1:0-3692 GCA_964558275.1 uncultured Chitinophagaceae bacterium
TGCTGTCCAGGCTGTTCTTCCCATTGTCGTCACTTTCCCCTTTGTACTGTCATAGGTGCGTTGTGATTTGTTCTCGGGAATATTTGTCATGAATTCTTTATACTGTTTTACTGCTAAATCAAGTTCATGATCCACTAATTTTGTCATTTTATTATCTTCCGCTTGTTGCTTTTGGGAATTACAACTTTGAATAATAAAAAGAGAAAATGCCATAGTTAACAATAAAAGAGCAAAGTTTCTTTTATTCATGATATCATTTTTGATGGAAGCGTAAAGATAAGGACTCTTTTAAAAACATGCAAACGTTTGTTGCTATTTATATCTATAATCAACATAATAAAATAATCGGTAGTGGTAGTCTTATTTTCTGGTGATGAAACTTTATTGTCATATCAGTTTATTTATGCCAAGAGGATTGAATTCCTTCTGGCATATTTGATATCTTATTCCTTTTTTCTTATCATTATTTCTTCCAATTCTTCCAAAGATTTTCCTTTGGTTTCAGGTACCCACTTTAGGACGAAGAAAAACCCGATGACATTACAAATGCCGAAAATGACAAAATTAATAATAGGGCTTAATTTCAGTAAATAAGGGGATACTAAGACAACGATAAAAGTGGCAAGCCAAAGCATGCAGGAAGCCAGAGATACCGCCTTGCTACGAACATAATTAGGAAAAATTTCCGATATTAAAACCCAAGTAACAGGAGCTAAAGTGAAGGCGTAGATGGCAATATATACCAATACAAAAATAAGTACCAATGTGCCGTTAATAGAGTCGCTGTTAAAAGACCAGGCTAAAAGAAAGAGAAAAATAGCCATTCCTGCTGTTCCTATCAGCATTAACATTTTTCTGCCGATTTTTTCAATTAAAAGGATAGCCAGGATGGTAAAAACAAAAAATACAATGCCAAAAAAGACTGCATTCAGTAGTCCATTTTCAATGCTAAAATTTGCTTTTTTAAAAATAACTTGCATGTAAGCAGTCACATTATTGGCTCCTGAAAATTGTTGTAGCACAGCTAAGCCAAAACCGATGAGCATAACAGGCAGAATAGCATAGCTAAAGAGCTCTTTATAAGAACCCTTATTTCGGGTTTGGTTTAGAGATTTTCCTATTTCACTCATCTCTTTTTCAACAAAATGCTTATTTCCTATTTTTTCGAGCACCCCTTTCGCTTTTTTATTATGTTTTTCTTTTACCAGCCATCGGGGGCTTTCAGGAATGGCAAATAGAGCCACCAAAAAAATAACAGCAGGAATAAGAGCAGCTCCCAACATCCAACGCCAGCTTTCTATATTATTAGGATCTCCAAAATAAAAACTGGCTACTGTGGCCAATAAGATACCTAAGATAATGGCTAATTGATACATTGTTACTAATCTGCCACGAATGGTAGCAGGGGCGATTTCTGCAATATACATAGGGGATAATACGGAAGCTGCGCCAACACCAATCCCTTCAGCAAAACGCCATATAGCCAAATCTAAAGCGCTCTGAGCTAATGCAGCGCCAATAGTGGTTAATATTAAAATAATGGCGGAAATGATGAACATCTTTTTTCTCCCATATTTGTCTGTTAACCAAGCGGTGAGGAAGGTGCCTCCCATACATCCTACTTCGAAAATGGCCACTACCCATCCCAAATCGAAGCCAGACAATCCGAATTGTTCCTGAATAAATGGGATGACGCCGGTGATGATTCCTAAGTCAAAACCAAACATGAGTCCTCCCATCGCGGCGATGAGACTCATTAATAAAACATACCCTTGGTTAAAGTGAATGTTCGTTTCTAGTGTGTTTACGGGAGGAGCGGTGCTATCAATAGAATTTTCCATAAAATTAAATTTAGATTTTTATTCGATAATTTCTTTTTAATCCCGATAATATTTTTCGTTCCATTTCAATTCATTCTTTAATTGATGGATCTCTGTTTTTTTATTGATTAAGACGTGTTCTAAACCGGCTATGGTCGCAAAATCCTCCAGATATTCAGCGTTGAGGTTTTGACTGTAGCAAGTATGATGTGCCCCCCCGGATAACAACCAGGCTGAGCATCCGTCTTGCATATTCGGATAAGGTTTCCATAGTACACGAGCCACCGGCAGGTGAGGTAATTCATGGGTAGGTTTTACCGCTTCCACTTCATTGGTGAGTAATCTAAACCTATTTCCCAGGTGTACCATAGAAGCATTCAATGCAGCTCCGCCTTTGACATTAAAGACCAGTCTTACCGGATCTTCTTTTCCCCCAATTCCTAGGGGGTGAATTTCGCATGATGGTTTTCCATCCGCGATGGATTCACAAATTTCAAGCATATGGGAACCCATTTCCATTTCATTTCCGGGCTCAAAATGATAAGTGTAATCTTCCATAAAAGAATTTCCACCTTCAAGACCTGTTGCCATTACTTTCATAGCCTGTACCAATGCTGCAGTTTTCCAATCGCCTTCTGCGCCAAAACCATAGCCTTTAGCCATGAGCCGCTGTGCCGGAAGGCCGGGAAGTTGCTTTAATCCATGTAAATCTTCAAAAGTATCTGTGAAGCCTTTAAAGTTTCCTTCTTCCAAAAAGTTTTGTAATCCAATCTCTATTCTGGCAGCATCTTTCAGCGATTCATGTTGTCTGTTTCCCTTTTTTAAAGTTTCAGCCAAATTATATTGATGAGCATATTCTTCACAAAGATTATTTATTGAAGATTCACTTACTGCGTTGATAACCTCAACAAGATCTCCAACACCATGCGTATTCACTGAGTAGCCTAGTTGCATTTCTGCTTCCACTTTATCTCCCTCGGTAACGGCGACGTTTCGCATATTATCACCAAAACGAACAAATTTTGCACCTTGCCATACATGCCAGGCTGTAGCAGCGCGACTCCAAATATTTATTTTATTTAATACGTTTTCATCCTGCCAGTGTCCGGTAACCACTTTTTGTTTGATGCCCATGCGAGCCAGAATAAAGCCGAATTCCCTATCTCCATGAGCGCTTTGATTCAAATTCATAAAATCCATATCAATCTCTTTCCAGGGAATATCACGATTGAATTGGGTGTGTAAATGGAGTAATGGTTTCTGAAGTGCACGAAGCCCTCTGATCCACATCTTAGCCGGAGAAAAAGTATGCATCCAGGTGATAATGCCGACACAGTTTTTTTCAATATTTGCCTGTTGAATGACTTGGTATATCTGTTCAGAAGTTGTTACAATAGGCTTGAATTTAATACTTAGACTGATTTGTTTACTTCCATCGAGTGCCTCTGCTATTTTTTGAGCGTGATCCGCTACTTGTTGTAAGGTCTCGTCTCCGTATAAGTGTTGGCTACCTGTGATGAACCATACTTCATATTGTTTGAATTCTTTCATGTGTTTATTTTTGTGTTAGTTAATGAGTCGGTTAGTCTTATAGTCGAATAGTTTTTTAGTCGTACGTATGCTTTCCGCCTTCTGCTTTCTGCTTCTCGCTTACTTTCCACCTTATTGCCCGTAATAAGCATTTGGACCATGTTTTCTTTCATAATGTTTTCTTTTTAGTGCCTCTTTCAATTTGGGAACTTTGGGGTTAATTTGTTCGGTGAGGTAAGCCATTTTGGCTACTTCTTCAAGTACTGCACTATTATAAACGGCTTTGTCGGCTGATTTTCCCCAGGTAAAGGGGGCATGATTTCCAACTAAAATCATTTCTAC
>CAZLDH010000193.1:0-3650 GCA_964558275.1 uncultured Chitinophagaceae bacterium
CCAGGATGGCGATGATGGCGACCACGATCATCAGTTCCAGCAAGGTGAAACCCGCACGCGCCGAGAGTGTTGGATGTTGTGTCATTGCCGTGGTTCTCGTCATGGGCAGGCCCGTGGTGGCAGCCGCGGGCCTGCCGTGGAATGGGCCTCAATCGGAAATCATTTCGCGCCACGATATCCGCGCCGCCTTCTTGCCGGCACCCTTGTTCGGACCCAGGTTGCCGCTTTTCGTGTCACCGGACGACGTGCTCACATAATACTTGTGCAGGTTGTCGGCCCCACTCATGAAGATCGCCCTGTTGGGCATGGAGCCAAAGTAGACGCCGCCGGCGTTGCGCTCGGTATCTGTGCCATCGGGATTCGTCGTCACCACCGTGTCGCCGAACACGTCCCACCCGGGATTGGTGCCGGTGAACGGGCTGACGGCCATCAACCAGCCCGAACCGGATGGTTTGCACAGATTGGTGGTGCTGGGAATGATGGAAGTGCCATACAGGAGGTGTCCGTTGAACTGGTTGGCGACCACCATGCGCTCGCCCGCATCGGGCAGGTCGATGTACCAGCCGTCGTGGTCGCCGATGGGCTCCGCTTCCGCCATCGTACTGCTGGCGCGGGGTTGGCCGTCGCCACCGAAGATCTCGCGCGAAACCAGATTGTCACGCGAACCGGCGACAACTTCATTGCCGTCCTTGTCACTGACGATCAGGCCATACCAGGTTTGCGGCGAAACGTCGTCGACATCGCTGTCCGCCAGGTACTTGCCGGTGCCGAAGAACACCCAGCGCTTGCCGGTGGCGGCATCCTGCTGGATCGCCATGCCCGCCGTGATCGGCTGCGAATCGCCGCTCGCGTCCTCTGCGGTAAACAGGATCGTGCCCGCGCTGGTGGGCGTGGATGCGCCATTGTTCAACGTGAACGACCATACGTGGCCGTAAAGGTCGCCGGCATAGGCCACCGTGCTGATGTTGTCGGTGCTGTCGCCGATCCAGATGGCCGGGCCGGCCAAGCCGTTATCGGTATCCGTGTTTGTCGTGTGCACATGCAACGTGCCGTCGGACAGGTCGAACTGCAACAGCGCGGCCGTGTTGTTCTCGCTGTTGTAACCGTTGCCCATCAGCACGGCCCACTGGCCGTCGGCCACCTGCGCGATGATGGGCTTGCTGGTCATCTGGCCGATGTAGGCACAGTCGTCGCAATCCGACGTGTAGGCCGATTTCTCCCACAGGAACTTCACGTCGTCCGGTTCGGTCACGTCCAGCGCGTACACGGCCTTGGCGTTGCCGCGGCCGGTGGTGCCGACCAGCACCACCTTCCAGCTTCCACCCATGTACACGTCGGCCACGGTCAACTGGCCGTCGTTGAAATACTGATGCGGCACGCCGCCGTTCTGGTAGCCGTAGTCCGGGTCGGCGATCTGGCTGATGCCGTGGTCGCCCGTTTCCGAGCCGTGCATGATCACCGCGGCCGGAAGGTAGGCATAGGTTTCCTCGCCGGTCTCGGCGTTGAACCCGTGCAGCATGCCGTCGTTGGCAGCCATGTAGAGGATCGGCGCCACGTCCGCCTTGCCATCGGCCCACTCCTTGTAGTTGGTCGAGCCAAGAAAGTCCATTTGGCTGTCCGAATACAGTCCGGGATCCGGGGCTCCCACGTAGATCGGCTGCGAATCGACGATGTCGCCCAGGGTCAAGCGGCCGCGCCAGTCATCGCCCTCGATCAGCTTGCCGCGCAGGTACTGCACCATTTTCTTCTGCCGGTCCGTCGTGTCGCCGAGAGCCGTCACTTCGCCACCGGAAAGAGCGGGAAGATTGCCGGATGCGTCGAGCTTGAACAGGACATACTCGCCGCTGTCCGGGTTGTAGGTATGAATGTTGCGCTCACCCGGAGCCGGCATCTGCGCCTCGGCACTCCAGATCGCGTCGTTTGGGTCGTTCGGGTTGGCCGGATCGCCCGACGCGGTCACGTAGTCGCCATTCTCGTCCACCTTGTAGGCATACAGCGAGCCGCTCCAGTCGCCGGTGTGATACAGCACCTTGTAGATGTAGGTATCCGTGCCCAGCG
This sequence comes from uncultured Chitinophagaceae bacterium, assembly GCA_964558275.1. Lineage (GTDB taxonomy): Bacteria > Bacteroidota > Bacteroidia > Chitinophagales > Chitinophagaceae > FW021-bin31. Next base: position 2,059 of record CAZLDH010000193.1, read on the forward strand.
TCGCCGAGTTGGCCGACAGGCTGGCGCCGCTGCCCTTGCGCGCAGCAATGCGCTTCAAGGCATCCTGCAGGCCCTCGGTGAATGCCTGCGGCGACGTGGCGGAATAGAAACCGCCATGGCCGTTGACGGCGGCGTGCAGCATGTCGGCGATGTTGTTGATACTGTCACTCTCTGGCTCGGGCCACTCGAAATTATCTGGCGCGCCACCGTTGCGCGCCCAATCGAAAATCTGTTCCGGTGTGGCCGATGCGGGGGTGATACCCGTCGGCACATAGCCCATGCCGATGGTGAACGTGGTCATGTGCTGCCAAAAAGCCGGATCGACTTTTCCTGATACAGGCACCTCATTGTCGAGGTTCGGACGCAAATCATGATTCCAATAATACATGGCCACGTCGGCCAGCGTGTTGGATTCATCACCTTCGAAGGGGGGTGCCGGTGAGTACGTGTACGATTTTCCGCCGGGTCCCGTGATTTCAGTTCCATCATTGCTGTCAGCATCACCAACACCCGGCGAGCCTCCATTCCAGAAACCATCTGTGGTCAGGATGGCATACGATTGACGGCATGCCAGCATGGTCGTGTCGGTATCCGATGTCTGCCATGGTTGGGCCGTTTTGTAGTACTCGCCCACTGCCTTCAGAGATATCCGAAGCGGCGTTCCGTTTTTCGGATATTTATCAACAATCCAGTCCCAGAACTTGTTTTTTTGGTCAGATGCGTCCGTACCATCACCAAAAGGCTCCACTACGGCGATTTCATGACCAGAACTTGTCGTAGTCACCCCCGTTGGGAAGCCGCCATTATTGTGTATTGAACTGAAACCGAACCGGTAATCCTTGTTCAATCCGACGAACGCGTTCATGAGGCTGCTTTTGGCCATCAGCATGCGTGTACGGTAGTACGAGAACCAGTTTGCGATATTCTGGCCGGCCTTGACTCCCGGCGGGGCGGATGTTCCCGAGGTGTTGTTTTCGTCAACGCACGCGTTCTTCTCGTCGCTGTCCGTCAAATAAGCGCAATCGCCTGCCTTGACTACATAATGGGGGGTATTGTCACTTCCCGTCGTGTAAGTGAATGCATCAATGTCGACATCGTGAGTTCCCGTACATTGATGATCGGGACCAGTTGGCCCGTTGTCACCATGGTCACAATCCCAATCAGGATCTTCCGTGTAATAGTGATTATATTTATAAACACAAACATCTTGATCATCATCGTAGTAATAATTGTGATCACATGGATCGGCGGTATACGTTATTGTCTTAGCTCCATCCAGTTCGGTGTAATACCTGAAAGAACTCCACAGATTCCGCATACCGGATTCGTGCGTAACGTCCGTTGTATCGGAATCGTCAAAGCCATTCTCATAGGCCTCGGTAAGCCCGGGGGAATTATTGTAGTAATTCGGGCTTCCGGGAGTACTATTCGCCTTGGGCGGCGGATCATACTTGATAGTCGGGTCGTAATACACGCCGTTCACTGCAGGATTTCTTAGGTCGTCTTTAGGGACATCGTCCGGCATGACCGCAAATTCCATCGATCCCGAATCATCCAGCATCAACACGATGTTTGGTGGCACAGGCTTGGCA
>CAZLDH010000194.1:0-3595 GCA_964558275.1 uncultured Chitinophagaceae bacterium
AGTTTCGATAAAGAAAACCAGCAGACTTATAGGAATATTTTGATTACAGCACCTGCAGAAAAGGTTTTTGAAGGAGAGATAATACTTCAAGAAAAATGGAGGCACAGAGTGTCTTTATACGATAAGATAGTTGGTCTGAAAACCTAAAAAATAATATTTTCTATATTGGAGATATTGTTTATATAAATGGATTGTCTGTCAATTAAATATTCAGCGTTAATTTTTTGATAAGTAAGAAAAATGGTGGACTTTTAACCATTGAACAAAATGCTGCTTATGTTTTTTCGACATGTTTATGATCAAACCCTGGCACAAGGAAGCTATATTATTGGGTGTCAGCAGACAGGAGAGGCGCTTGTGATAGATGCTAAAAGAGATATTGATACTTATTTAGAAGTTGCTAGGGAGAATGGATTAAAGATAACCTGTATCGCCGAGACACATATTCATGCAGATTTTCTTTGTGGATCCAGAGAGTTGGCTGCTGTGACGGGAGCAAAAATGTATTTATCTGATGAAGGTGGTGATAGTGAACAGTATGAATTTGCACATCATGGTGTATGCGATGGGGATTTGATACAGGTAGGAAATCTCTCATTGAAAGTATTACATACCCCCGGGCATACTCCGGAGAGTATTAGTTTTCTATTGACAGATCATCCGGCAAGCGAAGAACCTGTGATGCTATTTACAGGGGATTTTGTTTTTGTTGGAGATGTGGGACGTCCTGACTTGTTAGAAGAAGCTGTCGGAATGAAGGGGACAAAAAAGGAGAGTGCAAAGCAAATGTTTGCTTCGTTGCAACTTTTTTCGGGATTGCCGGATTTTGTGCAGCTATGGCCGGGGCATGGAGCAGGTTCATCCTGTGGGAAAGCCATAGGAGCGGTTCCAAGTTCAACAGTGGGTTATGAAAAAAAACAAAATTGGGCTTTGCAATTTGCAGATGATGAAAAGGGTTTTATTGACAAATTATTAGAAGGGCAACCTGAACCGCCAAGGTATTTTGCCATGATGAAGGTATTGAATAAAGTGGCAAGACCATTAAAGATAGAAGTACCTAAAATACCCTTACTGACTAAAAATGAATTTGAGGAAGCTTGGGATAAGGGGCTGAAAGTGATTGATACGCGTTCTGTTTATGATTTTGCCGATGGACATTTGCCCGGCACCATCAATATTCAAAATACCAACGCTTTTGCTACTTGGATGGGCTGGATGGTTAATTATCAAGAGCCGTTTGTTTTGATTGCAGAAGAGGATGAAATAAAAAATATTGCGCGGAAGTTGATGCGTATCGGGTTAGATAATGCGTATGGCTACTTTTCTCACCTTGATGAATTCATTTTTGATTTAGATTTTGGTGAATTGTTAAAAACAGATGATTTTAAACATCGTATTGAAGAAAATAAGGATCTTCAGATTGTTGATGTACGTGGCTCTTCAGAATACGGCTCCGGACATTTAAAAGATGCAAAACATATTTTTGTGGCAACGTTGGAAGAAAATATAAATCTTTTAGATAAGGATAAAGAGACTGTAGTCTATTGCCAATCGGGAATGCGTTCAGCGCTTGCTTATTCTATTTTGAAAAATAATGGATTTAAAAAAGCAAAAAATTATTATCGAGGCATCGATGGTTGGAGATCGACCGGAGGAGAGGTGATTTTATGACTGATTGATAAATTTTATCAATCAGTCATCAGTATAACTAATGTGCTTCCAGCCAGTTTTTCCCTGTTCCTAATTCCACTTCTAAAGGGACTTCCATTTTCATAGCATTTTCCATTTTGTCTTTAATCAATGATTGAACATCTTCCAATTCATTCTTAGGTGTATCAAAAACCAATTCATCATGTACTTGTAAAATCATTTTAGATTGAGATTTTTGGCTTCTTAATGCCTTATCAATCTCCACCATGGCTAGCTTAATCATGTCGGCGGCAGTACCCTGAATAGGCATGTTGATAGCATTTCTTTCTGCAAATCCACGAACAAAAGAGTTGGAGGAATTGATATCCGGTAACCAGCGTTTTCTACCCATGAGGGTTTCTACATAGCCATGCTCTTTAGCAAACGCTTTCTGGCTGTCCATAAATTTTTTAATTGCCGGATATTCTTCAAAATAGGTGTTAATAAGCTGTTTGGCTTCGGTACGACTCACATTGATGTTTTCAGATAATCCGAAAGCACTTACCCCGTAAATAATGCCAAAGTTGACACTTTTGGCATTCCTTCTTTGCTCCTGGGTAACTTGTTCTAAGGGGATTTTATAGACTTTTGAAGCAGTAGTTGCATGAATGTCTTGTCCATTTTTATATGCAGCAATCATGTGCTTGTCTCCCGCCATAGAGGCAATAATTCGGAGTTCAATCTGAGAATAATCTGCAGATATTAAAATATGGTTTTTGTCTCTTGGAACGAAAGCTTCCCGAATAGCACGTCCTCTTTCAGTTCTTACCGGAATGTTTTGTAGATTGGGGTTGTTGGAGCTGAGTCTGCCGGTGACCGTAACTGCCTGATTATAAGAAGTGTGAATTCTTCCTGTTGCTTTGTTTATTAACTTGGGAAGTGCATCAATATAGGTGGATTTTAGCTTGCTGAGTTCCCGATAAATGAGAATTTCTTCCACAATTTGATGTTTGGAAGCTAATTTTCTAAGAATATCTTCTCCGGTTTTATATTGCCCTGTTTTAGTTTTTTTTGGTTTCTCTACCAGTTTTAATTTGTCGAACAATACAGTTCCTAATTGTTTTGGTGAGGCTAAATTAAAGGTTGTTCCCGCTTGTTCATAAATACTGTCAGATCGTTCTTTTATCTCTTTGGTAATTGCTTTTGACTGCTTCTCTAAGATGGCTTTATCTACTTTTACCCCTTCTGATTCCATAGATAAAATGGGATAAATGGTAGGCATTTCCACTTTATCAAAAAGTTGTTTTACTTTTTTTTCTTTGAGCAATGGGAGAAATACTTTTTTAAGTTGGAAAGTAATGTCTGCATCTTCTCCCGCATATTCAGTGACTTTTTCAGGAGATACATTGCGCATGCTTCCTTGTTTTTTCCCCTTTTTGCCAATGAGATCGCTTATGGGCTGTGGTTGGTACTGAAGATATTTAAATGCCAGAATATCCATATTTCTTCTGCCATCAGGTTCAATCAGGTAATGCGCCAGCATAGTATCGAAAAGTTGCCCTTCGATAGTATAACCATAACGACCAATAACCAACAAATCGTACTTGATATTTTGACCAATAATGAGAATATCTTTTTTTTCGAAGACTTGTCTGAATTCTTCCAGGATCTTTTTGGTCTCATCCCAACCCTCCGGCATCGAAACATAAAAAGCTGTATTTTTTTTAAAGGAAAAACTCATGCCTACGATTTCTGCTATGTGCGCGTTGGTACTGGTTGTCTCTGTGTCAAAAGCGATTTCCTTCTGCTGAAGAAGCTGCTTAATGAGTTTTTTTCTGTCTTTCTCAGTTTCTATAAGCTGATAATCATGATCCGTTGAATTTAAATTTTTTACTTCATTTTCAGTTTGGTTTATTTTCTTTTTATTAATGTCTTTGGAGGCAAACATATCAAGTTGCCCTCCTTT
>CAZLDH010000195.1:0-3282 GCA_964558275.1 uncultured Chitinophagaceae bacterium
GTCCTATTCCGCAGGGGCAACTTGATGCGTTACAGATGAGCGAAGCGGATAAAAAGGCCTATCAAAATCCGGGATATGAGTAATACCGGAAGTAGTGAATGATTGTTAATTAATGCCATATCGTTCAAAGACATTGTATCCTTGATGGATTCTTCGGTTATGACCGCTATAGAAGACTTTGGCGGCGGGCATAACCGGAGTAGCAATCGCTTTTTAGATAAATGACATTGAATATTTAATTATTATGTGTAGTATTATGATAAGAAGGAAGTCACTGTTGCTTGTCCTAATATTGATAGGATTCTCTTGTGGGATAGCACAAGGACAGGAGAAAAAGATTCAATTAAGGGATAAAATACTTTTTGATTTCAACTGGCGTTTTCACAGAGGGGGCGCACAAAATGCACAAGCTCCCGATTTTAACGATTCGCAATGGAGAGAGGTAAATCTACCTCATGATTGGAGTATTGAGAATTTACCTCATACTAAATCTCCTTTTGATTCCAATGCAGTTACTCAGGTGAGTGGAGGGTTTATGACAGGAGGTACTGGATGGTATAGGAAAACCTTCGTTGTTCCTGAATCTCAAAAAGGGAAGATCGTTCAGCTTCAGTTTGATGGGATTTATAGAAATGCCGATATTTGGTTAAATGGTCATCATTTAGAAAATCATCCTTATGGTTATACGAGCTTTTGGCTCGATATAACTGATGTAGTCAATGTTGGTAAAGCTAATGTTTTAGCAGTACAGGTGAAAAATAATGGTAAAAACAGTCGTTGGTATCCCGGCTCAGGCATTTATAGACATGTTTGGCTGACTTATTTGCCCCCCATACATGTTGCTCATTGGGGGCTTGCCGTTACAACGTACAAAGTGAATGAAGGTACAGGAGTTTTGAATGTAAGCACCCGAGTTAAAAATGAAAATGAAACAGATGCTCAGGTTAAATTGGTGACCTATATTATTGATAGGGAAGGGGAACAAGTGGCAAATGCAAAAAGTATGCAAAAGATAAATGCAAAAGAAACAGATGTATTCAGTCAAAAAATAAACATTCCTGATCCTCATCTTTGGTCAGTTCAATCTCCTTATCGGTACACAGTTCTGACAGAAATCTACAAAGGAAATACTTTGGTTGATCGATCTAAAACTAAGTTCGGTGTTCGTACCATTTCTTTTGATGCTAAAAATGGATTTCAACTAAATGGGAAAATATTGAAATTAAAAGGTGGTTGTGTTCATTCCGATAATGGACCGCTGGGTGCAAAATCTTATGATAGAGCTGAAATTAGGAAGATAGCTTTATTGAAAAAGGCTGGTTATAATGCAGTTCGATCTTCTCATAATCCACCGTCTCCAGCTTTTTTGAACGCTTGTGACAGCATTGGTATGCTCGTCATAGATGAAGCTTTTGACATGTGGAAAAAAGGAAAGACACCTTATGATTATCATTTGTATTTTGAAGATTGGTGGAAAAGGGATTTAGAAAGTATGATTTTGAGAGATCGCAATCACCCTTCTGTAATCATGTGGAGCATAGGCAATGAAGTGCCCGGTATGGAAGATTCTTCTGTAGCAAATACAGCGCATCAATTATCTGCTTTTGTACATGATTTGGATTCCACAAGGCCGGTTACTGCGGCTGTGAATAATCCCGATGCAAATAAAGATTATTTTATTTCTGCTTTAAATGTCCCGGGATATAATTATGGACTATATCGACAGGATTTTTTTGAGAATGGTCATAATCGAAAATCGGATAGAGTGGTATATGGATCTGAATCTTTTGCACCAAAAGCCTTTGACTATTGGATGAATGTGAAAGACCATTCTTGGGTGATTGGTGATTTTGTATGGACGGCATGGGATTATATAGGAGAGTCGGGTATCGGTTGGTTTGACTGGCCGCAAACGCAAAATTATTACCCGTGGCATTTGGCTTATACTGGAGATTTTGATGTATGTGGTTGGAGACGACCACAGTCTTATTATCGTGAAGTACTATGGAAGAAGAATAAATTGAGCTTTTTTGTAACACCTCCCCATCCTACTTTTTCTCATGATTCAACTACAAAATGGAGCAAATGGCATTGGGAAGATGTTGTGTCAGATTGGAATTGGAAAGGGTATGAAGGTCGAATTTTTGATATTCAAGTTTATTCTTCTTGTGAAAAAGTATCTTTATTTCTAAATGGAAAACCGTATGGTAAAAAAAATACCAACCGTTCTACTAAATTTAGGGCAACCTTTCAGGTGCCTTACCAACCAGGTGTTTTAAAAGTAATTGGATATTCCGGTGGTAAGAAAGTAGATTCTTCTATTCTTCGTACTGCATCTGAACCTTCACACATTCAGCTAAATGCAGATCGGAAAATTATTCGCGCAAATGGACAAGATTTAAGTTATGTTACAATAAAAGTAACAGATGAGAATGGTATTATAAACCCAAAAGCAGAAAACTTGTTGCACTTTAAAATTAAGGGACCGGGGTCAATTGTTGGTGTGGGTAATGCAAATCCGGTGAGTACAGAAAGTTATCATTCTAAACAACGGAAAGCATGGAAAGGAAGGTGCTTGGTGATTGTTAAATCAAAAAGACATCCGGGAGATATCACATTGACGGTCTCTTCGTCAGGATTGTCTTCAGCTAAAATGAGCATAGTTTCAAAATAGAAAGATTAGTCTAATGATAAAGAACAAAACAATTTTTAGGGTTTCAATAATAATCATATTATTTGCCATCTTTCCTTTATTGGTAAGTGCGCAAGATGGTCACAATTTGTGGCTTCGTGCCAAAGCTACGGCTTCTGTACAGGTGATCACTACAGAAAAATCTCCAATAATTTCAATCGCCGAAAAAGAGCTGCAAAACGGGTGGCAGGGAAAAGAGAATGCCATTGTAACTTTAAAAAAAACAAAAAATCCTCTTATTGAAGGAGATGGATACCGCCTGACACCCAAAGGGGTTCAGGCTCGTACTGACTTGGGACTTTTATATGGTACTTATGCTTTGTTACGTCGTCAGCAAACAGGGGAATCTCTTTCACCGATGGTTAGTAACTCTTCTTATGAAAGACGCATCTTAGATCATTGGGATAATTTGGATGGAAGTGTGGAAAGAGGGTATGCAGGCCGTTCCATCTTTTGGCGTGGAGAAGATTCTCTGGCTGTAACTGAAGCAGATAAACAATTATGGCAGGAATATGCCCGTGCCAACGCTTCAATTGGAATCAATGGCGCTGCCATCAACAATGTGAATGCATCGCCAAAGGTATTGACAT
>CAZLDH010000196.1:0-1326 GCA_964558275.1 uncultured Chitinophagaceae bacterium
AACGTTACCGTTCGGTACGGGCGGGCATTGAACTACAGGGCCTAAATATTTAATAACTACATCGACAAAGATAGTAATTCAATCCTGAATTCATTGAATTTTTCTTTTGTTATTTAGCTGCACCTATATACTTATGCCTCTCAAAAGAATTTTTCAATAACTCCTTGAAAAGAACAGATAAAATACAACAAGAACAACTGATTTCTCTCATTTTTTTCACAAATCATATATTTTGATTTAAAAAAAATACAAAAATGCCAACTATTTATTAATTTCGCATCACCAAACAAAACAAACAAAACTTTTACGGATGAGAAAGTTATTTATAGTAGGATTAGTAGTAGCAGGACTGAGTCTATACTCCTGTAGCAACAGTTCATCAGATAACGCAGTAAGTTACGAAAAAGGATTTATCAGCAACAATGATAGACCTCAAAAAACCTTAGATGGTAAAATCATCACAGAAGCCGACAAGGCAGCTGCTTTAACAGCAGAAAAAACAGCGAACGAAGCCAAAGAATCGGGCAATGCAATTGACACCAAAGCCCCCAGCGACAGTAAAGGAGTAGGACCAATTAAAGAAGCGGATATACCGGAAACAGTAGATGCTGCGCTTGCAAGTAAAGGAAAAAACTTATTCGAGACCTACTGCACCTCCTGTCATATGACGACTGATCAAAGACTTGTAGGACCGGGACTAAAAGGTATTACTGAAATAAGGACGCCGGAATGGATTTTAAACATGATTTTAAATCCTATGAAAATGACTTCACAAGATCCTGTAGCCAAGCAACTGAAAGAGGAACTAAGCGGTGTGCAAATGACGAATATGGGGCTATCTAAAGACCAAGCTAAACAGGTATTGGCATACCTAAGACAAAACGACCAATCCTAAGATTGAAGTCCTAATAAAAAATTCAAAAACAGCTTAATTGATGATTCGATTAAGCTGTTTTTCATTTATTATCTCTATTCTGCTATTATTAATTTTAATGAGTTTATCTTGTTTAAAACTACTTAAGGTTCTTATCAAAGACTCTGTAGTTGTTCCGGACAAATGAGATAATTCTTCACGAGTAATTTCAAATACAAACGGCTTACCTCCTTTTTCATTATAAGTTTCCTGTAGAAACAAAAGCGCACTAGCCACGCGCATTCTTACTGAAGCATAAGCTAAATGAAGCATTTGCTCTACTTTTTGGTTATTCTTTTTAGCTAATAACTGCATAAAATACATTGCTATATTAGAATTATGTCCAACAACTTGTAAAAAATCTGCTCTGGGAATTAATATAATTTCGGTTTCTTCCAATGCCTTTACGGATA
>CAZLDH010000196.1:1336-2942 GCA_964558275.1 uncultured Chitinophagaceae bacterium
GGATACTTTGTAATCGGCATTCTCCAAAATAGCGGTATAACCTAAAAAATCACCCTCTCTATACAGACCTACAATAAGTTCTTTCCCATTATCACTCACTTTAAAAGCCTTCAATTTTCCTTTTTTAATATAGAACAAAAAGAGCGGCCTGTTGTCCTCCATAAAAACCAGCTGTCGTTTTTCATAATGATTACTCTCTCGATCTTTTGCAAGTGTTTGCAAAACTGAATTTTCATTCACTATGTAAAAGCTATTCTCACTGGATGTCTTCTCCTGTTTTCTATCTACCTTCTCTAAGCGACTTTCTATAGCATTTAATAACTCTGTATCATTAAAAGGCTTAGTAATGTAATCATCTGCCCCCATATTCATTCCCTTCCGAAAATCGACTCTATCCGTTTTGGCAGTTAAAAAAATGAAAGGGATATTCCTAAGTTCTTCCTTTTTTTGCACAAGATGTAACAATCCAAAACCATCAAGAACAGGCATCATAATATCAGAGATTATGAGATCAGGAAGACATTCCATTGCTTTAAAAAATCCCATTTTCCCATCATTTGCAAGAAAAACTTCGTAGCCTGCCAATTCCAGAATCTCAGACATATTATCCAAAATATCACGATTGTCTTCTATAAGCAATATTCTCTTCATAATTTAAACAATAATCTAAAACTTGTTCCAATTCCTAAGTCACTTTTAAAAGAAACGCTCCCCTTCATCAACTCCACATACTTTGCCACAATATACAATCCTAATCCCGTACCCTGAATATTTAAGACATTATTTCCTCTAAAAAAACGTTCATAAAGATGTTTTTGATCATCTAACGGAATTCCCGGACCATTATCCTCTATTTCAATTAGAACTTCATTTGCATCCACTTTACTCTTAAGCTGTATCATATCACCCTCCGCACAAAATTTCAATGCATTTGACAAAAGATTAATCATAATACTCTTTATAAAATCGGCATCTAAATACACCATTTCCCCGCCCTCATGTGCATAATTAACCTGCTGACCTCGTTTTCTTACATCCTTCATCTCATTGACTACAGAGGAAATCACATCAACTAGATTAAACTTAGAATATCTTACTTCTGTTCTTCCCTCTTCCATTTTACCAATAGAAAGAAACTCATCTAAGATATTTGTTAAGGTCTTTACGGAAGCAGTTATTCTATTAGTGTGCTTCTCTCTTTTCGGCTGATCAGCTACTCCGGTGTATTTATCTATCAATGCAGCCGAAGATAAGATGGTACTAAGTGGTGTTCTAAATTCATGAGATGCCATGGAGACAAATCTGGTCTTCAAGTCATTTAATTCCTTTTCCTTAGTCAGTGAGCTCAAAATCTGATCAATCTTCTCCTGATATCTGACTTCCGCCCTTTCTTTCTCTTTTCTAACCGTTATATCAATAATAAAAGCAATAACAAAAACTCCTTCTTCGGTGTGTACCGGACTTAAACTCACTTCTACAGGAAACTCCGATCCATCTTTTCTTAAACCATACAAATCTCTTCCTGCACCCATGGCACGCGTTTCGGCATGACTATAATAATCATTCCTTTCCACTTTGGGTTGTCTATGGAAGCGGTTAGGAATTA
>CAZLDH010000196.1:2952-3207 GCA_964558275.1 uncultured Chitinophagaceae bacterium
GCTCCTTTCTTTGGTAACCAAAGTTTTTCTCTGCAAATTCATTAGCCAAAATAATATAACCCTGCTGATTAGTCACTATAATTCCCATGGTAGCATGCTTGAATATAGACTCAAAGAGAGGGTCAATCCAGTCCGAACGATTCATCCTGTATTCTTTAGTGTTTTATTAATATTTGGTTCTAATAAAAAAACCTCCCTTTTGATAAGGGAGGTTTTTTTATTTACATTTTCTTAATTACTGATTATTGGCTCTTT
>CAZLDH010000197.1:0-3045 GCA_964558275.1 uncultured Chitinophagaceae bacterium
GTGAAAATTAAATTTCTCCTTTTTTAAATTCACTTGGTGTAAAATAGGAAATTTCTGCTAAGTTATTTTCAATTAAATATTTATCCATATCTCCAAAAACAAAGGGCTAAAATGTATTGTAAAAAAACGACGACTCAAACAATTAACACCACAAATTAAAAGTGACTACCATTCCATTTTCAAACAGCCTCTGAGAATTTCAAACCAATCGCTGATCATAGAAATTTGGGGACATGTTGTTATAGAAAAATGGACTTATCGACTAGCCCACAAACTGAATAGGGAAAAAGTATGGGCATTCCACAACAAAATATATCACCACTGTAAAGTGGTAGATTGTGGAGAAAAATCCATTGACAACAACAGAAAAATATGGGATTTCCTCAGTTGGTTTTATCCCCTATTTTATTTTTTCCTATAGTACTTCAGACACTTCATATATTTAATTATAATACTTTCTAATATTGTGAATAATGATTAATACATCATTAAAGTCCCTTTTCAGATCCTTTTTTTATCCTTTTTGTTTCAGATTGAATACCGGTATTATCCTATTTTTTCACCTTCACTTTTTGATTTCCAAAATTCCAGGTAAAAGTCAAATTAAACGCTCTTTGATTTAGAATACTTTCAATCTGTGTATGCATATTTCCAAAATCAATAACCCCATCAACATTTAGGGTTTGGAAAACATCCTGAACATTTAATTTAACAGAAGCCTTTTCGTTCCAAAAAGATTTTTCAATACCTACCGATATCATTCCCATAGGATTAATAACAATTGGTCCCATAATAAATTTAGATCGATACATACCTGTCAACTCCGCCTTCCAATGACGGGGCAAAATAAAACTCTGATGGGTATTAATCATAAAAGAGGTAAACCCTTTATCTAAATGATATCCATTATATAACCCCTTGTAATGTTTGTAAAACACACGAATACTGTTATAGGTTTGCCACCAATTTGTAATTTTCACCGGCAATCCCAATGTAAGAGTATAATTATCCATGTCATTCAAATTGTCCTGCGTTTGATAAGTGGTATGAATAGAATCAATCTGTCGAACTACCTGTGTCATAATATCACTGGTGTGGCTGTAATTAAATATAGCTGAATACTTCCTATGAAAGGTATAAGAAAGCTCGAAAGAATTTACAAACTGAGGTTGTAAATAAGGATTCCCCACTCTGTATGTATATTCATCTACATAATAAACAAACGGATTTAAATTTTGATAGTTTGGGCGATCAATCCTTCTGGCATAAGAAAAACTCAAAATATGGTTTGGGTCAAGGGTTTTAGTTACAGCCAAATTGGGAAACAGTTCGAAATAATTATTTTCATTTAAAGAATCGGTAGTTAACTGATTCGCATGTGTCGTGGTCTGTTCTCCACGTAATCCCAATTTTGAACTCCACCCATTTTTAAATTTCTTAGAAAAAGTTACATAAGCGGCATTAACGTTTTCCTTATAAACAAAATGATTGGTATATCTCGCATCATCCTGCCAACTGCCATTCTTAAACTTTTTAAAAATACTATTATTATCGGTATGCACATAACTATATTTCAATCCTGCTTCTAGTTTTGTTGTTTTGCTAAAAGGATGCACATAATCTATTTTGGCAGCATATATATTCACCGTACTTGGCTGTTTCCCTTTTCGTTTTTTGGGATCATGTAAAACATTACCTTGACTATCAGTAACCTCTGTTTCAATAGATTGAGGCATGGATTGATAAAAACGATTATAATCCAAATTGGCGGTAATTGAACTTCCTTTCTTATCCATATCCCAATTATAATGAAGATTTATACCTTCATTATTCCAATTATAGCCAATGTGGTTTGTGGAAGTAGAAATGGAATCAGTAACACCTGATTCATGACTAAAATGCACAGGACTATAACTATTCAAATCTCCATTATTAAAAGAACCATTGGCGACAAAACCGATGGTTTGATTCGGAGTCAAATAAAAATCCATCCCCAATTGGGCTGTATGATTATCACTTCCAATCTTCATTTTACTCTCCTGCGTTAAAGTCGTTTGTATGTCTTTAGAATTGGGAGCATAAAAATCTCTTATGAAATTCGTTCCAATTTTGTTCTTTTTGTGATTAAAATTATAATTACTGTAAATACTAAATTTTTTGTTTTTATAATTTATGGAACCACCGGCATTGTATTTCAGATATTGGCCATAACCAATTCCTGCATTGAGACTTCCATTTAAACCCAGCGCAACCTGCTTCTTCAACTTAATATTAATCAACCCGGCAGTACCTTCCGCCGAATATTTTGCCGGAGGTTGACGCATAAGAGAAATACTGGAGACAGAAGCCGCCGGCATTCCTTTTAATACTGCAGATAACTGTTTGGGAGAAAGATGCGTAGGTCTCCCATTGATCATTACATTTACACCACTTTTCCCATTCATCGTTATATTTCCATCCTGATCTACATATACACCGGGAGATTTTTTCAAGACTTCCAAAACTGTATTCCCGGCACTCACAGAACTATTTTCTACATTCACAATAGTTTGTCCGGGCTTATGTTGAATAAAAGGCTTGGTCGCTGTAACCTGAACGCTTTTTAAAGATTTGCTGCTGGGAGTCACAGTGATTTCAGGAAGTGTAATTTTTTCCTTTCCTTTATTTAAAGAAAAGGATGAAGTAAAAGCTTTTTTCTTTCCAAGAACTGAAATCGAAATAAAATAATCACCAAAAGCTATTTTTTCAAAAGAATAGGCTCCTTTTTCATCGGTAAGCGCTCCTTTTACCAAAGACGAATCGCTTAACTTCAGCAATTTCACGGTGGCATATGTCGCCGGAGCTCCCGTCTCATCTTTTACTAATCCCTCAATAGTTCCGGTTGCATTGCTTTGTGCAAATAAAGTTGAGGAGCTTAAAATCAAACCAATAAAAAAAAGAAATAAAATTGCGTGTTTCATTATATTATAATTTTGCAAACCAAGTCAAATCCTAATTGACTTAATTATAAATGAATTATTTCTATACAAAGAAGCGATAATTTAT
>CAZLDH010000198.1:0-3036 GCA_964558275.1 uncultured Chitinophagaceae bacterium
TCGCTTCACCGATGGTTATAGGTGGGTTGAAAACAGCGGATCCTTTAAATGAAAAAGTGCAGGATTGGTGGAAAGAAAAGGTGAAAGAGATCTATAAAAAGATTCCAGATTTTGGCGGTTTTTTAGTGAAAGCGAATAGCGAAGGACAACCGGGACCACAAAAATATGGTCGGACGCATGCAGACGGAGCCAATATGCTGGCGAAAGCATTAAAACCTTTTGATGGAATCGTGATGTGGCGGGCATTCGTGTATAGTGCCAATGATGAAGATCGGGCGAAACAGGCTTATGATGAATTTATGCCGTTGGACGGGCAGTTTGATGATAATGTCATTATTCAGGTGAAAAATGGACCGATAGACTTTCAACCCCGTGAACCGTTTAGTCCACTTTTTGGTGCAATGAAAAAAACAGCCGTCATGCCGGAATTGCAAATTACACAGGAATACCTGGGACAATCGGTTTATCTTGTTTTCCTTTCTACTATGTGGGAGGAATTTTTGAAGAGCGAAACCTATCAGGAGGGAGATAATAGTACGGTAGCTCGTTGTACAGACGGAAGTATTTTTTCTCATCCCTATACAGCTATTGCCGGAGTCGCCAATATTGGATTAGACAACAACTGGTGTGGTCATCCTTTTGCACAAGCCAACTGGTATGCTTTTGGCCGTTTGGCATGGAACAACCAACTGACCAGCGCTCAAATTGCCGATGAGTGGATAAAACAAACATTCTATGGTGCGGCACCAAAACATGTTGGGAAACCTGTATTTTCAAATGATTGGAAAATTAATTTCTTAAAGCCTGTAAAAAGAATGATGCTGCAAAGCCGAGAGGCGGCAGTAAACTTCATGACGCCCCTTGGGCTGGCGCATTTAATGTCTGCTCATGAACACTATGGACCCGGTCCATGGTGGGCTCCTGAAGGCGTAAGGAAAGACTGGACGCCTCCTTATTTTCACAAGGCAGATTCTCTGGGTATTGGCTTTGACCGAACGAAATCCGGTAGTGATGCGGTGAGTCAATATCATGAACCCTTGGCTTCAAAATTTAATAATGTTAAAACCTGCCCTGAAATTTATCTCTTGTGGTTTCATCATTTACCCTGGGATTATCAGATGCGCAGTGGGCGTACGTTATGGGAGGCGATTTGTTATCATTACCAGGATGGATTGGATAAGGTAAGAGCTTTTCAGAAGGTTTGGGATCGAGTAAAAAAATATGTGGATTCAGCACGTTTTTATAAGGTACAAAGTAAATTGAGAGCCCAATGTGAAAATGCGCAGCTGTGGAAAGATGCCTGCCTGCTTTATTTTCAGCAATACAGCAGGATGCCTATTCCATATGATATAGAGCGTCCTGTGCATGATTTGAAAACCATGATTAAAAAGGATAGAGAACGACATGGCGGTTGACCTACTTCTATCGAGATTAAAATGAAGATTAAATTTAAAAATAAACCAATGATTAAAAATATTTCATTTGTACTGCTAACCTTGGCATTTGTTGCTACCGGTTGTACCAATAACAACAACAAGTCGACACAAGAAGCAAAAATACCTTCCTTAAAGAAAATTTTTGCAAACAATTTTTTGATAGGTACAGCTATAAATAAACAACAAATAGAAGGAACAGATTCTGCCGCAGACCGATTAATAAAACAGCAATTCAATGCCGTGACACCCGAAAATGTGATGAAAGCCGAAATTATTCATCCCGGATGGAATACTTATAATTTTGATGCGGCGGATAAGTTAGTGGCCTTTGCCCAAAAGAACAACCTTAAAATAAATGCGCATACTTTAATATGGCATAGTCAATTACCGGAGTTTATGAAAAATATGCAAGATGCGGATTCGGTACGGCAGTATTTCGAAAACCATATTAAAACGGTGGCAGGCAGATATGATGGGAAAGTATATTCCTGGGATGTAGTGAATGAGGCGTTGAATGAAGACGGAACTTTGCGGCATACTATTTTTCTGGACAAACTGGGAGAGGATTACATTGTAGATGCCTTTCGGCTAGCTGAAAAAGCAGCACCACATACCAAACTGTATTATAATGATTATAACATTGAACAACCAGAGAAAAGAGCCGGCGCGATTGCTTTGATAAAGAAAATACAGGCTGCCGGTGTACGCATCGACGGCGTAGGCATTCAGGGGCATTGGCAGGCTGGAAAAGTTCCGTTAAAGGATATCGAAGAAAGTATTAAAGCTTTTTCTGCGCTGGGTATTGATGTGATGTTTACGGAATTGGATTTGACGGTATTGCCTAATCCCTGGGATCAGGTCACAGCAGAAGTGAGCGATACAGAAGCCTATAGTGCCGAAATGAACCCTTATCCGAACGGTCTGCCCGATTCGGTAGCGCAGTTGGAAGCGAAATCTTATGCTAAACTGTGTAAGTTATTTTTGAAATACAAAAGTGTAACCCGTATAACATTCTGGGGAGTTAATGATGGAGAATCATGGTTGAATGATTGGCCTATTGAAGGGCGTACTAATTATCCGTTGTTGTTTGACAGGAACTTTCAGCCCAAACCAGCATTTTTTAGCGTGATAAAAACAGCGAAGAAACCATAATCGATTGAACACATGAGCGATAAAAAAGTTATATCATCTGAGCAAACAAAATCGAGGAGTCAGCCCGTTATTTCACAGAAATTGTCGGTGTTTGAAAAGATCGGTTATAGTCTGGGAGATCTGGCGGCCAATTTAGTATTTCAGACCTTAATCACCTACCTGGCCTATTTTTATACAGATATTTATGGTCTGGATACTGGTGATGCTTCGGTGATTATCCTTGTTGTGGGATTGGTTGCAGCTTTTGGTTTTAATCCGCTTGTCGGAGCACTTGCGGATAGAACCCGTTCTCGCTGGGGAAAATTCAGACCCTGGATTTTATTTACAGCCATTCCTTTGGGAGTGATGGCTTTGCTGGCATTCAGTACTCCGGATTTTTCTTATAAAGGGAAAGTGATTTATGCGGTAGTTACTTATACCTTGTTGCTGTTGTTGTATGCAGCCAATA
>CAZLDH010000199.1:0-2988 GCA_964558275.1 uncultured Chitinophagaceae bacterium
ATCATAGGAGCAACTTTCAGCAGAAAAAATACCTCCATAAACTTTTACATTTGATGAAATGGGCTCAAAGTTGCCGTCAGCTTTCATACCCAGGGGATGGCCAACAGAATAGGATTCCGATTCTTGTGTCTGTTGGGCAAACACAGGGCTGCTCAGCAGACTAATTACCATTGACAAGGTAAAAACTAATGTGACCGGGTTCTTAAAATGATTTCTTGATTTCATGGTTTGGTTTTTTAAGGTGATCTTTTTATTTTTTTTGTTTGCTCATGCTTTGATATTCCTCATCAGTTACTCTATGCAACCATTTTATCCCATGGGATTCAATTCCAATATAGGCAAAATTACTGTTCGGCGCCGCCAGGTGTGTATGTGGTACGCCAGGTGTACATTTAATGACATCTCCCTGATGAACAATTCTGCCTGGCTTGCCTTTTTCCATATAATAACCAGTCCCTTTAAGGATAAGCAATACTTGCCCATCCGGATGAATATGCCAACGCAGTCTGGATCCGGGGGCAAAAGTGGCCTTCATCAGACTAAAATGAAAGACACTATCTTGCCTGCTTAATCCATTGAGCCAAACGGTTCCTGTGTAATCATCCGTGTTTGGGGCTACAAACCCTTTTGGAAAAATGGAAGATCCTTGCGTTGCTGCCGGGATAACCTTAGCCGTAGATTTGAGGCTATGATATTCTTTATCGGTTACATTTTGAAACCAAATCGTTTTGCCTTTATCCGTTGGAGAGATAGCAACGTATGCAAAGGTGCTATTGGGTGCCGCTGCATGCCAATGTTCTACTCCGGGTTGGCATTTGATGATGTCGCCCTGATGAACGATTCGTCCCGGTTTACCTTTTTCTTGATAATAACCTGTTCCTTCCGTAATCAACAGGATTTGTCCACCCGGATGAATATGCCAGTCTAATTTTGAACCTGCTTTGTAAGTGGCCACATCCACATTGTAATGGAATACACTATCGGCATGACTTAAAATATTGAGCCATATTTTACCGGTATAGTTATCGGTGTTAGTGGCTACTTTTCCCTTGGGAAAAATGTTTGTTTGCTGTGCTAATGACTGTGAAAAAACAGCGACAGTTAGCAAGATGGTGAAACCCAGTACTTTTTTCATAGTGCTTGATCTTTATTGATTATATTCTTTATTCGATACTTTTCCCAGCCATTGAGTGGGGCCGTTTTCCCTTCCCGTGATAGCAATTTGAACGAATTTCTCATTTTATTCTCTTTTTGTTTTATATTATTTTCTGATGCAAAGATCAACCGGATATTTAGGTTAATTGTTATATGAATTACCTGTTTTTATACCATTATTACTGATTTCGGCTAAGCATTGCCCAGGCAATACATAAAAATGATACCTTTGAAGTATAAAAAGTTAGGATTATGAGTACGATGAGAAGATTTGAAAAAATCAGTGATTACAATGTATTTAATAACAATGAAACGTTGCACCCGATGGTGAGCGTGGTGGACTTATCAAAGGCTGATCCCCGCAGCGGTTCCCTGATGTATTTTGGCTTTTATACCATCTTTTTAAAAGATGTGGCATGTGGTAATCTGCACTATGGACGACATACTTATGATTATCAAGAAGGGACGTTGGTTTTTATTGGGCCGGGACAGGTGGCAGGCGTCAAAGGCAATACGGAAATGTATCAGCCGAAAGGATATGCCTTAATCTTTTCTCCCGATTTAATCCATGGCACTTCCCTCGGAAAGCAGATGAATAATTATACTTTCTTTAGTTATCAATCCAATGAAGCGCTTCATATTTCGGAACGGGAGAGACAAATTGTTTTGGATTGCTTTTCTAAAATAGGATTTGAATTGCAACAGTCTATTGATAAACATAGTAAGCAACTCATCATTTCAAATATTGAACTTTTTCTAAACTATTGCGAGCGGTTTTATGATCGGCAGTTTATCACCCGAGAACATGTGAATGAAGGCATACTGGAAAAATTCGAAGAATTATTGAACGGTTATTTTACTTCTGAAAAGCCCTATAGTATCGGTTTACCATCTGTCGCCTGGTTTGCAGAGGAATTGCATTTATCCCCTAACTATTTTGGAGACCTGATGAAGAAAGCAACCGGAAAATCGGCTCAGGAATATATCCAAAACAAGGTCATTCATATCGCTAAAGAAAGGATTTTCGACCAAAGTAAATCGATCAGCGAAATTGCCTATGATTTGGGTTTTAAATATCCGCAACACTTTACCCGCTTGTTTAAGCAAAAGACCGGGGCAACGCCAGGGGAATACAGGAATTTGAATTAAGGGCCTCTCTAAAAACCTATTTTTTGTTTTTTAAACCACAAAGTTCACAAAGAGAAAGTAGTTTTTAGAGATGCTCGTAATTGAGTTGGCTTTGTGTGCCGGTTAATGAGGCAAGGTAAGCAGGTGTGTAATATAGGCATTGCCAACAATTTACTATGTTAATTTTCCAACTACCATACTGATAATGTTGCATCATCTACAATAATATTACCATATCAATACCACCAAAAACTTCCTTTATTTGCCACATTGCAGTCTCCATATCCTCCGGACTGGATGCTTCACCCGGAATAGCAAACACTTTACCTCCGGTATTTTTATTGAGCGTAGTTTCTATTTTTGTCAGATCCTCTATGTTTGCATCCATCATCCCCACGTTGGCACCACATCCGGCTAATTCTTTTACCATGCCTTTTCCGATAGCACAGGAAGCTCCGGCGACAAAAGCCACCTTGTTTGACAAGTCTAATTCCATAAGACAAAAGTCATCTCTTTCCCGGAAAAATTGTTATACAAATTACGGTTTTATTTATCGATATTACTGATATGCAATAAGCAGAAAGGGATTTTTACAAATGAAACATCCATGGGAATATAATTGACACACATGGGAATGATTAAAAAGGAGACTTCGAGTATTCTATGACATAAAAAAATATTTTTAGGAAAAATTTCTGACAATTT
>CAZLDH010000200.1:0-2977 GCA_964558275.1 uncultured Chitinophagaceae bacterium
ATTTTACACAAAAACAGAACATCAATATTCCACTTGACGAAATGGACAAGGTAATAGAAGAATCTTTAAAAGTGGCTAAAAGGAAGTTGAAATCATGAATCGAGAATTAAAATTTGGGAACCGGATAATATCCTATGAATTGACGTTCGGGGATCGCAAGACCATGGGCGTAAAAGTCTATCCTGACTGTTCCGTAAAGGTGGCAGCACCCTTAGATACGCCTTTTGACAAAATAAAGACCAAACTTAAAAGTAGAGCACCTTGGATAGTTAAACAGCAAAATGAATTTTTATCCTACCATCCTTTAACTCCCAAACGAAAATTTATCAATGGCGAAACCCATCTATATTTAGGGCGGCAATACCGGTTGAAAATTGAAAAATCGAATTTTAAAAATGATATAAAATTATACGGAGGCAGATTTTTGGTTTATCGTATGAAAGGAGAAAAGGTGGAAACTATTTTAAAACAATGGTATCGGGAAAAAGCAGAAATACATTTTAATGACATTTTACAACAGAAATGGCCATTGTTTCAAAAGTATAATATTCTATACCCGGAGCTTCAAATCCGAAAAATGGCTAAACGTTGGGGAAGCTGTACTGCCAAAGACAAAATTATATTAAATCCTGAACTCATTAAGGCTCCCAAAGGAAGTATTGAATATGTGATTATTCATGAACTTTGCCATTTAGTTCATCACAACCATACTAGAACCTTTTATGCTTTGCAGAGAAAAATGATGCCAGATTGTGAGAAATGGAAAGAGAGGTTGGAATATAGTTTGGCATATAGTTTGGCATAATTGCGAAATTAAAATACAAAATTCTTAGAAAGTTTTCAAAGAAATGAAAACGTGTTCCCCGCTGCAGTTTTCTAATATTCAGGAAATACCGGAACTAAATACTGCTAATCCGTTAATTCGGAAAGGCCTGTCATTTTGAAATAAAAGCCTTTCTTTGTAACTGTACAACATATATTTTTCTATGCACGCTAATGAAGGAGTAAATAACGATTTTGGAGACTATAAAAATCTGTCTATTGCCGAACGGATTCAGTTGGTGGAAGATATTTGGGATAGTATTGAAGCTGATAACCCAGATTCATTATACCTTTCTGAGAATCAGAAAAAAGAGTTACATCGCAGGATGAAGGCTCATCAGGCAGACCCTTCTAGTGGAACTCCTTGGGAATCTGTCCGAAAAAAACTATTCCAACATCGTTCTACATGAAAAAAGTCATTTTCCGTCCGGAAGCAGAAATTGAGATCTTAGAGGCTCAAATTTGGTATAAAGAACAGGGTTGGGACTTGAATTTGCCCGAGCAGTTGATGCTGCGGTATCCACAATAAAGAGAAATCCTTATGCTCATAGGCTAATTGAGGGGGACTTCCGTCGAGTAATTTTAAGACGGTTCCCTTATTCCTTGATTTATTTACCTAAATCAACAGAAATTGTTGTAGTTTCCTGCTTTCATCATCGCCGCAAGCCTGGGACATGGCATTAGACAAGCTAATATATTTTTAGAAGTCAGTCAATGCCTTCGTGAATTCAGCTTGTTTGTCAAGATCAAAACCTGCAAAATATTTTTGAGTGGTAGAAAGATTTGAATGTCCCAGAGCTTGGCTGGCCATTTCAAGCGGAGCACCTCCCCTGACCAAAATCGTGGCAAAAGAATGTCGGGCTACATAAGTGGTCAATTTGAGGTCAAAATTAAGTTCTTTACCTATCTGTTTCAACCACTTATTAGTATCCTTAATAAACTGGGCAACCCTCTTCTCTGCTATTTCCAGAGAATCTCCATCTCTTATAATATGAAAAAGGAAGGAATCTTTTGATTTATATGGATTACCCCATTTATTGATAATTTCATCGATCTTTTTATTTCTCAAAGCCATAATTTTAGGAGGATCACTGCGTTTGGTATTGGCTGTTTTAGCCCTTTCAAATGTTATAGTTTCCGTATCCACATTTTTCCATTTAAGAAAGGCAATATCTTTCATATTGATACCATTACATAAATAACTAAAAATCCAAAAATCCCTTGCCTTCTCACAGGCACTTCCTGGCTCTGCAGGGTAATTAAACAACTTAGCAACCTGCTCAATATTAAGGGCACGTTTTACATTCTTTCCAGTAGGGATAATATATTTTCTCTTTCCAAAAGGGTAGGCCTCCGGCCTTATTATTCCTTCCTCTTTGGCAAGGTTGAGAATCGCTCTTAATGTTCGCAAATAAATGCCAACTGTCGTAATGGATTTTCCTCTACAGAGCATCCATTTTTCGTAAGCCTGAAGAAATTTAACATCAACTTGCTCTAACTTTAAATGAGGTTTAAACCTTTGCAGAGAGGTTAAAGCCGCTTTATAACTATCAGCAGTGCCAAACTGGTTATTTGCTTTCAATTTTTCCATATAAAAGAGATAGGCAGATTCAAGGGTTTGAAAGGTCATCTTATCTTCAAAAAATTCATTTTCAAACTGACTAAACGAGAAAGGATGTATAGAATCACTAGTTTCCTGTGCATTTTTTTCGATATCATTCAACGTATGCCTTAATTTCCGCAATTTCCCTTTTGCTGTATTGCCCGTAATCATTTCCCATTCCCGGGGTGTCGCATCATATCCGACACCATAATATTTCCTTCGTCTATTATAGGTTATTCTGAGTTTTATCGGAAATTCATCTGAAGTTTTTTTTCTCCTTGTATCAAGTATCATTTTTAAGGAGACTTTTTCGGTTCTCATATCTATTTATTTTATCGCTTAAATCAAAATTTGATACACAATTTGATACACATTTTATGAAGATATCTGAAAATGTACTGGTGTCAAAAGTAAAGAAATAACCTTAAAAACCAATAGGGTAAGGGGTTTTAGATAATAAGTGAAAACAACTATTTATAACCAAAACCATTATTTTTTTGACTACGGATCAAGAGGTTCCAGGTTTGAATCCTGGCGGAGTCACTATCGTAT
>CAZLDH010000201.1:0-2966 GCA_964558275.1 uncultured Chitinophagaceae bacterium
ATC
Source organism: uncultured Chitinophagaceae bacterium (assembly GCA_964558275.1). Classification (GTDB taxonomy): domain Bacteria; phylum Bacteroidota; class Bacteroidia; order Chitinophagales; family Chitinophagaceae; genus FW021-bin31. The sequence goes on from CAZLDH010000201.1 coordinate 4, forward strand.
CTGTGCATAAGGGTTGTTAGTCCTCATTCTTAGACATAAGTTGTTTTACATCCTGTTTTAGTTTGTCCATATCGTCTTTTTCTAATCCATTATAAAATCCACGAATTCTTCTTTCTTGATCTACCAGAGCAAACCACTGCGTATGCACATATTCTCCGGTAACACCGATAGAATCGGCAGCATTTAATAAATAACCTTTTATTGCCGTACTGAAGAGCTGGCTTTTTGATCCGGTTAAGAATTTCCAGTTTTTAGGGTCAGCATTTCTTTCTTTCGCATAGGCTGCCAATACTGAAACACTATCTGTGGCAGGATCTACAGTGTTAGATATAATTTGAAATCCTTTAAGGTCTTTTAAGTCTTGATAGACTTTAGTCAGATTTTTATTCATTCTGGGACAGATTCCGGTACAGCTTGTATAGAAATACTCTACAATGCTTACCTTATTATTAAGTATCTTTTGGGTCACAGTATCTCCGGTTTGATCTACAAGAGTGAAATTGCTTACTTTATGTCCTGGAGGTCCCAACATAGGTAATTGTTCGGCATTTTTAGTAATTCCCGAATAAGCAAACCATGCGCTAGCCACCAGGGCTACCAAAACAACAGTTCCAATAATAGCGTAGAATCCTTTGTTTTTCATCCTTAGCTCCTTTTTTAGGCAAAGGTACTGTAGAATACTATACCATATAGTATTTGGGTTGTTTGTGCTGTTAAAGTTTTGTCAAGTGGAAGCAGGAAAAATATGGTTAAGTTTCCAAAATCGCCTTTTCTATTGTTTTGGCAAACCATTGGTGTTCCAATTGGTGTATCTTTTCTGCCAAGGTTTCGGGGGTCTCATCCGGGCTAACAGAACATTTTTTTTGAAGAATAATCTTTCCCTTGTCATATTCTTTGTTGACAAAGTGTATGGTAATACCGCTTTCTTTTTCTTTGGCTTCTATGACAGCCTTGTGCACATGTGCTCCATACATTCCTTTGCCGCCAAATTTGGGTAAAAGTGCCGGATGTATATTAATAATATGGTTTGGGAAGGCTGTTACCAGAAATTCCGGGATTTTTAAGAGAAATCCCGCCAAGATAATCCAGTCAATCTGATAATCCTTTAAGACAGATAGTACATAATCGTGATTAACAAGTTCTTTCCTTTTAATGACAATAGAAGGAATTCCTTTTTCATCAGCAATCTGTAACACTCCGGCCTCTGATTTGTTGCATATTATGAGGCTTACTTTTGCACTGTCTCTGTTTGCGAAATAAGAAATAATCTTTTGCGTATTGGAACCCGTACCGCTGGCTAATACAGCTATGTTATTTTTTTTCATAATTTATAAAGTTCTAATGTAGGACAATTTCAGATAATTCCCATTCTTTGCGAAAATATTTTTATTCTTTTCAATATTAGATAAAATGGTCTAATTTAGGATTAAATTAGGTAAAAAAATTAGGAAATATTTATCAATTGTTTGGATTAAGTCAAGTTTCTGTCTTACTTTTGTGGCTGTCTTTATAAATTAATCAGGTCTAACTTAATATTTATAATAATGGGTGTGGATAGTCTTTTTAAGACCAAAAAGATGCGTGCCTTTACGGTATTATGTATTGCTGCCGCATTGGTATTTACTTCGTTTCAAACAGTTTCTGCGCAGGATGCCGATAAAGGGAAAACTCTTTTTCAAACAAATTGCGCCTCTTGTCATAATCCGGTGAGGGATATGACAGGTCCCGCGTTAAAAGGTGTCGTTGAAAATATTCCCGGGGGAATGGACTGGGTTTATGATTGGGTACATAACTCCTCTAAGGTGATTGCCAGTGGTGATGAATATGCAAATAAAATCTTTAAAGAATGGGGTCAGACGCAAATGACCCATTTCCCTCAGTTGAGTACAGAGGATATTGATAATATCTTTGCGTATGTAAATAATTTCGAACCTGCCGGATCTCCTACCGCAGAAGCTGCTGCACAAGGTACCGGTGCTCCTGTAAAAGGAGGCGGGAGTAGTGCATTGCTTTTTGGTATCATTAGTTTGGTTTTAGCTATTGTTGTTTTAATCTTATGGCAGGCTAATAAGCATCTTGGTCGCATTGCGAATGATAAGGAAGGGGTCCCAAATTATAGAAAAATCCCATTCTACCTTAAAAAAAGGAATATTTCAGTTGTTGTTATTGTGTTGTTCTTCGTAGGGGGGTATCTACTTGTCGAAGGAGCTACTACGATAGGTTATAGTAAGAACTATACGCCGGAACAACCCATCTTCTACTCTCATAAAGTACATGCCGGAATTAACCAGATTAATTGTTTGTATTGTCATGCAGGGGCAGAAAAGAGTCGTATGGCAATGATTCCTTCCCCTAACATCTGTATGAATTGTCATGAGGTAATCAATGAATATACAGGAAATACTTTACATGATATGGAGGGAAATCCTGTAGATGGTACGGCCGAAATACAGAAGTTATATGAATATGCCGGTTGGGATCCTGATAAAAAGGAATATACAGAACCGGCTAAGCCTATTGAATGGACTAAGGTTCATAATCTACCGGATTATGTATATTTTAACCATTCTCAGCATGTAAAGGTGGGGCAAATTCAATGTCAAACCTGCCATGGTGAAATTCAGAAAATGGATGAAGTTCATCAGCATGCTACTTTAGGTATGGGTTGGTGTGTAAATTGTCACCGCGATACTAAAGTTCAGTTTAAAGACAATGGTTATTATACCATTTTCTCAAAATACCAAGAGCAAATAAAAGCACATAAAATTGATAGTGTAACTGTTGAAATGCAGGGTGGTACGGATTGTGCAAAATGTCATTATTAAGAGGGTACACTTGTTGAATAAAATTTAAAAATATTTAATTTCTTTTCATCTCATGTCAGTAAAAATTAGTGGTCTGCCAACAGGCAATAACGACGATGCAGATAAAAAAGGTGATAATAAATACTGGAAAAGCTTAGG
>CAZLDH010000202.1:0-2961 GCA_964558275.1 uncultured Chitinophagaceae bacterium
GTCTGATTCAAAGTATTCGCATCAAATTGCCAAACTGCTGCATATTGCTTCAATAACGGACAAGGTTTCTGTCCGGGAGAACCTTTTGTTCGATCTTTCACCTGACAGGCATTAGACGGCGCACCAATATTGACAAACATATTCCCCTTATCATCGAAAGCAAGAGAACGCGCCTGATGCATCCGTTGTTCAAAAAGAGAAACCACAAGTTCGGGCTTAGATTCCGGCAATAATTTTCCCGCGCTCAATTTATAACGTACCACAGCCGTATCGCTACCGAAATATAAATATCCCTGATGAATTTTTATTCCGGTTCCTCCTCCAAGATTCCCAAAATATTTTATTATATCAGCCACGCCATCTCCGGTTGTATCTCTTAATGCCACCAGAGGATGCCCCTCTTTCGTTGAATTTAAAGATACATACATATCTCCATTTTCACGAATGGCAATATCCCTGGCTTTGCCAATATCATCTGCCACAACGACAACCCGAAAGCCATCAGGCAATTCTAACCCTCCATTATTTTCTGCAAAGGATAAATCTGGTTTATCACCTGTATCCGTATCTCCTGATTTTTCATTTGTTTTTCCGCTACATGCTGCAAACAGCACGACAAACAAACATAGCGCCGAGATTTTCAATAGTACTTTCATCCTTTAATTTTGTTCTTAAGGTACATTTATTTTGCTTAATTTCCAATTTCAACACAACCATTTTCTTTTTTTATTGCTCAAAAATCCTATCTTGAGCCTAAAATTAAACCATGAAAGGAAGTCTTCTTCTTAAATATTTTATTGCATTATTATTCTTGAGTAGTGCATTATATTCTTGTGCACCCAAGATTACACAAACAGGAATAGCTTCTTACTATGCCGATAAATTTCAAGGAAAAAGAACAGCAAGTGGCCAAAAATACAGAAGAGGGAAAAGAACAGCTGCACACAAAACCCTTCCGTTCGGCACCAAAGTCAAAGTGACGAATCTTAAAAATGGAGAAAGTGTGAAAGTCAGAATAAATGACCGTGGTCCATTTGTCAGCGGGCGTATCATTGATCTTTCCAGAAAGGCTGCTAGAAAAATAGATTTAATTCAGAGTGGCGTTACTAAAGTTCGCATTTCCTATAAGAAACCAAAAGACAGAAGATAATGACCCCAAGTCGAAAAGATAAGCTCAACAAAGTTCTAAATAAAAGACAAACTGACCTTACAGTGGTTATGGAAAACATTCATGACCCACACAATATTGCTGCAGTTATGAGAAGTTGTGATGCTGTTGGACTACAAGATATCTACATTCTTAATACAATTCTTCCAACCCGAAAAAATTGGGGTATTCGCTCCTCCTCCAGTGCGAATAAATGGCTCTCGATACACACATTCGATAATACAGAAGAATGCTTTAAAACAGTAAGAGAACAGTACCAAAAAGTATATACCACCAAACTTACTGATGATGCTGAAGAACTATTCAACATGAATCTTACCGAATCGATTGCTTTGGTATTCGGCAATGAAAAAAGAGGGGTTACTGATGAAGCCCGCCAATATGCAGACGGAAATTTCATCATCCCTCAAGTCGGTATGATTAGTTCGCTGAATATCTCTGTAGCCTGTGCTGTTACTCTTTATGAAGCCTACAGACAAAAATCATTGATTGGTCATTATGAACAACCTAAATTGAAAGGAGAAAAGCTACAGCAAATTCAAAAAGAATGGAAAATGCATTTCTAATGCACCCATTTCCCTCCATTGGGTGATTTTTCTTTTTGGAGAATAGCATTTTCTTTCCCGAACAATGACCAATAGCATAGACAAACGATTAGGATCATCAAGAAATAGTCATGATTCTTCTTTATTTATGAAAATTATGATAATCAATACATTATAATCATTATAATATTTTTGGCACAATATTCGCATATTAATATGCATTTTAACAATGTATTTGTACAAAAAACCTATGAAAATGAACAGATCAAAAGTTGGCATTCTTGCTTCTGCTATTATCGTTATGAGTGTATTATTCGCATCTTGTAACAAGTCGGAGGATAACATGAATAATTCCCCTTCTCATCTTGATATTTATCTTACCGACTCTCCGGGAGATTACCAAGGCGTATGGATTGATATTCAAAAGATTATGGTTAATTCTCCTGGCGCTGACTCAACAAATACTTCAGGAGGCTGGAAGGAAGTCCCCTTATTACGTCCCGGACTGTATAATCTTCTTGATTTCAGAAATGGGGAGGATACTATTCTTGGAGGAGTAGATTTACAAGCCGGCAGTGTATCTCAAATACGGCTTATATTAGGCGATGATAATTATCTGGTTCTTCATGACGGCACAAAAGTATCACTCACCACGCCTTCGGCTCAGCAATCGGGGCTTAAATTGAATGTACATGCTGAATTAAAGCCAGGCATACCTTATGCACTAGTGCTTGACTTCGATGCAGCCCGCTCTGTTGTAAAAGCAGGTAAAAGTGGTAAATATCTGCTAAAACCGGTGATCCGCACTTTTGCCAAAGCTGCAGGTGGAGCCCTGGAAGGAGTGGTATTGCCTGACTCCGCTCATGCCCATGTAATAGCCATTATGAATACGGATACATTGAGTGCTATTCCAGATAGTACCGGATATTACAAATTCTGGGGAGCACCCGAAGGCAGCTATCAGCTTATATTTTCAGCAGACACTACCACCGGGTATCAAAGCGATACTCTGGACAATATAATGGTAAAAAAAGGAGCAGTTACAAAAGTTGATACTGCCTGGCTGAATAAATAAATCTAATTATTAACCTAACTTGTCCGTGGAAAGTTGGGTTAACTTCTTATTTATTATCCAACTTCCTATCCTCTTCCAATGCATGTTCTAAATGCTGTAGAGACGTTCGTTGCCAGTAAATCATATATCGTCCGGCACCAATTTGATAAAAAGGGACTAATTTTAAATCATCA
>CAZLDH010000203.1:0-2960 GCA_964558275.1 uncultured Chitinophagaceae bacterium
CATCCTTCGGACCATAAATATAGGTGTTTGCCTTTATTCTACCATAGAATTTTATCTGACTAATCCGATCCTCCTGAGACCATGGGGTACCATAAAACCCTTCAACTACACCGCGATACTTCACTGTAGGAAAATCCTTAATTTCAACCGGATAGATTTCACCATCCTTCACTAACTGCCGTAGTGTTTGTAATCCGTAAAAGATCCCTACCGAATCCTCTGCTGCAATGCTGACCAAGTTTTTATTCACAGTAAGGGTATAAGCGCCCTCTGCTTCAGCCAGATTATTTGAATTTTGCCATAATTCAATATCATCTTCAATTTTCAACTCAAGCGGCAAACCATTCTGACCTGAAGAAGCAAGCATTTTTTCAACAGCTGTTCTATTCACTAATGACGACCACGTTCCATAATTTTTAAGTTGAAAGCCATCAAAGGAAAAAGCATCTCCATTTTGCTTAAGCTCCTGAACATGAGGAAAAATTTCTACCGTATCCTGTGCCATTGCCGGGTTAATGTTTAGAAAGCCTAAAAGAGCGATCAATACAAGCCAATAACGATTTTTCATGGTACAATATTTATTTAAAATTATATCAAGAAACAAAGATATTATAAAAAGGAGAAGAAAACTTAAATAAGTCTGACTTAAACCACATTCCTCTTAAGTAAAGAGATCGCTAATAGATTAACAGCTATCTTATCTCTTTTTACTTTCCCAATACAGAATGTAATAAGTAATTGATTATCAATTATTATAACTAGTTAAAGGTGTAATTTAGGTGTAACTTTTATTCAATGGCTTTGATTACAAATTTAAAAGTTTGCGCCACTTTAGCCTCCGTAGGAATTGGTCTGTAAGCGTATGCCGACAATTCGGTTTGATATTTTGATTTCAAATTATGCCAAATGCTATCAAAATCGCTGACCAAAAGAGAATCATCCAATGATTTTTCCTGCCATTGAGTTGGTGTTTCGAACGTATTTCGGTCATGTTCCAACATAACATAAAATTGCTTTTTGAAATCATCAGAGGTAAGAAGCTTCCTACAGTCCGGTTCATTGGCCAGGAAATAAATATCATAAAAATGTCTTATTTTACCTGAAATACCTTCAACTGCATTATCGGCATAAGAAAACCAAATGAGTGATACCAGTTTCTCAATTAAAGTTTGCTCTTTGCTTAATATGTTTATCTGAAATGGCTGTAAGCCATATTTATCGATATAGCTACCGTTTCCTGTTTTCTCTAAGAAATCAAAAACTAAACTTTTAATAGTAACACCCTGATAAGGGAAAGGATTAGCAAAGGAATTTATTTCTAAAATCAGCTTGTTACTCTGATTGTTTTTAATTGTACTCTCATATTCAAAAACAGATTTTCTGTATTTCGACCCTTTGCTGGTTAACCCATCAATGGATTGTTCTGAAAGACCTTTTGTAATTTCTTTTTCAATATTGCGAATTATCGTTTTAACCCGGTTTCCTGATTTATCACCGGTATTGAGAATAGCCAAATCAATATCTTCCGAAAAACGGTCTATCAAATTATACCCTTTTGATAAGGATGTGCCCCCTTTGAACACCACATCAGCAACATATTTACTTGCTGCCAAATGGCTTAACATAAGCGTTATCCAATAGTCTTTTTCAACAAATTCAAGCCTAATATTCAGCTTCTGAGAAGCAGCTCTAAGCGTTTCCGAAAATAATCCTTTATCCTGATGCAGTTTCATTCTATATTCCATTTGGTGGCAGAAGACAAGACTTTATCAGCGCCTGCCAGTTTATATTTTGTAATGGGATTTAGCGATTGGAATAATTCTGTAGTCACTCCGATTTCATTTATTTCTTCCAATAAGGCACCAAGCAACGCTCTTGCCGACGGAGGATATTTTAACGCCAGCCTGACTATAGCTGACTGTTCTTTCTCGGTCAAATTCCGGAGAAGGACTAGAAAGCGTTTACAAGCCATCTCGATACTTGTATCCGGTATTTTTTTTACATAACGAATAGCGTCCAATATTTTTAATAAAGGGATATTTTCCCGAGTAATAGTATTTTTCTGCAAAATAAAGGAAATAGTATAATCTCCCCGTTCAAACTTTGGCCGGATTTGGTTTTTCCCTATTTGGATGATATTGCTCACTTGCGTTGTCAATCCTAATTGATTGTAAACACTATAACCCGTCAAATATCCTGTCACCTTCCCATTTTCCTGCAACAAGTCTTTTACCACTTCTTCCTGCCGGGGCAATAGTTGCCCAAAAGCGGAATCTTCCGGTTTATAAAACCGTCCTTTGCTTAATTTGGCTATCTTGCCTGATTGTACCAATCGATTCAAGGCTTTTATGACTGCCTCTTTTTGGCTGATTTTTCCCATAAAATCCTCATACGTAAAGACTTTTCCTGTCGGAAGTCCTTTTACACCATTATGTACCATTTCAGCCACTGTCATAGTCTCTTTTTGACAAAGGTACTAATTTGTCCAGTTTTTTAGTAAATAAACTGGACAAAAATTGAAGATCCACTCCGATTCTAACCAATACAAAAAGGTAGCATATTGGTTTTATATTAAGGGATAAAACAACTTCTATATTGCCTATAAATCCTTCCCAACAAGATATTCCTCAAATAATCTTACTTTGTTGACATCATTAGGATTAAATAAAAAGGGTTGTACATCCCTGGCCATTTCTTCCATGTCAATAGTTGCACAATGTTTTAATATTTCAGCTTTAAGTTCAGAACCATTTTTTATACCCGATTTCATTTCCAGATAATCATAATTCGGCGCATTAATTTTAGATAGTAAAAATACTACATCAAAGAAATCGCGTCCTTTATTACGCTTACGATGAAGGATAGCATAAAACTTCTGTGCCAACAATAAATCCAGCGGCGTACTGTTGATTTGGGTGAATACGCCAAATTTATTCAGAATGACTTTATCCGGTTTATAG
>CAZLDH010000204.1:0-2923 GCA_964558275.1 uncultured Chitinophagaceae bacterium
CACCGTTGGTATTTCCTTCTAATGAAACGGCTCCACTTAATCCAACCAAATGTTCTGATTTAGTAATAATATTCAAAACGACACCTCCCTGCTCCGTTGCATATCTGGCTGATGGGTTTGTAATTACTTCAATATTCTTTATTGTTCCTGAAGGAATTAATTTTAATACCGTTTCTATATCATCGCCATAAATCTTTGACGGTCGTCCGTCGATTAATACCGTAACCCCTTGCCCCATAACACTAGGAACACCATTCTGATCCATCTCCACCATGGGTATATTTCGTAATATTTGTGAAGCATTGGTACTTAAGGCTTTGATATCGTCCGTTATATTAAAAATAGTCTTATCTAATTCATATTGCACTGCGGGCGCCGATCTTTCAATCACTACTTCATCAAGAAGTTCAGCATTTTGTTTCATTATAATCACCCCTAAGTTTTCATTATTTCCTGCTTCCAATGTCACATCAGGAATTATTTTTGTCAGATATCCCAGATAACTAATTTTTACAGCATAGTTTCCCGGAGAGATATTATTCAATTCAAATCTTCCGTTATCAACAGTTTTAGTTCCGGTATAAATAGTAGAATCCGGAAGTTTCAAAAGGACCACTGAAGCAAATGAAATCCCCTGGCGAGCAGAATTAACAATCTGTCCTTTTATCTGAATATTATTCCCTTGTCCCTTAGCAACAAACCCACAAGCTAACAAGCAGGTAAATAAGAATATTGCGCGTTTCATCATCAAAATTATATTAAAATTCTTCTTGCGTACAAATATCTCACTTTTAGCTTTCAAAGCCTACAAAAGAATTTGAAGAGAATTTGAAGAATTTAAGAATTGAATACTATTTTAAATATGTGAAAACCATCTTCATACTCATAGTTTATACTTAAATTACTTTCTTTACAAATACGATGAACGATAGAAAGCCCTAATCCTAAGGAATCTATATTCTGATTATTCTTTTTAAAACGAAGGAACATCTCTTCAGACGATATATCAAGCGGTGTTCCTGTATTGGCCATAATCAATCTTTCCTGATTAAGGTCAACCAAAATCTTACCGCCTTTTTCATTATGTCTTATAGCATTACTCAAAAGATTATTAATCAATATATTAGAAAGTATCGGATGCATATTAATTCGCACTTCTTTTATTATCTCTTTTTCAAGACTTAATCCTTTCATTTCTATTAACTCCTGAAATGAAAAAAGAGCTTCATTCAACTGTTTACTCAAATTAATCACTGCAGCGGTCTCAAATTCATGGTTATCAAGTTTCGTCAGTAAACTCAAAGATTGACTCAGCTTACTAAGCACTTCTACAGAATTATGTGCACTGCTAATCAGCTTAGCCTGATAATCATCTATAGTAGAATTTAAGAGCAACTCAAGTTTCCCCCTAATGATAGCCAAAGGAGTACGCAATTCATGAGAAGCATTATCTGTAAATTCTTTTAAGGAGCGATAGTCATTTTGCGCATGAAGAAGCATCTTATCCAAAAAAATATTTAGCTTCCTAAACTCTGTGGTGGAAGTTGCCGGAAAAGAAACCTCTTTCGTGGTTCCAAGTTTAAAATATTGAATCGTTTTAAGTGACTTTTTAAAAGGTGACAATAAATATCTGGAGATGAGGAAAGTGATTCCTACTGTGAGAACAAGAATAAGAATAAAAATTCCCACCTGAGACTTCATAACGGCATCCGTAATATCATCTGATTCTACCATCGAATCATGCGTTGATATATAATAGTGTTTACCATTAATCTTCTTCGAAAGGGAAAGCTTTACTTCCGATTCCTTGCGTCCCAAAAAATCGTGCCATACCATAGTATCAGAAATAGTCAAATCCTGTGTTGGTTTGTTCATTGCCAAGATACGAATATCTGTCTGATGACGATCCAGAGAATCGGCAGGAACACCGACTTCTATTTGATCAGCAATACGCTGGATTCGATGCCACAAGTAACGAGCTTGTTCTTTATCAATTTCTTCTTTTATATTGTTAAACACAAAAATCCCACCTAAGCCAATAGCAATCAAAGACACGAGTAAATAAAACAGTCCAAATTTATAGGTTAATTTCATCAGTAAATGGTATTAATTTATCGCAGAATGAGTGTTAAACTTATATCCCATTCCATAAACCGTTTCTATATAATCTATCCCTCCCGATTCTACGATTTTCTTTCTCAAATTCTTGACATGCTGATAAACAAAATCAAAATTAACCAAGTTATCTGCATAATCTCCCCATAGATGCTCCGCAATAGACTGCCGGGTAAGCACATTATCTTTATTAAGCATAAAATACAACAACAATGCGTACTCTTTGGGGGTAAGTACCAACTTTCTTCCGTGAACACTTGCTTCCATTTTATTGGTACTGATTTGGATTTCATTAAAACAAACTTCCTCCTCTCCTTTTAAAAACTTGCGCCTGTAAATTGCTTTAATACGCGCGTTGAATTCTGCCAAGTGAAAAGGTTTGGTTAAATAATCGTCTGCCCCCAATTCCAATCCTTCCACTTTGTCATCCAGTGCATTTTTTGCCGAAATAATCAAAATCCCACATGTTTTATTATGAGACTTAATAAATCGCAAAACATCCAATCCATTTCCATCCGGAAGCATAATATCTAAAACGACACAATCATAGGAATAAAGCGCCAGTTTCTCGACTGCTTCCGTATAGTTTTTTGCCCACTCACAGATTAAACCTTCATCAAGAAGGTAATCTAATATATTTTGTGCAAGCTCATTATTGTCTTCAATAATTAAAATCTTCATTAGGCAGGAAAATACTATATTATTTGGAGAATAAATAGAAAAACTACAGAATAGACGTCTCCATCATCATAATATACTATCTATCAATTAGGTAACATTTAAAGATTCACGGTTAAGCCCCGGTAAA
>CAZLDH010000205.1:0-2820 GCA_964558275.1 uncultured Chitinophagaceae bacterium
TGAAAATATTGTGATTGACGGTGGGAATACGATTAAGTAGCATCTTGTTAACGTTAAACTAAAACAAGGACTGGAAAAGTGTTTTAGTCAAAGAAATATCCGAACGAATACAAATTCTTTCTTTACAATTTGTATTCGTTCAGATAACTTTTTTGGCTGTTTACGTAAACCTTACTGCTAATTGTATCTGTAGCGCGATGTTAATTCTGGAATAATACTTTCTATATACCCAATCCTAACCTCACCGTCTGGTATCAATCCAGTCGGATGCTTTCCGGAACGGCCGTCGAAGCATAAATTTACATCGTAGTTTTTGTTAACTACGGATTACGTTCCAAACGATACAATCCACAGGTTTTCACATTTACTCCTAAGCTCCTCTTCTATGTACGTATTGTTTATAGTTGAACTTGTTATAATGTGATCAATCTCATTCATTCGTGCAAAGTTATACGTTGATACTTTTCCCATTTTACTGTGATCCGTAACGACAAATACTTCGGTTGCTGCCAAAATCATAGACCGTTTAGCAGAAACAAATGTCTCATCAAAATGGGTTAATCCTTTATCTGGATGCAGTGCGGGTGTAGCGATGAAAGCTTTCGTCACGTTTACGTTTGATAAAGTTTGGTTCGTTATATCTCCATTTAAAACAAAACTTTCTGGATAAAGAATCCCACCGGTAACGATTACTTTGTGTGCCATTTTCCTTAGCAATGCTGCAATGTGTACATCATTCGTAATGACTGTAATATTCTTTTTTTCGTTTAACTCATATGCAATTTGTTCTGTTGTCGTACCTGAATCTAATATAATTGTATCCCCATCCTCAATAAAAGAGGCTGCTTTTATGGCTATGTTCCTTTTTTCCTCAACAAAAGTGGTTTTTCTTTTATCAACGTGGGGTTCGGAAACTACCTCTTCTTCATTTAAAACTACACCACCATGGGTCCGGAATAATTTCTTTGATTTCTCAAGTTCCGATAAGTCACGTCTAATTGTAGCTTCATGTACATTAAAAAAGGCTGATAGATCTTGAATTGTCGCCGCTTTTTTATCCTTTACATACCGTAGAATCTTTTGTTTTCTTTCGGCAGGTAACATATCATTCACATCCTATCATTTAGAAACGTTTATTTTAGTAGAAAGGAACCGATCAATAGGATCTTTTCAAAACATAACATAATCGTATTAAGTGAAACTTCATTCAGTGGGGGTTTTACTCCCATGAAAATAAAACGTTAATTAACATGAAAAATGGCAATACTAAATTAAGACGCAGCTTTTTCCTTTTTAAAAAAGGTAGCGCCAAATGAAAAAAGCTATATTTACTATTGATTAGGAAACCTTAGTTATGGATACCTCATAACCTAACTTTTGCAATCGCTTGACCGAATAATTTACTACTGACTTTTGTTTTTGTTGATCAAGATAATCTTCTCCAAGATCAACATAGTTTTCTCTTCGGATCAGGAGGTAATAGGCTATTCTTAACATGGCATGTGCAACAATCATAGCTGCACGATTTCTACCTTTTCTTTTACAGGATCTTCGATAGAGTGCACCAAGATATGTTTTCGAATTTCCAAGGGAATGAGCTGCCTCAACTAATGCCGATTTTAAATATTTATTCCCTTTTCTGGTTCTGGTTGATTTTTTCTTTCCAGCACTCTCATTATTACCAGGGACCACTCCCGCCCAAGAACAAAATTGAGAAGCGGTAGGAAATTGTTTGCCTACATCTTTTCCTATCTCAGCGTATATTTGTTGCGCGGTGTTAAGGGAAATCCCTGGTATACTATCCAATATCGCAATGTCTTCTTCAGCATCTTTTAATCTGAATTCTAATTCCTCATTTACCTTTTCTATTTGTTTTGTTAGGAAGTCAATGTGGTCCAAGATTGTTCCTAACATTAGTCGTTGATGGGAAGAGACGGTGCCTTGAAGGGAAAGTTTCAAGCTCTCCGTTTTGGCTTTTAATTTACCTCTCGCACAACTGGATAGTGACTCTAAATCTTCCTCCCCATCCGCAATTGCTCTAAGCATTTCTTTACTAGACTTTCCCAGAATATCAGACACTACAGATCCTAACTTGATATTTGCACCTTCAAGTACTTTTTGAATACGATTGTTTTGTCTCGCTCGTTCTTCAATCATACTCCTGCGATATCGAACGAGTTCCCGAAGTTCTCGTTGTTCTCTATCCGGAATATAACTCCCTTGAAGCAGTCCATGTCGTAATAAGTCGCAGATCCATTCGGCATCTTTAACATCTGTTTTTCTTCCTGGAACAGCTTTAATATGTTGCGCATTTACAACCAAGTAATTGATTCCTTCAGGCTCTAATAGGTTAACTATGGGTTTCCAGTATACCCCTGTGCTCTCCATGGCAACATGTGTACAATCGTGTTCACGAATCCAATCTACAAGCTGCAGTAGGTATACGGTCTTGGTAGAAAAAGTTTCGATCTCCTTTCCTTCAGGTGTTATAATGCATGCAGTTATACTATCCTTATGCACATCCAAACCACATGCATGGCTAAATACGACTTCCATTTCAAATTCCCTTTCTACGACTATTATGTTGAGGCTGGCGCAACAACCAGAATAGGGGTTAATCTCCCATGCGTGCTTCCCTTGAGGAGCGACAATAATCGGTGCACCAATGGCCGTTGAGTCAGACTGCCCGATGGACTCGAAGTACCACAGTAAATCGACCTTCTCCTCCAGCCGTAGTATCAGTATGGACAATTCATATCCATTTTCATCATTATTGGTGAAGTTGGCTTCATGGCTGGCTGCCCGTTAATGCGGGATAAA
>CAZLDH010000206.1:0-2782 GCA_964558275.1 uncultured Chitinophagaceae bacterium
CCATACATCGTCACCACGGACCGGAAAATGTTTCAGGTCCGACGTTCCGCTGCGTCGTCGATGAGGCATCTCAACTCAAATGAACCGCATTTCACGAGCACATGACGGGTACACACATTATACGTAGCGCCCTTCACCCTCTCTATTGCCCGGTAATATTGGATATATCGAGCCAGGGTTGAAACCACCCGGCATGGAAAACCCCTTATGGTCTCCTATTTTCGCGCGAGCAATATATACCGAACTGGTATTGTCCACAAACGGATAACCCAGAACCGGTCTCTCATACAATCTGTCATAAAGGGCCTGTAATCCCAATCCGGACTCGAGCATGGCCAGCTCGTCATAATATTCGATCACTCTTTCCTCGAGTCTCTGCATATCTGCACCCATGTCAAGAAATTCCTTGACCTGAACGAAATTTGCTTGCCATCCTTGCGGAGCCTTGGAGCCATCAGCCGTCATGTGCTGCATGACATTGCGAAATTCGGCTTTACTACGTATTTTTTCGCATACAGTGACGATGGCACGTTTACGTCTGCCGACGAACTCGGCCTTCCAGGGCACATAGTCACCAGCGTCCGTATTGGCAGGAATCGAGCTGGCGCCGGCCACACTCTTGAAGTCATGCCGCGTAAGCTGATACAGAACAATACCTTTTGCTTCCGGCGTTGCATACTCCAACGCCTTGGAGTTTGTCAAAACCCGATTCATCAACGTGATACGTTGAGACTCTTTTTCAAAATCACCCAAAAGATCGGCTTGGATCTCCACGTAAATTTGTGCTGCATCGGACAAGAACGAAGACGCATAATTGGATATCGCGTCCGACACATGCTCTCCCCTAGCAATCGCCCACACGCTGAAACTGGTTAGAAGCTTGTACGCATCGCCAATAAATATATCCGTAAACTCATACCCCACCGCATACAGCATGTAAGCCACGTACTTGCTGAACTCCAGCGTCTTTCCGGCGTCGACCTCGAATTCGAGTTTGCCGCCGGCGCCGACACCAAGGCAGGCGGATGCCGCGCACAGGAAGCGGAATTTTCCTTCCGCAAAGGTGATCTTGAAGGCGGCCGATGCACCGCCTCCGGCCTGGATCTGTCCGCCCGGACCGATGTCGCACAATGCCGTGAATTTGCGTGCTTCGGGATTGTTCCACTCCAATGACCCTTTCACGCTGCCGGTCGCGCGCGCGCCGGCGAACACATCCAACGCGCCGTGGACGTCGGCGCCGTCACGTACCTCTTTGGCGATATCGACCGCCTGGTTGGTCATGGCCGTTTTGGTCGGGCGACCACGCATGCCGACCTTGCCGCCGGCAAGATCGGTGTAGTCGACCGTCACGCCCAACTGGGCACTGGCGCTGGCCCCCGCCAGTCCGGCGAGCTCCAGGGAAATGGCCGCCCGCACCAGTCCTGCCTTGTACACCTTGTCGCTTTTGGGACCCGTCATTTCCAGCATGTAGCCCGCGCGGCCCGGGAAATAGCATGCGGCACTGAACTTGCCTTCGGCAATGGCGAACTCTGCCCTTGCGTTGCCACGCACAGCCACATTGCCGGCCTTCGGGTCCCAGTTGGCATTTACCCCGGCCCCGGCGAAATAGCGCAACAGTTGAACCTCGGGATCCAGCTTGACGTAACGCCCGCCGTTGATGCCCGCCGCCCATGCCGCCAGGGAGTCGTGAATGTCCTGGTTGAGGTCCTCGAAAAAGACTCCGTGTGCATCGACTTCCTTTTTCCACGCGGCCGATGTTTTCAGGTCACCCAACTGTTTGCCCAGTTTGCCCCAGTCGACCTTGTTGTCGGCCCCGATGAACGACGCTTTCTTGTTGCTCTGGTGGGCCTCCTGCTCGGCCTTGTTGAGCTGATAGCTCCTGAAATGCGACTTGATCTTGTCCGAACGCACATACGTCCATTTTTTGCCCCAGGCATGCCCATCGCGCTGTACCGGTGTACGGGCGTCGGCCTTCGCCGCGCCACGTCTGGCAATCGGCACCAGTTCGTACAACTTTCCGCCGGTGCCATCCAGCTCCCCGAGCGGCTCGAAGACCTTCTCGAGGTTTTGCTGTGTTTGCGCGAGATTCCGGTTCGCCGCATCGAATTTGGCCTGCGCCTGCGCCAAGGCGGTCGAGTGGGGCGGCACCAGCGTCTTGGGCGTGCCATTGACACGTTGCACCTTCAACAGGGCGGCGGACGCATCAAGGCACGCTTGCTTGGCCATCATGGAGTCGTACATCAGCCTGTCGAGAAGACGCACTTCGTTCAAAAACGCCGTGGCGTTTTCTTTCGGCACAACCAGCAATTCGTTGGTCTCGGGCCGAAAAAACACCATTGGCTCTGGCGCTATCTTGACGGTCGTACGACTGTCAGCACGCGTATTGGTTCTGCTGTGGCCCAGCGCCGGGGTTCCATCTGCACTCATTGCAAAATCCTTGTATCGAGTCAGGCCGCGGAGTCGGGCTTGATTTTCAGCCCCATGGGTTTGCGACTTGCAGCACGCACGGTGTGGCCCTGCTCGTCCGTCACACCACGCAGCACACGCCCATCCTCAAGTTCGATTTCGTAAGGCATGTGAACGAGGGGCTCGCCGCTGAACTCATCGGTGAGCTGGAACTGTTCGCCATAGCGCTGAAACGCGGTGTCGGGCACGGTCGCCGGCTCGGCAGCATCCAGATTCGCGGCCCCCACCATCTTGTGATTGCCCGCCTTGACGCTGAGTTTACCCGGGGCGCCGAAGGTGATGTGACCGCCTTCGATGTGCAGGTAGGCGCCGCCTT
>CAZLDH010000207.1:0-2766 GCA_964558275.1 uncultured Chitinophagaceae bacterium
GCATGAAAATCATAGCCTTCAACGGTGACTGAGGAATTATAAAAAGTACTGTTCGGTAAATTATCTATTCTATCAAAATAATCACTAAAGGCAATAATGGTGCTGTCTTTACTTTCTCCTATCATCGAAATTTTGGTATTCCACTCCGGAATACGCACTTTCTCATGATAAACTCCGTTTTTGATATATACCGTAATGCGTTCATAAGGAAAAGACTTGCAGGATTCAATGGCTTTCTGAATAGAGGTAAAATCTCCACTTCCGTCTTTAGCTACGGTGATGTACTTACTATACTCCCGAGAAGTTCCCCATGCACTGAAAACGCAAGATAGCATGACTAAAGCAATAATTATTTTCTTCATATTCTATTCTATTTTTTCAGTTTCAAAATATAAGTTTCTCCCCTAACGGTTTTAAAATCATATAAATAAGTTGGTGGAATATTTAACCCCGTCAATGCGGCTTTAGGGGAAACAATGGGCGTTTTTAGATCAGGCGTATCAAAGAAAGGATTATTGTTCTTTTTTGTTGCTTTTGACAGATGGAAATGACTCTCCGCCCGCATCGGATGATAGGTTCTGATTCTGCAATTACCTCCAAGTGTAGAATGAATGGTTAATTTGCTGATCTTTCCTTCTGCCCATTTGATATCTACGATAAAACCGCCTTGTGCTCTTAAGCCTTTTATTTCTCCTTTAGTCCATTGATCGGGCAAAGCCGGGAGAATAAAAAGACTTCCATCATCACTTTGTAATAACATTCTGGCTATCCCTGAGGTGACGCCAAAATTTCCATCTATCTGGAAGGGAGGATGGGCATCGAAAAGGTTAGCATAGGTTCCTCCACTCTCTCCTTCCTTTGGTGGTTTTAATTGATCTTTCAGTAGTTTCAGTGCATGGTTCCCATCTAACAATTGAGCCCAAAGGTTTATTTTCCACGCCATCGACCAACCGGTAGAGATATCTCCACGCATAAGCAATGATTTTCTGGCTGCCTGAAATAACCTCGGGCTACGAAAAGGAGAAATCTGGTTACTGGGAAAAAGACCGTAAAGATGGGATACATGACGATGATGGTCTCCTTTCTTATCCCAATCCTTCAACCATTCTTGTAATTGCCCATATTGACCTATCTGCATAGGTGGAAGGGAATCAAGCTTCCTCCGAAGTGTATCGGAAAAAAGTGGATCTTTCTCCAATACTTTTGCCGCTTTAATGGTACGAGAAAATAAATCAAAGACCAATTGATTGTCCATTGTAGTCCCGTAAGCAATATCCAATGAAATGCCATCCTTATGGGCATAACTATGTTCAGGAGACATAGACGGACTCACTACCAGCCAATGGTGAGTGGGTTCTACCTGTAAAACATCTACATAAAACATGGCTGCACCTTTTAGTACAGGATAATATTCTTTGAGAAAAGAAGTATCTCCGGTATATAAATAATGCTTCCATATCTGTTGACTGAGCCAAGCTCCCCCCATAGGCCAAATACCGTAATATCCACCATCTACTATACCTGTTATCCGCCACAAATCTGTATTGTGATGCATGTTCCAACCTCGAGCATGATACATCTCAGAAGCACTTTTCTGTCCGGCGATCGACAAATCTTTCAGCATATTAAAATAAGGCTCATGCATCTCCGGCAAAGCAGTAATCTCTGAAGGCCAGTAATTCATCTCCGTGTTAATATTGACGGTATATTTGCTATCCCATGGCGGGTGTAATTCCGCATTCCATTTCCCTTGTAAATTAGCTGTCTGACTGCCCGGAAAAGAGCTTGAGATTAATAAATACCGGCCAAACTGGAAATACAATGCCGCCAGAGAAGGATCATCCTCTTTGGGGTAGTCCTGTATTCGAAGGTTGGTTGGTTTCTCGGACTCATTAAAATGACCCAGATGAAGAGAAACCCGATCAAAATATTTCTTATAAGTACGAATATGGTCTGCTTTTACATGCTCATAGCCACTTTCTACCGCTTCCTTAAGATAGTGAGTGGCTTTTTTGGTCTCATCTCCACTAATATCATGATAGTTTATTACATTCGTTGCAATAGACACATAGATTGTTGCTACATCAGCGCCAATAATTTTCAGACTGGTATCTGTACGAACGACCTTCCCCCCCTCAATTTTTGGTAAGACCTGCACCTGATAACAAACTTTACCCGCTTTATTGGCCACTGAGTCTGTTACCCCCGATAAAACTAATTTATGCTTCTCTGTCGTTATATTGTATTGATTAAAGGGTGTTTTTAAGTTGAGCGCACACGATATGCTTCCCGGTTGATCCGCAGTCAGACGAACAACGATGACCTGATTTGGAATAGAGGCTATATATTCCCGCTTGTAATTTACTCCATCCAACTGATAAGAAACGGTAGCTAATGCCCGGCTAATATCCAATGTCCTTTTATAATGGCTTACTTCTTCTTGATTTTTAAAATGAAGCAACAAACTCCCGGCTGTTTGATAAGGCATCCCATAATTATTATCGGAAGGCGCATGCCTGGGAAAAGTTTTGTTGGATAGTTTTTGAGCTTCTAAATATTCCCCTGCAAATAATAATTTACGTATTTTCTGAATGGATTGATACACATCTTGTTGAACATTATTACCCGGTTCACCTGCCCATATCGTCCCTTCATTTAACTGTATTCTTTCTGTAGCTACTCCACCAAATATCATAGCCGCAAGACGACCATTACCTATTGGCAACGCTTCATTCCAGTTAGCAGTAGGCTGATCGTACCACAACG
>CAZLDH010000208.1:0-2758 GCA_964558275.1 uncultured Chitinophagaceae bacterium
TCCATGCACTCCCGGCTCTTTTTTAAAAGAGAAAGGCTGTTCAAAATCAAAAAACCGGACTGCAATACTGGCAGTTGATATTTTGGATTTTTCTCCATGGTGAGGTAAGAAAGGAAACTAAAAAAGCCCTCAAACACGGCTACTTCTTTTGAGCTTTTTCCTGTAAAAGTGGTTACATCTTTGGGTGAAATACAGCCTTTGAAATGCGCGTTTCGAAGTTCATAGCCGCTGGCGTTATTCTTAAATCCTATGGCGAAATAATGACGTCCGTAAAGAGAATAATGCACTTCCTTACAATACTTTTTGGCAATATCCAGAGGAACTTTTCGGTCATTTAGATAGCGGCAAAGGGCAGGGTTTGTGATGGAGGTTGCGGCTATCAGTTCTATTTTTTTCTTTTGACCGGCAGAAGTAGGTTGGTGAGCAATGGAGGGCTGGTGAAAAGAAAAAGAGCTTTTGAGTGTATCCAGGAACTCTGAAATGCTACACTTGTGATACCGGATACCAAAATCTATAATAGTTCCACCTTCACCTGTTCCGAAATCATACCAGATATTTTTGTTCCGGTTCACTTTAAAAGAAGCGTGTTTTTCTTCTCTTAAAGGAGACAGATACCAGTAGTCCTCACGAATAATTTTTTGTGGTTGGAATCCAAGAGATGAAAGATAATCCGTTAATTGGATGTTTTTAGCTTGTGTGCAGTTGAAGTTTTTATAATCCATTTTCTATTATTTAAAAGTTTCAAATAAGTAACTTACTTAAGCTACTTTCTTACTTATTAGCCTTTTTAAGTAGCATAAGTAGGAAATAAGTAAGTAATAAGTAACTTCTACTTACTTATGTAAACCCTTGAGTATAAAGGATGACAGCGTCTATAAGTAGGTAAGTAAGAAGCAGTGGTCATTTTTCATGAAATTTTAGATAGTATGCCTTAATTGGATAGGCTTTTGATTCATCATATCGGTTTCCTTTTCGGAAGCCTAACATCTTTAAAGCTCGTCCCAATTGTCGGGTGGAAATCTTTATGAAGGCGTTTTCCTCCTTTCTGATGGCCTTTTCAATTTCTGTCGCTGTCCGGAAAATATCATAATCGTCACTCGTGCCGGGAAGGTAATATTTCATGATCAACTCCATTTCTGTAGTAATGACCGTAAATGCCCTGTTCTCCATTTCATTCTCTTTAACTTCCTCCGCAGTGACCTCACAAGGGTAGTCAGACAAATACAGACTATAAGCCTGGCGCCATACATCATCAATATTTATCTCCTTAGAATAATCCCAGTTGATGGAATAGATTTCAAAGGGAATCCATCGAACATTTCCGGTAGGATCGGTCAAAAATTCTGTCATATTGGTAGAACCAATAAAGGAAGCTCTGCGTGGCAATTTTTTTGCTTTTCGCTCAAATGGATGACGTTCTTTGACAAAAGACTTGGATAAAATACTTTTCAGTGCGTTTATTTCCACCTTGGTAAAGGTGGCCAGTTCATCCAGATTGATGATAAAATTCTCAATAAGAGCAATCATAGAATCCTTATCGAAAGAAATATTCTCAGTAAAATACGCTCGAAGGGAAGGTGGGCAAAGGAACCTGATAAATGTAGTCTTACCGCTGTTTTGCTTATCATGTACCAGAATGAGGGCATTCTTGTTAATAAAATCATCTTCTAAGGCACATTTTATTGCCCTGATAAGCCATTTTTTGAAATGCTTCTCAAACCTGAAAGGGTTCTTTGTTTTAATAAAAGAACAAAGTTCACCGATATAGTCGATGTCGTATTCAGTATCCCAGGGATTCAGGTCATCAAAATATTCCAAAAGAGGTTTGTATTGGGGTACGAAATCTGATTTAAGAATATAAATGAGCTCATTAAGGGTTACTTTTATTTTATTGAGTTTCAGTTGGCGGTAAATATCAAATTCATTGAGTTCCTGCCAACCTTTGGTTGTGCGGTCTTTGAATTCTATATTTCCTGTAACCCTGTTTAGGCGGAAAAAGAAGTTTTCTGACAGGTATTTTTCCAGCGTAATATAATCCTCGAACTTTAATGCCATTTTGGTGAAATTTGGTGTTACTGACTTGAGTGGAGAAAGAATTAAGCTTTTCGGTACCTTTTTCTGTTGGCCAGCATTGCAGACAAAGGTTGAGTTGATTCTTTTTTATCTTGAAAACCGTCCACCCAATTAAGTAGTTCTCCATATTTGATAAGGTAACTCTTACCGATTTTGGTAGCTGGCAAATCTCGAGTGTGGATATAGTGTCGGACTGTTCCGGCAGGCTTCCGCAATAATTCCGCTGCCTCTGTAAGGTTCAATAAACGTTCAGGGTCAGATTCAGAAGTAGAATGTGATTCCTGTTGGTGTTCGGACAAATCATTAATTGTTGTTTGCAACTGATCCAATCTGGTGAGGATAAGATCAAATGGATTGTTTACATTCATAACTAAATATTTTTGATTGTTATGAACGCAAAGGAGCTTTATTCTGAATGTCCCGGCAAGTCAGTGAGGAAGAAAGTGAGGGAAATGAGGATTATTCCAATCTTTTCGGAAGGATATCCTTTAATTGATTCCGGTATTGATTAAAATAATTATCTTCTAAAAAATGTCTTTTGAAGTAACTTAATTTCCCGATCTTATTCCCGGTTTCTTCTAAATAGGCGTCTATAATTTCTTGAAAAGTTAATCCGGGCGCAAAATAATTCAATTCTCGGAAAGCATGGATCATGGCTGCCACTGCTCCCTTAAATCCATCCGGA
>CAZLDH010000209.1:0-2677 GCA_964558275.1 uncultured Chitinophagaceae bacterium
CGCCAATATTCGCGGTGGCAACGAATATGGAGAGGCATGGCACGGCGGCGGGATGAAGACGCACAAGCAGCATGTTTTCGATGACTTTTATGCTGCGGCCAAAGCACTGAAGTCGACCGGATGGACTGATACCAGCCATCTCGGCATCCTGGGGGCCAGCAATGGCGGATTGCTGATGGGGGCCGAGCTGACGCAACACCCTGAAGCCTTCGGTGCCGTGGTATCCAACGTTGGTATTTACGACATGCTGCGGCACATGACGCAGTGGACCAATGGCAAATACAACGTGCCCGAGTACGGTTCACCGACCAGAAGCAAGGCCGTTTTCAGGGCGATGTTGGCTTATTCGCCCCTGCACAACACGAAGTCCGGCACGGCCTATCCGCCGGTGCTCATGACCGAAGGGCTCAATGATCAGCGTGTAGCACCGTGGCAGATGCGCAAGTTTTGCGCAGCACTGCAGAACGCAACAACCTCGGGTCACCCGATCATGTGTCTGACCCATATGGATGCCGGCCATGGCATGGATGCCTCGTTTGCTCAACGGGTCGGTGACACCACTATCGAGTTGACCTTTTTCGCGCGCGAACTGGGGTTGGGGAAGCCACAGTGACACGGGGCCTTTCGAGTGTTTTCGATCCGTGTCCAGATGCCTGTCGGACAGTGGCAGCACCCGGTCGCACGTGACCCATGTACGGGGAAGCCGCGCATGGGTCGCGCGGCTTCCCCGGTTACAGCATGCGCCCAGTCTCAGGCGAAGGGTTGGTCAATGGCAACGGATGGCGGCGTGAACCATTGGGCTCCGTCGTCGGTGACATGGAAATGATCTTCCAGGCGGATACCGAAACGATCGGGAATCACGATCATGGGCTCGTTGCTGCAGCACATGCCGGGAGCCAGCACTGTGCGGTCGCCCGGGACCAGGTACGGCGATTCGTGCAGGTCGGCTCCGCAACCATGCCCCGTGCGGTGCGGCAGGCCGGGAAGACGATAGCCCGGACCAAGTCCGGCCTTTTCGATCACCCTGCGCGCCGCGGCGTCCACGGATTCGCAACTGACACCGGGGCGAACGGCTTTGAAGGCGGCTTGCTGCGCGGCATGTTCCAGATCCCAGATCCGGCGCTGTTCGTCGTTCGGACGTCCAAAGCTGTAGCAACGTGTAATGTCGGAGTTGTAGCCATGCACGGTACAACCGGTGTCGACCAGCACCAGGCTGTCTTCACGCAAAAACTGTTCCCCCGGAATCCCGTGTGGATAGGCGGTGGCCTGGTCGAATTGCACGATGCAGAAGGTCGATCCGCCATCGGCGCCCAAGGCGCGATGCGCGTGGTCGATGAAACGTTTTACCTCGTTGGAGCCAATACCCTCGTGCAGGAGTGCCGCCACCAGGCGGTGCACCTGCAACGTGATGTCGGTAGCCCGCTGCATCAATGCCAGTTCAGTCGCCGATTTGCACATGCGACAACCGTCGATGACGGGAGTGGCATCCACGATGGATGTCCTGGGCGAAGCGCGTTTCAGGCGTGTAAGCACGCCGATCGGGCCCGCCGGATCGATGGCCAACACGTCTACATGACGTGCTTGCAGCACCTC
This sequence comes from uncultured Chitinophagaceae bacterium, assembly GCA_964558275.1. Classification (GTDB taxonomy): domain Bacteria; phylum Bacteroidota; class Bacteroidia; order Chitinophagales; family Chitinophagaceae; genus FW021-bin31. The sequence continues at coordinate 1,594 of CAZLDH010000209.1, forward strand.
TTCTATCCGGGCCTGCGGATTCTCATGTTCTTCCCACAGTTGGCACTCCGCCCGGATCGACAGTGCGTGCTGCAAAGAGCCCTCTTCGAACGCGGGGCAGAACACCACGGGATCGCCATCGAGGGTGACGAGCATGGCGACAAGACGTTCGGAGGCGCCCCACGGGATGCCACTGAAGTAACGCAACGACGTGCCGGCGGTGACCAGCAGCGCATCGCAACCGTGTTTGCGCAGAAGTGTCCGCGCGTGCTCGATGCGTGCCTCGTATTCCTCCCTGTCAATCGGAGGCATGGCGGGCCAGGGGGAATCGAGTGCTGCGATGGCCTGTTCGCGTGTGATGTTGCCGATCTGTCCGCTCATGGTGTTCCCTTGTCCGTACGTTTGAGAAATAGGTTGCCGATACGGGCCATGGTCGGGTCTGGTGGCTGGGCTGGTCTAGCGGGGATTCGGACAACAGGACGCGGAAGTCCGCACAAATATTTGCACAGGGATGTCGTTGCGACATGTCGCGAGGAGCACGGGGGCTTGGCTTGATTGACGCCATCGGGAATACGCTTCACGGGCGCGATCAGATTCTTGTGCCTGCCCCCGAGATCGAATGGTTGATGGACCAGCTTCCGGATGTGGTGTTTTTCATCAAGGATGTCGCAGGCCGCTATGCCTATGCCAACCGCACTCTTGTAAAGCGTCTGGGCCTGACACGGCGCGAAGAGCTGGTCGGATACAACGTGACCGTACTGTTCACCACGTCACTGGGAAGCTCATACGCGTGGCAGGACCAGTACGTATTGCAGGGAAAGAGCATCGAGAATCAGCTGGAAATGCATATCTTCCCCAACCGTGCTCCGGGCTGGTGCCTGACCTTCAAAAGGCCGTTGCGTGACGGCGATGAAGTGATCGGCGTGCTTGGTATCTCGCGTGATCTGGGACAGCCGGACAGCCGCCAGCCAACTTATCGGCGTTTGCAGCGGGTACTTGAGTACCTGCAGAAAAACTACGCCGACAATGTGCGGGTGCATATGCTGGCATCGTTGGCCGATATCTCGGTCGCCCAGTTGGAGAGGGATGTGAAACGCGTGTTCCA
>CAZLDH010000210.1:0-2666 GCA_964558275.1 uncultured Chitinophagaceae bacterium
AACTATATAGTTGATGCTTTGATTGTCGTCAAAGGATTTTGAGAGAATATGTATTATACGTTCTTTTTCAGTATAAGTGGCCTTTTGCATAATATAGCTTCTTATTCATTATGGGTTTGGGGTCCCGTTAAATCAAGAAAATAATAAGTGATGCAAGTGTAGTGCAAAAATCATTCCTTACCCTAAACCTGCAATGTTAGTTCCTACTTCCCTTTCTATCGATTTATCGTCTCTTTATATAATAATCTATCGTAAGTTTTATAACTTCTTCTAACAGACTACACAAAAGTACAGTTTTTAGTACAGCGTATGATTTTATTCCGTTTTAGGCCTAACTTTACTAGAAATAAATCACTTAATCAGCTAATGCATTGTTTAATTATAGTATTTAGGAAGATTCACGTGTAGACAGCAAGTAAAAGGAATACCGCTGAAGTAGGCTTTTTATATTAATTAAAATCTTATCTTGATGAGATTTTACGAACGAAATAAGATTTACATATCAGATATCGAGCAAAATGAACTAAAAAATTATAAAATTTTCTTAGCTGGTTGCGGTATCGGAAGTGTAATCGCTGAATGTGCTATTAGATTGGGGTTTGAAAACATTTCAATTATTGACGGAGATAATGTTGAGATGTCTAACCTTAACCGTCAAAATTATACCCAAGGGGATATAGGCATTAAGAAGGTGGAGGCAATAAAGAAAAGACTTTTAAATATCAATAGCGATATAAATTTAGAAACCCATTGTAAATATTTAAATGAGTCTAATGTAGAACAACTATTGAAAGGATGCCAGGTTGCTGTTAATGCTTTAGATTTTCAATCTAACATTCCTTTTAGATTTGATGCGGTATGCAAACAGAATGCTATTCCTATTCTTCATCCATACAATATTGGATGGGGTACTCTTGTATTTGTAATTTCTCCAGATGGCCCGGACCTAACTTTAATTTCAGATAGACATGTCGGTTTTGAAAAGGAAGTGGCTAAATACTTGATCAATCATACAGAAAATAAGTCGAAAACGTGGATAAAAGAGGTATTAGATGATTATGAAAAAGTTAGTGAAAGACAACCGCCTCCTCAATTATCAATTGCTTCCTGGCTCGCTGGAGGTGCCTGTGCTAATATTCTTTATAGGTTGGCGTGTGGAAAATCTGTCAAGTATTTTCCCGATTATTATTTTATAACTATAGACGATTACATTATATAAGGTTATAATTGGATGCTCTTGTAATTGCCTCTGATATGCTTGTGACTTTAAGTTTTTTAAATATGTTCCGTTTATGATATTTAACAGTTGTGATATCTATGTACAAAAACTCTGCGATTCGGCTCATAGTTAAACCCTGGGCAGATAGAACTAAAATTTCTTTCTGTCTGTTAGTAAGTTTGGTGATTGATCTTGGGTACCAACTCTTTTTAGAAATATCATAGTGATGAAGTTTAGATTCTCCCTTTTTTCTAATTGTAATATTTCCTGATGTATGATTTGAAGCAAGAGAAATAATACACAGTGCGAGCCATATATTAGAATCTTTATCCAGAATCAACGGAGCGAGTTTATGGTTTATTAACATTAAATCTTTATCTTGCTGAATAAGGTGAAAGTCGTATGATATCATATAATTTAATCGTTCTCTGACAGGTATAGTATTATAAAATTTAAAACCGGCTTCATTTACTTCTAAAAGCAACTCCAAGTCTTCCATAGGAACATGCTTCATATAGAAAGAATAGCCCTGTTTTAATACCGATTCAGCACTTTCTCCGCATAAAAGCAGAGGATTATCTGAAACATAAGCGAACCCTCTTTTATAATAATCGATAATATAAACGCTTTGATGTGTTAGCTGAGAGAATGCTCTAGCCGCCTGTATAAACGGTTGAATCTTAGAGTAATCTTCAACTAAAGGGTTATCTTTTAATTCTAAGGGCCTAAAAAAATCATTTACTGAAATTGACATAAAATAGTGTATTAATTGTTGTTTACATAGTCGTATAATTTACTGTTGAAAACAACGACAGATTGAACAGATCCGAAAGTCGTTAAGATGAAGTTAAGGAAATTTTGTCAAACTCTGCCTTTTTAATGAAATCTTTTTTGGAAGTATTGATAATTAACCTTATAAATATTAGCATTTTAACTATGTATATAGGGAATGGGTTCGTAATTAGCGTTATATCCAGTCAGAATTGAGGCATTTTTTGGCTATAGGACGCCAAAAAAGAGGTCACCATTAAGATCTCCTTTCTGCGCACTCCCAACTGCCAAAGATAGTGTATTGTTATTTACCGATCGCAACGCTTGAGTGAAAGATTTAAGCGAACCTAAATTCGGATTGTTTGCTCTTTCTTGTCATTAGGATTCCCAGATATGGCCTTATTGGGCTATATCTTATTGAAATTACTAATGCAATTCTCACTAGAAAACTTCATTGACAGATCCGATTCCCCCGTCGGACAGAACCTAAGGTAAATCCAAAAATGTCAAGAATTTCCGTACAAATTGATAGTTTACTTTTGATTATTGACTTCGCTAGACCCTGTCTCCATCATCCTTTTGCAGTCATCGAGTTGGCGCTAAAAGTGGGCATCATAAAACAACTCTAAAAATTGGAATGCCTCCCGACAATAAAATAATCGTACAATAGAATGTA
>CAZLDH010000211.1:0-2610 GCA_964558275.1 uncultured Chitinophagaceae bacterium
CCGCCAGCGACACCCTGGCGCAAACCCCGCTGTACATGGTCGAAGCCGTGGGCTACTCCGGCCTCATCATCATCGCTCTGGTGCTGATGCTGCAAAGCGGCGACATCGCCCATGTGCTGCCGGCACTCGGCCTGTACGGCTTCGCCGCCTACCGCATGCTGCCCGCCGCGCAGATCATGTACCGCGGCTTCGCCAAACTGAAGTTCTCCACCGCCGCCCTGAACGCCATCCACCGCGACATGGCCCTCGCCATCGACGCCGACAACGGCATCGATCCCGCGCCCATACAGCCACGTCGGGAAATCCGGCTCGAAGGCATTCGCTACGCCTACCCGTCCACGCCCGACAAACCCGTACTGGACGATTTCAGCCTGGCCATCCCCGCCGGCACCAGCGTTGGTATCGTCGGTCGCACCGGTGCCGGCAAGAGCACCCTGATGGACATCCTGCTGGGCCTGCTCGCCCCCCACTCCGGCACCCTGAAAGTCGACGACACCGTCATCGACGGGACCAACGTACGCGCCTGGCAACGCACCATCGGCTACGTCCCACAGCACATCTACCTCGCCGACGCCAGCATCACCGAAAACATCGCCTTCGGCGTCGCCCACGACCAGGTCGACATGCACGCCGTCCACCGCGCCGCCCGCGCCGCCCAAATCCACGACTTCATCGTCAACGACCTCGAAGCCGGCTACGACACCCGCATCGGCGACCGCGGCATCCGCCTCTCCGGCGGCCAACGCCAACGCATCGGCATCGCCCGCGCGCTGTATCGCGACCCGCCGGTGCTCTTCATGGACGAGGCGACGAGTGCGTTGGATGAGGAAACAGAGCGGGCTCTGAACGACGCCATCGCAGCGCTTTCAGGCAGGAAAACGCTGGCCATCATTGCTCACAAGTTCACGTCGCTCGAAGGTTGTGAATCCCGCGTGAAGTTAGGCCAAAAAGCCGAACCATTGTCTTCAGCCGCCCGCACCCCAACAACGGCTTCGCACTCGGACAACGGCTCATGACGGTGTTGGTAAATGCGCGGCATCATGTCCGAATAACCGTTTTTATGTGCGACAACCAAAAGATAAATTGCGGACGCGTAGCGTGAGACACAAACTCAAAGACTATGTCACACCGCTCTGGGATCTTGCGACAGCAGTATGCGGCTGGTGTCTACTTGCTCCGCTCACTATCTTCCTGCGACGGAACCCCGACCTGGTGGTCTTTCTGGGTCGCGATGGAGGTACCTATGCAGACAACTGCAAACACTTGTTTGCAGCATTTCGCGAACAACGTTCTGGCAATGCGAAAAGTATTTTTTTTGCAAAAGACCGCGAACTTTGTCGTCAACTGTGCTCACTTGGCGCGGATGCCGTGGTAGCCCACAGCCTTCGCGCGTGGCATATCTGGCTGACTGCAGGAACGATCATCGTGGATAATATCGGCTGGCATCGAGCCGGACGATATCCCGCCGCTCGAGGCGCGCGCCTGATCCAGTTGTGGCATGGAGTTCCGCTGAAGCATGTCCAGCTGACATTATTTGAAGAACGCATCCGGAATATGCCGCGACTCGTCGCGTACGGGCTCCAGATTCAGCGTCGCATCACCGGACGATTCGCCCAAACCGATTTGTTCCTCAGTACTTCGCCCTACGTGACCGACCAGGCGTTCGCGTCAGCGTTCAACTACAGACAAGTATCGCACGCCGGCTATCCACGCAACGACATCCTGTACCAGTCCGGTAATGCGCTTGCCGAATTCGGCGTCGACATGGAAGCAAAGCAACGGGTTGAACAGCACCGAGACCAAAAGCAAGGGCTTGTCGGACTCTACGCCCCGACTTTTCGCAGCACCTTCATCGACCCGTTTTCGGCTGGTTACGTGAATCTTGAAGCGCTCTCAAAATCGGCATGTGCACATCACATGCTTCTTCTTGTCAAGCTGCATCCATGGCAGTCTAATCTCCATGCCAATCGTCGCGTACCTGGCATCCATTTTGTTCGTTCTGATTCAGACGTTTACCCACTGATGCGTGTGACAGATTTCCTTGTCACAGACTACTCATCCATCTACTTTGACTATCTTCTCCTGGATCGGCCAATCGTTTTCTTTCCCTATGATCTTGAGGAGTACCTTGCATCCGAACGACCGATGTACTTCGATTACGACGCGATGACACCTGGTCCGAAGGTGCGAAGCACAAGCGCATTGACTGCTGCCATTGATGAAATTGCACGCGGCGAAGACACGTGGAAATACCGGCGAACGCAAACGCGTGACCTTGTTTTCAGCCATCGAAATCCGGGATCCAGCGAACGGCTACTGCAGGAACTTTTTCCCTTCCACGACTCCGCGCGTGACAAAGGCTCCCGGCAAGACCTGACGCGGGCCGACACATGACGAACGTAAACTGGAATCGGCCAGAGTTACCATGTGGCGTACTGATTGCAGGTGCCGGCTTCGCCGGCAGCGTCATGGCTCGCGAGCTGGCCGACGCTGGCTGGCATGTACGAGTTATCGACAAACGCCCGCATATTGCCGGCAATGCGTACGACGAATTTGATTCGCATGGTGTGCTGGTGCATCGTTACGGACCGCATATCTTCCACACCAATG
>CAZLDH010000212.1:0-2597 GCA_964558275.1 uncultured Chitinophagaceae bacterium
AGTGGTGTTATGGCTCTGGTGTGGGCACGCTGAGGCCAATGCAGATAACTATAATTGGATAATCCGGAGGCCATTGTGCCACCTATTCCGGTGATGTTGTGCCACCTATTCCGGCGATAGTGTGCCACCTATTCTGGCGATAGTGTGCCACCTATTCCGGAGGCCATTGTGCCACTTTTATTAGATGTTTAAGGTACTTTGTTTTAAAAACAAAAATGGCAGGAAAACGCTTAAACATCATGAATTTAGAACAATTAATTTCCTTCAAGAACAAAGGCTATAGTAATCGGAAGGTTGCATCAGCTTTAGGGGTAAGTCGCAATACTGTTAACAATTATGTTCGGTTGTTTGAGGCTCATAATTTAGACTATGACGAGCTTCTGAAACTGGATGAGAAAGCCTTACAGGATCTCTTTCCTTCAAATTCCGAGATTGATTCCTACCGCTATGACCAGCTTGTCTCTTACTTTCCCTGCTTTTCTAAGGAGCTCAAGAAACCAGGATGTACGCTTCAAACTCTTTGGCAAGAGTATTTAGAAAAACACCCCGATGGATATCAACATAGCCAATTCAACTATTATTTCAATCGTTGGCGCAATAAAGTGGATTGCAGTGGAAAATTAGCTCATAAAGCAGGAGAAAAACTGTTTGTTGATTATACAGGCCAAAAGCTTCACGTGGTCGATAAATCAACCGGTGAAATAGAAGAAGTCAATGTCTTTGTAGCTATTCTTCCATGCAGCCAATATACCTTTGTCAAGGCCTCTCGTACTCAGAATAAAGAAGACTTCGTTGCTGCAATGACGGACTGTCTGGAATACTTTGAAGGAGTCCCTCTGGCTATTACTTCTGACAATCTAAAATCTGCCGTAATCCGCACCCACAAATATGCCCCCACCATAAATAAAACATTTCAAGACATGGCCTTGCATTATGATTGTGAATTATCACCAGCACGTCCATATAAACCAAAAGACAAAGCACTGGTAGAAGGGGCTGTTAAATTAGTTTATCAACGCATCTTCTATCCACTACACAAACAAACCTTCTTTAGCTTGGCTGAACTCAATAAAGCTATTGCTGAATTGCTGGAAAGCTATAATGATTACAAGTTTACCCTGCGGGATACTACACGTAAACAAGAGTTTCTCTCTATTGAGAAAAATCATTTGCAGCCTCTTCCTGCCCAGCCTTATGAGCTTAAATATTTTAAGAAAGCAAAAGTGCATAAAATGGGTTATATTCTTTTGTCCGATGACAAACACTACTACAGTGTACCTTACAGATACATCGGAAAACAAATAGAAGTCCATTATACAGCTGATACGGTAGAGGTGTTTTATAATAAGGAGCGCATTGCCTTGCATAAGAGAGATTACCGTCCGGGCAAATACACTTCCAAATCTGACCATCTTTCCAGTGCTCATAAAGCCTATTCTGAATGGAACCTTGATTTTTTTCAAAAAAAAGCAGCACCCATAGGCACCTCTACCACTACTTATGTTACGGAGCTGATATTAGAAAAAAGATACCCGGAGATGGGATACAAACAGGCTCAGGGCATTACGGCATTAAAACGGCAGTATCCTGTCAATCGTATCGAAAAGGCCTGTCAAATAGCCCTTTCACACTCCAGACGAGGCTATCATATTATCGAAAATATCTTAAAAAATGAACTTGATAAACAGGAAACCTCGGTCGCAAAGCCGCTCTCTATTCCATTCCATAAGAATATCAGAGGGAAGAACAATTACCATTAAACCTTTATTTTTAATCACTAAAAAAACAATCATCAATGAACACTCAAACCACAATCGAAAAAATGAAACAAATGAGGCTATCCGGTATGAGTACTCTCTACCACCAAAGCCTTCAGGAAAATCTTTATTCCGATTACACGGTGGATCAATTTCTGGCATTGCTTGTAGATACGGAATGGGAGTATCGTCAAAACAGGAAAATACAGAACTTGATTAAAAAGGCTCGGTTTAAACTATCGGCATCTCCCACTGATATAGATTATACCGCTCGTAGAAACTTAGATAAAAATACCTTCGAACGGTTGCTATCTCTTGGCTTCCTTCGTGAATCGGAGAATATTATCATCACCGGTGCTTCCGGTGTAGGAAAGAGTTATCTGGCTCAGGCCATTGGACATGCTGCATGTCATCAGTGTATAAAGACCTATTATATCTCTTCTGTAGGTCTGTCAGAAGACGTTCAGCTGGCTAAACTAGATGGGACTTATATCAAACTCCTAAAAAAAATAAAGAAAATGGATTTACTGATTTTAGACGACTTTGGCCTTCATAGTATAGATGATAATTACAGGCAGGCTCTTATGGATATTATAGAGGATAGATACAATCGGGCATCTACTATCATTACTTCTCAAATACCCGTATCGGCCTGGCATGAAATGATAGGAGAAGGAACTATGGCTGATGCTATTTTAGACCGACTGGTTTACTCCTCTCATCGCTTAGAACTAAAAGGGGAATCAATAAGAAAAAAAAGAAAACTTAAAGGGTAATTTTTAGTAACTTTGTCATAGCCTAAACATCTCAAAAAAGTGGCACTATATCACCGGAATCTCT
>CAZLDH010000213.1:0-2592 GCA_964558275.1 uncultured Chitinophagaceae bacterium
GGTATCATATCCGTTGATTTTCATCCATTCTTTAAAACGATGATGAAAAACAGTATATTCTTCCCAAGAGTCCCCTACATCATCGACGAAATCTACTTTGGCTTCTTTATCATTGGGGTTCACTTTTCTTCTGCGTTTATATACCGGAAGAAAAACCGGTTCGATGCCGGAAGTAGTTTGTGTCATTAAGCTGGTTGTGCCGGTGGGAGCAATGGTTAATAAAGCAATATTTCGTCTGCCATATTCCATCATTTCATAATATAATTTCTGATTGGCTTCTTTAATTCGTTGAATAAAAGGATTATTTTCTTCTCTTTTAGCATCGTATATTTCAAAAGCGCCTCGTTCTTTAGCCGTATTTACGGAGCCCTGATAAACACCTAACGCCAAATTTTTATGCACTTTTACTGAAAAGTTGTTTCCTTCTTCGGTTCCGTAACGGATTCCTAATGCAGCCAGCATATCACCTTCAGCGGTAATCCCTATACCAGTACGACGACCTTTTTCTGCTTTTTCTTGAATTTTTTTCCAAAGATTGATTTCTGTTGCTTTAATCTCTTCATCTTCCGGGTCGGCAGCAATCTTTTTCAGAATACGGTCTATTTTTTCCAGTTCTAAATCAATAATATCATCCATTATCCTTTGGGCATACCTTGCATGCTCTTGAAATAAGTCGAAATTGAAAGCTGCTTTTGCGGTGAATGGATGATTGACATAGGAGAGTAGGTTTATGGCCAAAAGACGGCAGGAGTCATATGGACAAAGCGGGATTTCTCCACAAGGGTTAGTGGAAATAGTTTCATAACCCAGGTCGCTGTAACAATCCGGGATTGATTCATTTTGAATTGTATCCCAGAATAATATTCCCGGCTCAGCAGATTTCCAGGCATTATGCACAATCTTTTCCCATAATTTACAAGCATTTATTTCATAGGTTACTTTAGGGTTTTGGCTAAAGACGGGATACTTTTGTATATATGTTTTCTTTTCCTTAACCGCCTTCATAAAATCATCATCTATGCGTACAGAAATATTAGCACCGGTCACTTTCCCTTCTTCCATTTTTGCATTGATGAAATCTTCTGCATCCGGATGGTTGATTGATACGGAGAGCATTAAAGCACCACGACGTCCATCCTGAGCTACTTCTCGGGTAGAGTTAGAATATCGTTCCATAAAGGGGACGATGCCGGTAGAAGTAAGGGCTGAATTTTTTACTTCACTGCCTTTAGGACGAATATGAGATAAATCATGACCTACGCCTCCACGTCTTTTCATTAGTTGAACCTGCTCTTGATCTGTCTTCATAATGCCCCCATAAGAATCCGAGTTTGTGCCATTACCAATAACAAAACAATTAGAAAGAGAAGCCACTTGATAAGGATTGCCAATCCCCGCCATTGGACTTCCTTGTGGTACGATATATTTAAAATCTTTGATGAGATCAAAAATTTGTTTTTCGGACATTGGATTGGGATAATGTTCTTCTATTCGTGCAATTTCTCCTGCAATACGGTGATGCATATCCTCCGGACTTTTTTCATAAATATTCCCTTTAGAATCTTTTAATGCATATTTATTTACCCATACTCGAGCCGCTAAATCATCATCATTAAAATATTGAAGTGCAGCTTGATATGCCTCTTTTGTAGTATATTTTTTAGGGATTGATTGTGTTTCCATTGGATGTATTGCTTTTCTTTAAGATTAAGTCGTTTAATTAAAGTAAATATATAAAAAAGCGCAGATTAAAATCATTATTTTTGAGAAGCTGATAATTTTAATAAATTAAATAACTGATTATTAATATTTTAATAAAATAATGTTTATAAAAAGTGAACAAGTATTGTAAACTTCAAATATTTTTAACACAAAGAAATACATAAATGCTTCTTTAATCATTTTAATTATTTCAAATGGTGGGAATGATGAAAAAAGAAAAAACAACTTAGTTTTGTGAATAAATCGTTTGATACCTTTTTTATGAATATTATTATAGAATCTATTGAAACGAAAGATATTCGTTTCCCTACAAGCCAGTCCTTGGATGGATCTGATGCAATGAATGCAGATCCCGATTATTCTGCAGCATACGTTATTTTGCATACCAATTATCCTGAATGGAAAGGGTACGGATTGACATTTACCATTGGTAGAGGAAATGAAATTTGCGTGCAGACTATTGAATCCATGGCCCCTTTATTGGTGGGCATGTCTTTGGAAGAAATAAAGAGCGATATGGCCGGATTTTGGCGGAAAATGGTTGGAGATAGCCAATTGCGTTGGTTAGGTCCGGAGAAAGGCGTGATACACATGGTGACTGGAGCTTTGGTAAATGCTGTTTGGGATTTATATGCCAGAGTTGAAGGAAAACCATTATGGCAATTAATCTCGGATATGTCTCCTGAAGAATTGCTTTCTTGTGTAGATTTTACCTATCTGACGAATGTGCTTCGTCCGGAAGAAGCTTTGGAAATATTAAAACAACAAGCTGCAGGTAAAGAAGAAAGAATTACTAAATTGAAAGAAACCGGATATCCTGCTTATACCACGTCTATGGGATGGCTGGGTTATTCTGAAGATAAGATTCGT
>CAZLDH010000214.1:0-2562 GCA_964558275.1 uncultured Chitinophagaceae bacterium
GTTAAATTGTAATAGATTTGAAGGCACGAACTTAAATAAGTTTTTCCTTTTGACCTAAATTAATTTATTCATCAGAACGATATTTCCATTAAAGATTCATTACACATTACCCTTTTATTTACAAATGTTTTAAAAAAATCGTTCAAATCTTAAATTTATAACTATATTGCTTCCATTAGAACTTAAAATAATAAAAATTTATCATATAATACATTTTTCATTATCCCAAATACTGAGCGGGTTACTTTTATTTTAACAGATTAAACATTTTAACAGACAATATACATAGAATTATGAATCAACAATTAGCCGTAGGGATTGATATAGGAGGAACAAACACCGCTTTCGGGATTGTAGATCGCAGAGGAAATACGCTGAAGCAAGGAAAAATAAGCACAACCAAACACAAAGACATAACAAGTTACACAGACGAGCTATATAATGCATTAGAACCTCTTATAGAAGAGGTATCCGGTGAAATTAAAGGAATAGGTGTAGGTGCACCCAATGGCAATTTTTATGATGGCACAATAGAATTTGCCCCGAATTTGCCTTGGGATGGTGTTATTCCTCTGGTTAACATATTTAAAGAACAATTTGGCTTGCCCGTACAGATTACCAACGATGCAAATGCTGCAGCTGTTGGCGAAATGACCTATGGCACCGCCAAAGGAATGAAAAATTTCATCATGATTACCTTGGGCACCGGGCTGGGAAGCGGCATTGTCATTAATGGAGATGTCGTCTTTGGACATGATGGATTTGCAGGTGAATTAGGGCATGTTATTGTAGAAAAAGAAGGGCGCATCTGTGGATGTGGCCGTTATGGTTGTTTGGAGACCTACGCATCTGCTACCGGATTGGTACGTACCATGAAAGAATTACTTCTCCAAAAGAAGACAGATAGTGTATTAAGAGAGCTTCCCATGGAGAAAATCACCTCTAAAGGGATCGCTGACGCAGCTGCGAAAGGGGATCAATTGAGCCTTGAAGCCATAGATTTCACTGCAAATATATTGGGGAAAGCACTCGCTAATTTTATTGCCTTTTCAGCTCCTGAAGCATTTATACTTTTTGGCGGTCTGGCAAGAGCCGGGGATTTGCTATTCGACCCTACTATAAAATATATGAATGAAAACACTTTGAAAATATGGAAGAATAAAGTTAAAGTCTTACCTTCTGATTTAAGTGCCAATGACGCTGCAATATTAGGAGCGAGCGCCTTGGTTTGGGAAATGCAGTCATAGCACTACTTTTTTCATCCTGTATTTGAATAAAACAACCACTATGCAAACACGTAGGAAATTTCTTGAATTAGCGACTTTGGGAGGCAGTGCAATAGCATTAAATCCGAAAGATGTGGTGTTGAAAAAAAACAACAATAGTACGAAGCCCATTGTCGTATCTACCTGGAATTTTGGAATTAGAGCAAACAAGGAAGCCTGGACAGTTTTAAAAAAGCACGGAAGCGCGTTGGATGCAGCAGAAGCCGGCGCCAGATTGGTGGAAGCTGATCCTTCTATACAAACTATTGGTTTAGGCGGTTTTCCGGATCGGGATGGATATGTCACTTTAGATGCCTGTGTGATGGATGAAAAAGGAAATGCAGGAGCCGTAGGATGTATGCAGGATATAGTGCACGCTGTCTCTGTGGCAAAACACGTAAAAAATGACACCCCGCATGTCATGCTCGTAGGCGAAGGAGCTACCCAATTTGCCTTATCAAAAGGCTTCAAAAAAGAAAACCTACTTACTCCCGAATCTAAAAAAGCCTGGAAAGAATGGCTCAAAAAGTCCGATTACAAACCGGAAATGAACATAGAAAACAAGTCTTATTTAGATAGTAATACAGCCTTTAATCCTTTAAAAATGCCCGGCGGACGTTATAATCACGATACCATAGGTATTTTAGCAATTGACCAGGAAGGAAATCTTTCCGGAGCATGTACCACCAGTGGAATGGCTTTTAAAATGCATGGGCGCGTAGGCGATTCTCCTATTATTGGCGCCGGATTATATGTTGATAACGAAGTGGGAGCAGCTACGGCCACCGGCGTTGGAGAAGCTAATATGAGAATGTGCGGCACCCACACAGTCGTAGAATATATGAGACGCGGACATTCTCCGGAAGACGCTTGTAGGAAAGCAGTAGAACGAGTGGTAAAGCATGATTACGACTATGCCAAACGTATTCAACTTGGCTTTTTAGCGATAAATAAAAAAGGAGAAACAGGCGCTTATTGTCTGCAAAAGGGATTTAATTACGCAGTTTATTCAGAGGAAACTCCTAACAAATTATTTGACGGTAAATACTATTTTTAAATGATAAAACTTGAAATTTGTGCAAACTCGCTTCCATCTGCATTAGCCGCACAGGAAGGCGGTGCAGACAGGATTGAATTATGTGATAATATGGCTGAAGGAGGCACTACGCCTTCCTATGGCACACTTATGAAAGCCAGAGATCTTTTAAATATTGAATTGTATCCTATTATTAGACCTCGCGGTGGTGATTTCCTATATACTGATTTAGAATACGATATCATGTATGAGGATATTCAA
>CAZLDH010000215.1:0-2555 GCA_964558275.1 uncultured Chitinophagaceae bacterium
ATAGGCGCGGATTTCGGCAAGGCGTTCATCGCTGATGGCGTCCTGGAACAGAGCGTAGTACTCAGGGTCAGGTCTAGTAGTACTCAGGGTCAGGTCTAGCATTAGAGCATCATTGCCGTTGATCCGCCCGATGCCGACGGACGATGCGGCCCACATGGGTGAAGTGCAATCCGAAATATCGACCGATTTCGACGTAACTGTATCCACCATTGGCATGCGCGGCGACAATCGCTTCGTCACGGGTTTTGCTCGTACGCTCGATCTCCTCCAACGGTTTTGGTGGCGCACGGCGCTGCGCCTTGGGCAGATTGACATCGTCTGTGATCTTGGCGTGTTGAAGAGCCCGTTCGACAAAGGCTTCATCACCGAGAAATGCTTGGCCCTTGAGGTGGGACCATACCGATGTGTCCCCGATACCCGCACGTACAAAGCGGACATAACTCTTGATGGCATCGGTCCGCTGTCGCCCGAAAGCCGCCAACAGCCCATCCACCGCCAACCACCCAGGCCGGTCCGCCTGTCCCACCATCGCTCGGTAGCTGCTCCATGGCCAGTCGCCCGGATTTTCCACCATACCGGCACGGATCGGGTTCAGCACCACGTAACGCGCCAGCTCCAACAGGTAGCTGTCGCTATCAACCAGAATCGCCTTGTACCGCCCTTGGAACAGGTGTCCAACACGGCCATGCCGGCGATTGCTGGCTTGCGTGTATACACCGTTCAATTGCCGCATACCCTTCGATAAATTGCCATCGGGCGTTTCGACCAACAGGTGGTAATGATTGGTCATCAGGCACCAAGCATGACACACCCAATTGAACACACTCACCACTTCGCTCAAGACCGTCAGAAACCGCTCCCGGTCCGCATCATCCACATAGATCGCCTCGCGACGATTTCCGCGCGCTGTCACATGGTACAGCGCCCCGCTAAATTCAATCCGGATCGGTCGGCTCATCAAGTCAATCTAGCGCAGAATATGCTTCAATGCTAGACCTGACCCCAAGCTCTCCGTGACCCCAAGCTCTCCCCAAGCTCTCCCGTAACTCGAACAGCCGCAAAAGTGCCCAGCGCGAGCGTGAGCCATGGCTGCTGATGGCCTCACCCGACATCGAACTCGACGCGCGCCAGTTGATCGCGTTGTACACGCGACGCATGCAAATCGAACTGTCGTTTCGCGACCTCAAATCGCATCGCTACGGACAAGCCTTCGAAGACAGCCTCACCCGCAAAGGCCCACGCATCGAGGTGCTTCTCCTGCTCAGTGCGTTGGCTGCATTCGCCACGTGGCTGGTTGGCATGGCATGCGAAGCCAGCGGCATTGACCAATGGCTGGCACCATTTCGATCGAAGCGACGGCTGTACTCGGTCATGCGCGTCGGGCGCGAAGCATTGGTGCGACGATGGTTGCGCATCCCGCTCGATCATCTCATCGAACAGATACGCCAGCCCACGCCAGCTCTGCTTGATCAACTTGGCGTCCCGGCGTGAATTCGTGGGGAAATCTCAGGACCTGACCCGAAGCTCTCGCAAGCTCTCTCCACAGGCGGGACGGGCAACTGCGCGGCAGTTGACACGAGCGGCGAAATGGTGGCCCCATGCTCTTCGCAAGCTCCTCGTGACCCCAAGCTCCTCGAAATGAACCTAGAATCGTTATTCAGACCATTCAATAGAAACATTATGCCTCTTTAGATCAGAAGTTATATTTCTCATAATTCTGCATTTATCTTCATTAGTGAGCTTTTCATCCTGAAATGGCGACTCCCAGCTTATAAGGCTAGATGAATAAAGCACCATATCAACCTCACCAGATAGCATTTCTGCCCCGACCACAATGTGCTTGCCACCTTCGATATACTCTACAGCTGAGCGTCCGAGCAATTTAACTTTGTAATGTTTTTTAAACATCTATCTAATCCGTAAGGTGATAAATAATTTCGTTCCCTTTCTCACGCAAGATAGGATACTCCTTGGTCGCCCACACACTTTGTGTTCGCACCCCTTTCACCGAATGGAAAACGTGCACTTCGCCCTCTGCAGATCTAGCAAATGACGATGACGCCTTTTCCCATATTGGCTTCAGAATTGAAAATGTTCGCTTTGTGGTAATAGCATTTAATATCTTTCCTTTTGGCGTCATCTCCAATGTCTTACCGCCGATATCTTTTGCAAATACCTCAGCAGCCACCTTCGCTTCTGGACTTCCAGACCAAAATACTGCCTTTGCAGCCTCAGCACCTTCGGCGAGTTTTCCGACAGCTCGCCCCACAGGCACGACAGCAGCCACCGCCGTAACTGCACCGATCTTGTCACTCGTGCTTGCGTTGGACCACCCTTTGTCCACTACTTGGCTGAGCCCTTCGGCCCCAAACACCGTCCATACTGCATGCCCTACTGCGTAGAACGCACAGGTTACCCGACCACAACCTTCCGCGGCGGCGTCTATGTTTTCACCAACAGTGTCCCTGCCATCCGGATCGGTAAACCGAAGCGGGTTGTCATTGGCGTAAGCATACCGATTGAAATTGAACACATTCCCCGGCGCCGGCCCCACC
>CAZLDH010000216.1:0-2546 GCA_964558275.1 uncultured Chitinophagaceae bacterium
CTCTAGATAGACGCCCTCTAATCCGGTGAGACGATGTAATACACGTTTAGCCGCGTGATCTAAACTTTCTTTTGGTTTTACAAAACCTCCCATGAGACTCCACTTCCCTTTTTCAGGTTCAAATCCTCTTTTTATAAGTAATAGTTTGAGGCGTTCACCATCAAAACCAAAGATAATACAATCTACTGCAACGGTATAGGGATGTCCGGACGGATATTGATCCATAATTAATAGGGTCTTATAATTGAATAAGATAGGTGTTATTGATAACCCCTTTTTAGGGTAAAGGTATTTTATTTTATAGAAATTAAAAATCTCAAAAAAATGAAATTATTTTTTCAAAAAAGGGAATATGCTAGAAATAATTGTTAACCATACAATTATATTAATATGGGGAAATTGTTTTTTGAGAACTTTTAATAAAGATAAGAAAATAATTTGGAATTAATCTTTAATAAATGTATGTTTGACATTGAATTTATAAATGTTTTATTGACAATAAAATGATTTTTAATACATTAAAATCAACTTCATGAAAATTATTACATCTTTCTTTTTTATTGCATTTCTGTTGCTTGCCCAGGTTAGTCTTTCACAAAGTACGGCTTCTTTGTTTGTGAATGTGAAAGATGCACATGAAACCATCAATAAGAATATTTATGGTATGTTTTCCGAAGATTTAGGGAGGGACATTTATGATGGCTTTTGGGTAGGAAAAGATTCGGATATTCCGAATAAGGATGGAATTAGGTTGGATTTGGTTAAAGCCTTTCAAAAGATTCATATTCCGGTTTTACGTTGGCCGGGAGGATGCTTTGCCGATACCTATCACTGGCGAGATGGAATAGGCCCCATGGATGAGCGCACGGCTATTGTAAATGAAGATTGGGGACAGGTCCCTGATAATAATCATTTTGGTACCCATGAATTCATGAAACTATGTAAGATGCTGGGCAGTGAAGCTTATTTTGCCGGCAATATGGGTAGCGGAACGGTGAAAGAAATGAGTCAATGGATAGAGTATCTGAATTCTAATATTCCAAGTGATGTAACAGATCTTAGAAAGAAAAATGGAAGAGAAAAACCATGGAAGGTAAAATATTGGGGCGTTGGAAATGAAAGCTGGGGCTGTGGAGGAAATATGACACCGGAACATTACAGTGACCTGTATCGGCGATATGCCACCTTTTGTAGAAATTATCCCGGGGCTCCTCTGAAAAAAATTGCTAGT
Organism: uncultured Chitinophagaceae bacterium; assembly: GCA_964558275.1. Lineage (GTDB taxonomy): Bacteria > Bacteroidota > Bacteroidia > Chitinophagales > Chitinophagaceae > FW021-bin31. Next base: position 1,232 of record CAZLDH010000216.1, read on the forward strand.
GGACCTAATGGAAATGATACCCATTGGATGGAAGTGCTGATGAAAAACATTCCGTTGAATATGATGTGGGGGGTTTCTTTACATTATTATACTATTCCTACCAGCCACTGGGGACATAAGGGATCTGCTACCGAATTTGATGAAAAGGAATATTTCAATTCGATGAAGAACGCTTTATATATGAGGCAGATTCTAAATGATCAAGAAGAAATTATGGATCGTTATGATCCTGAGAAAAAGATTGCTTTGGTCGTTGATGAATGGGGCGTATGGACTGATCCTGAACCCGGAACGAATCCTGCTTTCTTATATCAACAAAATAGTTTGAGGGATGCATTGGTGGCTGCTTCTACCTTAAATATTTTTAATAATCATGCAGATCGTGTAAAAATGGCTAATCTGGCGCAAACGGTGAATGTGTTACAATCATTGGCATTAACCAAAGGGAATCAGATGATTTTGACTCCCACTTATTATGTTTTTGATATGTATCAGGTACATCAGGACGCTACTTTGATTCCGATTAAGTTGATGAGCCCGGATTATACGGTGGATGAGAAGTCTATTCCTGCAGTAAATGCTTCTGCATCTATCGATTCCTCAGGAGCTATTCATGTCTCTTTCGTTAATCTGAATCCCAATAAATCCATTACCGTGCAGACTTCTTTTGCAGGTACCAAATGGGAGCACATGGATGGACAGATTTTAACTTCTGAGAATTATGATGATTATAACTCTTTTGAGAACCCGGATAAAATCACTTTAAAGCCTTTTAAAAAATCTGTGACAGATGCCGAAATCCACGGGAAGAAGTTGGTGGTTACTTTGCCTGCTAAATCTGTGGTTATGCTGACGTTGAAATAGATAGTGTGCGATAATGGCGTTGAGGAAAGGAGGAGCGTTTTCTTTAAGCTCAATAAATATATAAAGGATATTAAATTGGTTTCGGTATATCACATGGACGGTAAAGATTATTTTGTAACACATGCTTATTCTATAAAAGATAATGGAGACGCTAAACTGGTAGTGGTAGAATTAGAATGGACTAAGGATGGATGGCCTATTGTTGAATTACCGGAATAATGAATTGATAGAACTAATGAAAAAGAAAATACTTTTATTTATCCTTTTCATGTTTGTGACAGTGGCATTTGCACAATCACAACAAAAGGATATTTCGGTACATGATCCTTGTATTATCAAATCGGAGGGAGTTTATCATATCTTTTGTACGGGAATGGGAATTACGCACTGGTATTCTGATGATTTAAAATTAGTCCCTTTTTATCAAATTGGTGCCGGACGATATATGATT
>CAZLDH010000217.1:0-2414 GCA_964558275.1 uncultured Chitinophagaceae bacterium
AGGACAAATGGATAAATAGTTAATTGAATAGAATCCGAAGTATCTTGCAATTGTCAATGTAATATGTCTTTTCTTTCTCCATGTTGATGAGTGACAAAGATAGAAAATGAACAGGTCTTAAATCAAAAATGAACAGGTCTTAAATCAAAAAAAGGTCTTCGGTAAAAACCGAAGACCTTACTCCCATCCTCTCTACGATGATCATCTGAAGTGGATGACCATAATTTTAAATATTATTAAAAATACTTTTAGTCTAAATAATGTTGATTACAAAAATAGGGAATCTATTTAAATTAAAAGTATAAATTTTGTTAAATTAAAGTTTGCCCGGATATTGTTTTAAGGCTTCTTTCAGGCAAGTCATTGCTTTTTTTATTTCGTCTTCATTGAGTACGTAAGCTAGCCTTACTTCTTGTTTTCCGAGACCCGGGGTAGCGTAAAATCCGGTAGCAGGGGCAAGCATGACTGTTGAGCCATCGAAAGAAAAATCATTAAGCAGCCATTGACAGAATTTTTCTGAATCATCCACCGGGAGTTTGGCCATCGCATAGAAAGCGCCCAGCGGAAGGGGACATTCTACGCCATCCATTGCCTGCAATTCGCTTACAAGCAAATCTCTTCGTGATTTATATTTAGCCTGTACTTCTGTGAAATAGGTGTCGGGTAAATCCACCGCCGCTTCTCCCAATATCTGGGCAAAGGTAGGTGGACTTAATCTGGCTTGGGCAAATTTTAATGCAATGTCTAAAATTTGTTTATTTCTTGTTACCAATGCACCTATTCGGGCACCACAAGCGCTGTATCTTTTAGAAATAGTATCCATTAAAATGACATGTTCGTCCATGTCTTCCAACTGTAATGCGGAGAAGTGTTCTCCTTTGTAACAGAACTCTCTGTAGGCTTCATCTGCAAAAAGGAATAAATCATGTTTCTTACATAAATCTTTCAGTTGTTCTAATTCTTCTTTGCTGTATAAATATCCGGTTGGATTGCTGGGGTTACAAATCAGAATAGCCCGAGTTTTGGAACCTATATTTTCTTCGAATTGTGCAAAGTCAGGAAGTGCATAATTGTTTTCTATGCTTGATGTAACCGGTTTAACAGTAATCTGTGTTGTTGTAGCAAAGCCATTGTAATTGGCGTAAAAAGGTTCGGGAATAAGCACTTCATCTCCCGGATCCAGACAGCTCATAAATCCGAAGGAGATAGCTTCGGAGCCGCCTACAGTGACAATAATCTGAGAAGGTGCTACAGAGATGTTATTTTTAGCATAATATTTAGATAATTTATTTCGATAACTTTCTATTCCGGCACTTGGGCTATAGGAAAGTGTATCAAAATTTGATGTGCGAACAGCGTCCATTGCTGATTTTGGTGTAGCTATATCGGGTTGACCAATATTGAGATGATAAACCTTTGTTCCTCTCTTTTTTGCTGCATCTGCAAGGGGATTAAGCTTTCTGATAGGAGAGGACGGCATTTTTAAGCCTCGGTTACTAATCGTGGGCATATATGGTTTATTTTTAAGGTAATGATATGAATAAAGCACCCGGCTACAGTAAAAATGCTAGCCAGGTGATAATATAATCTTAATAAATGGCAATCTCTAAACAAAGTTTTAAAGCACTTTATTATATATTTTTATTTGACCACTTTACCGGTAAGAATTAGTTGCTTAGCACGTGGAATTCCCTGAAAGTTTACAAACACGGTTTTCATTACTTTTCCCATCCCTGAAGCATTATAAGTGGCTTTTATAGTTCCTGATTTTCCCGGTAAAACAGGTGCTTTTGTCCAGTCCGGAGTGGTACATCCGCAGCTGGCCTGTGCATCTTTAATGATTAATGGTTTTTCACCAATATTAGTGAATTTAAAAGTTACAGTAACAGGTTTATTTAATTCGGTTGTTCCATAATTTATTGTATCCTGACTGAATTCTACAATACCGTCAAACGGAGATTTTTGTTGCTCTGTAGTGTTGTTGTTAGCTGTCTGAGCTGTACTGTTTATACTGAAACTAAATAGGGCAATTGCTGCCAGAAGAAAAAACTTTTTCATTTGTTTTATGTTTTAAAATTAAAGATTGAAAGATTTTTTATTCGTGCTTTATAGCCATGCAATGTACAAATAATTTGCCAAAATGGGAAGCTGTTTGTATCTTAATGGATTGAAAGTATGTATCTTTTTGAAGAAGAATCAATCTTTTAAAAGTCTTTTTATTTCCTTAAATTTGTATCCTAATCAAAAACAATGACCACTTTAAATCATTCTGAAACAGAGACATTGGGAGATTCACTTTCTTTTGACGAGTTTAAAAGAGAAGTCTTGGAAGATTATCGACTGGCCTGCCTTAGCAGGCATACTAGTTTAATAGGAAGGAAGGAAGTACTAACCGGTAAAGCGAAATTTGGTAT
>CAZLDH010000218.1:0-2401 GCA_964558275.1 uncultured Chitinophagaceae bacterium
TGGCTACGGCGGTGTTTGGGGTAGTGATGTTATCCTGCGGGTAACCCATTGGTTTGGGAATCCGGGTACTGTTTAGATTATAAAACAAGGCTTCTTCCTTCTGCGCTTTTGGTTGTTCCCTGCCGACACTAAAGTTCTGGCAGGCAGGCATAGTAGCCAGGTACTGGCTAAAGTCTGTTTGCTCGGTCAGTACCACACGCGTATTGCCCAGGTGGTCTTTGATGAAATAGTCATAGACATAGCCCCCTTGTGTTCCCCCTGAAGGGGGAAGGTACCTTGCCCTACCTTCTTCTGTTGGAAAATCCTGAAGTGTATCTTGTGCCGTACTACCTGTATGTTGATAGATAAAGCCATCTATATAATTCGTAACTACCGTTCTGGAAGGAGTTGTAGTATTGTCAGTGACAATTTTCTGAAATTTCTTTCCGGTGGCATCATAGACAAATTGGATGGTGCCAGATGATGAGCCTGCCTGCGCTACCGCTTCGGCAGACAGGCCTGTCGAACCATTGCCGGTGAAAGTTATGACTTTCGGCAGGTTGAGGATATTTATAGCTGATACTACTGATGCCTTTGTTCAGGTCTTTCTTTAGGTTGCTGTTGGATTCGTAAGCATAGTCTCTACTGCCGGCATGGCCATCTCTGAAATCAGCCAGAGCCGCACTTGTGCGGGTAAGCAAATGCACTTTTGTTTTGTTTGGATGCAATCCGAACCGGATTTTTAAAACGCGGGTGTCCTTCCGGAACACCCGCGCCAGTAAATTGATTATTTCAATAATTATTGCTATTCTTCTTTTAATTTAACAGCCTTAGGTATCTTTAGATATTCTCGTTTATGCAAATATTCTTCTTTCTGCATGGGTCCATATACAGCGCCATCTAACTTATTTATTATCCAGAATTGCAGAGAATCTTTTCCTGCTTGTACCTCCCATAAGGAATCTTGTAGATTGTTGTAAACTTTGGCTTGTTGAGAAGCATTCCTATAAACAACTATAAATTTATTATTAAAACTATAATCAACAATTTCACCTAAAATAGCCCCATCATAAATTCCCGTTTTACCTTCTACTTGTTTTACTATCGAAGTGTTCGCTCCATCTCCAAATAAGTAGTACCCATCTCCTAAGTTATGTTCACTTTCCAATGGAATACAACCATTAAGGGTTAACAGAAAAAAAGAAAATGTAAAAAGGAAAAATTTCATTTGTTTAACACCTTTAGTTTTTAATACCACTTAGCCCCTCGCCAATGAAATTAGCAACTTTCATTATAAATGAGGGCTCTTTCTTTAATTGTCCATAACCATATGGTCTTAGATCAAAACCAAATTTCCCATTCACTCCATGAATAGTTTGTAAAATTGAAATTGAGGGATGACGAATAAAAAATTCATATGCCCAAGTAGCATAACCTTCCTGCCATGCTTTTCCTAAGCTATGTTGCCCATAATCAAACCGATCATTACTCAATTTAACTTTACCACTTGCTGACATTAAAACCATATAGTTCTTTCCCCATGTTGCATATGTATTAAGAGGGGTATTATGGATTAGTGGGGTATTGACAAATCTTCCCTGCCCGACACCATTAAAATCACTAACATACAAATCTCCTAAATCAATTTTAGAAGCATCTAAAAATACAGGTTCATCTCCATGTGTTTTTCCCCATTCTAAAAGTTGAGTATAAGTCATTACTCCGTCATAATCCGGACGACTAGGTAAGCTATTAAAACTTGATAGTAGATTGGCTTTGGCAACCTTGCCTTTTAAACCCGCCATACCTAAATCTTTATTCAAAGCCTCTTGGTGACTCATATTTTGTTTAAAGTCTTTCTTATCCATTACAAAAGCCTTACCCTTTAATCCTCTATCATCCGTACCAAGAAAAATCCCTTCTCTATCGTAAATTGGATTCGGTGCCATCCCCGTAGGATCAGTTAAATTAATAGGATTATCCAATGTATAGTTATAGGGACTAATACCCGGATATTTCCCCGCCAACGGGTCAACAGTAAACCACCTCCCAACCTGTACATTATACATCCTGGCTCCATAATCGTACCAATCCAACCCACTACCATCTGAAAATTCTTTATGATTTAACAGCTTTCCATTAAACTTATAATTATTCTCCAGCTTCAGCGGTGCTACTGTACTTATCCCACTCATTGTCAATCCGAATGGGTAGTAATGGGTTTCTTCCAACACCGGTCCGGTAATCTGTGTAACCCCTAAATTATCAAAGAACATATCCTGAGTACTTTCATTACTGGTGAAGACATACACATAACCATTCTCCTTTGCTACTACTTTACCGCTTGATAAGGTTTCCAGTTTCCCCGCTTCTCCATCTACCTGTTTTACGCCACTGCCTTCCCCTACAAAATTAAGTTGTT
>CAZLDH010000219.1:0-2385 GCA_964558275.1 uncultured Chitinophagaceae bacterium
TTGGAAAAGTAGGAACCGTTGAACGTGATTTATTTGAATATGAACTTCAAATGGATTCGATTGGTAGAGCTATTAAACAAATACGTAAAGAGCGAAATTTAACACAACAAGAATTGGGAGATCTGATTGGCGTTCAAAAAGCTCAGATTTCTCGGTTAGAGAATAGAACCAGTAACGTAACTATGGAAACATTATTAAGAGTTTTTACAGCACTAAAAGCAAAAGTGAAATTTCAAATAGAATTACCGAATTTAAACATAAGTATCGGAAAATAATACGGCGTCTCATAACGGTTTTACCCGAAATGTTCAATTGAAATATAGTGCTAATACCGTGTAAACTGTAATACTTCCATAATTCTACTTCTTTCTCAACCTATTAGATCCAATATAATATTGAATATAGAGTGAAGGCATTATACCAATTTTTATGAAAAATCATATTGAAATTGAAAAGATTGCTCTTATGAGCAATTTGAAGGTTCATAGCGTGCGTAATACAATGTAAAAACTTCTTATTTAAACACTATTTTTATAAATCTCGGGCGATAAAGATGCGGATTCTTTTTTATTTCATCGAAAAAATGAAATGCATTCACATTATAACTTATCAATAATTCTCCTTTTTTAGATAAAACCGGATATGCTTTTGCATTATATGTATAATAATTTTCATGCTGAGATTCATTGCAATGCCATACTTTAATAATTGGACCAAAAGGTCCATAAGGACTTAATCCCAACCTTAACCCAACCGTATTACTCATTCCATTAACCTGAAAAACAAGTGCATATCTACCATCCGGCATTGGAGAAACACTCAACTCGTTTGATACACTATCTGTAATAACAGCTGCTTCTTTTATCCCTTTAACCCAATTTTCACCATCCCAAAATCGCCATAAGTCAAACTTTTTCATATTCTCAGGTAACACCCTGCCTACAAACAGGTTTTTATCTTTCCCTTTAACGCCATATACATAAATATATCCATCCGGATCCGGTGCATTGGCAGACTCGGTATTTGCAAAAATTGCCGCACCCAGGGTTCCTTCAGCGATGTCGGTTCCCTTCATTATGAAGGGAGTCTCAATTTGTTTTTGATTCTTAAATGGCGGTTTACTGCCCGGTTGTAATTCGATAAGTGCAGTACCTCTTTGTTTGAAACTCCATGCACCGCTGTCCATATTATGCATCCTATAGGCGAAAATAAAAATCTTATTACCCAACACTTCATTTACAAAACCGTCACCTAGCCAATAATAATCGCCATCAACTGCATGAGTAGTAGAAGGGGTAAACATAGTTTGGGCTTCCCCTTTTTTATCCGAGGCATAATAAAACCTACTATTTTCAGGCGAAATACCTTTTAATTTGGCTACAGAATTATGTACTAATCTAAATCCTGGTTTTAGTTTTCCATTCACTATTTCTCCTATCACAGTATCACTAAAAACAAATAAAACACTATCTGTTTTATGTTTTCCATCAGTACTTCTCATTGGAATAGCAAATATACCATCGCCTCCTAACCATCCGGAATCTCTATTAAACAAAGCCGTCCACTTAGGAGCTTCTGATACTGTATATTCCAGATGGGTTAGCTTTTTATTCGTATCTTCATTCATTAAAAAACCACAACCGGATAGCGTAAAAATAGAGAAACTCAACAGCATCCAATAAACTATTCTCCATAAAAAACTGATTATATGCATAGTCTTTTTACTTTTTGTTCTAAAAATTGAGACTAATCTCTTAGAAAAGAATAGCATAAATCACAATTTAGTACGTTTTTTGATAATCTCATTATTATGAAAAAGAATAATAAAATAATAATTTACCTGCTCACTGTTTGTATTATTGTCTTAACGATATCTTGTGCAACTACAAACACCGGGCAAACAGAGGAACATATAAATGTAGCAAATCTTATTTCGAATCAGACCCTTGTCTTCCATGCAGATAGACTCAGTGCCCAAAATGGTTTTACAAAAATACTTACTACAGATTATAACCTTAAAATATCACCGGATACGATTCAATCCTGGCTCCCCTACTATGGTCGAGCCTACAGAGCCACCATGGATCCTTCCGATGGAGGAATAGACTTTATCTCTACGCACTTCAATTATCAAGTCAATGAAAACAAAAAAGGCGGTTGGACAATAGAGATTCATCCTCAAGAAGCAAAAATCAATACCCGCAAGATGCTGCTCCGTATTTTTTCTAACGGAAATGCCGATTTAAGTGTCATTAGCAGTTATCGACAACCTATTAATTTTTACGGAAAAATAAAGGAAAAGTAAAAAGAGCCACCCACCGGACTTGAACCGACGACCTACTATTTACGAAACAGTTGCTCTACCAGCTGAGCTAGGGTGGCTAA
>CAZLDH010000220.1:0-2346 GCA_964558275.1 uncultured Chitinophagaceae bacterium
CGTGCATTACAAGAAAATAAAATAGCCCGTGTTGGTGGAGATAAAGAAATTGAGGTAGATGTAAGGGTTATTGCAGCGACGAATAAAGCATTAGAGGAAGAAATAGAAGAGAATAAATTTAGAATAGATTTATATCACCGGTTGAGTGTTATTATTATTCATGTTCCTGCTTTAAAGGAAAGAAAAGAAGATATTCCGTTATTGGTAGATTATTTTTTGACGACGGTCTGTAACGAATATGGCATGGCAAAAAAGAAAATAGATAAAGATGCCATTTCGGAATTACAAAAACATGACTGGTCCGGAAATATCCGTGAATTGAGAAATGTGGTAGAACGTTTGGTTATCCTTTCGGATAAGAAGATTACAAAGAAAGATGTAGTTGCTTTTGTAATGCTTAAATGATAATCCCATGAATAATGCGGGCTAATGAAAAGTGATGATTTTATATCTTTATTTCGAAAAAACCTCCTTTGCATGATTTATCGGTAGGGCAATGGTGAAAGCTGCTCCCATGCCCGGGCTACTGGATACGCGAATATCTCCGTTTAGTTTCTTTATGATGCCGTAACTTATAGATAAACCTAATCCGGTTCCTTTTCCAACTTCTTTGGTGGTAAAGAAGGGATCGAAGATATTCATTTTGTGTTCTTCACAGATTCCCGGTCCTGTATCCGCAATAGTTATTTCTACAAGTTCTTTCACTTTTTTTGTGGTAATAATGATTTTCTCTTTTTCTGAAGTAGTAGTTTCTTTTAGGGTTATTGCCTGTATGCCGTTGGTTAGAATGTTGACAAAAACCTGACACAGAGGTCCCGGACTGCTATTTATATTCCCAATATTATCATAGTCTTTGAGAATTTTAATATGATTGGGGATCATACTTCTAACGAAACGAAGTGCAGAATCCAGGCTCTCATGGATATCCATTTTTTCAAAAGAATCTTCATCCATTCTGCTAAATTTTCGTAATCCGAGGACAATATCTGAAGTATGAGATACACCTTCTTTGATGCCGTCAATCAAAGTGTTGATTTCTTCTTTTGTAAACTCTAACTCAATTTCATTGATAAAGGAATCTATTTCTTTCATTTTGGCAGAAAGGTTATCGGCATTTAATTTTTGGTATTTCCCAATTAATTCCAACAAATCATTGATGTCCTTCTTTAATGCACTCACATTGGTTTTAATATAACTGATTGGATTATTTATTTCATGCGCAATTCCGGCAGTTAATTTCCCTATAGAAGCTAATTTTTCAGCGTGCACCAGCTTGTTTTGTGTAGCTTGCAAGCTGGTCATTGCTTCTTCCAACTTTTCATTTGATTGTGTTAATCGCAATGTTCGATTTTTTACTTTCGTTTCCAATCGGATATTTTCCATGGCGATAAGTTGTTCTTTCTCCTGAGCTAGTTTTAATGCTTTTTTCTCTGCACTAATTTCTCCTGCTTTATGAATATTAATTTTATCTGCAAGCGCAAAGGAAAGTAAAATCATTTCTATATCGGCACAGATTAAGAATGCATCTCTCGTGAAATGAGTGTAAGGAATGATATTCATATCCTTAAAAATATCTATGACAAGTCCTATAAATAAGACAGACCATGCCAACATGAAATATTTGGCAGGCTTGAAATCTTTCTTATATAATTTTAGTCCTGCAATGAAATAAATTATGCATATTAATAGAAGGAAGATATCTATAAGAATCAGGCTGATATTGTATAGTCCAAACAAAGATACTGGGATGATGGCAACACACAGAATCAGAATGGCCTTTCCGATAGTATCAAAAAGGGGAAGTGTTTTTTGCGTCTGTAGAAATTGACGTAGAAATAAAACCATCGTAATTCCCATCAATATTTTTGGAATACTTATACTTTGGAGCGTTAAAAGCGGTTGATTACTCCAGAAAAACTTATATCCATATCCGTAAACACTAAATAAAAAGAAACCTAAAAAGAAAATATATAATACATAATATAGGTAAGCTTTATCTTTCAGTACAAGATAAATAACAAAATTAAACAGTAATATAATAAGAATAGCGCCAAAGAATAAACCAAATTGCCAATGTTCGTTATTAAGCTTATCTATCATTTGCTCCTGAGAGCCTGCCGAAATAGGAACCGCAATATGTGCATAGCTCTTTATTTTTAAGAAAAAGGTGCGGGTCTGTCCTATTGGGAGCGGCACACTAAATATATTATCCTGATCTCCAAATTTATGTCGGGAAGCAGGAAATAGGTTTCCGCCTTCTACAAATTTATAATTTCCTTTGTTGTTTACTGGGTAGTATAATCGGAGCCAATTTAAATTTGGATTATTTACTTTAATAAAAATGTT
>CAZLDH010000221.1:0-2343 GCA_964558275.1 uncultured Chitinophagaceae bacterium
TTATTTGTTTTTAAAGAATAAGCTGTTCATCTAGTATGATGAGCAGCTTTTTTTTTGTTCTCGCAGGTATGTCAATATCGGCAAAAGAATATGTTAGAATAAAGAATATCCGTATATTGCCATCCAATCTCTTTCAAAAATGTAAATATTAATCTATGTTTAAGAAAATTGGTACCGCTGTTATATTATTGATAACACTTGCTGCATGTAATAGCAATAAAGAAGGAAATGGAGATGGAGATAATCCCCTTTTGCATAAAAGTACATTGCCGTTTCAGGCACCTCCTTTTGATAAAATTGAAGTATCTGATTTTTTGCCTGCATTTAATAAAGGCATGAAGCAACATTTGAAAGAGGTGGATAGTATTGTAAATAATCCGGAAGCTCCTACTTTTAAAAATACACTAGTTGCCTTGGAAAAGAGTGGCAGTTTATTAAGTCGGGTTCAGCATGTGTTTAATATCCTTACCAGTGCCAATACCAATCCAAAACTACAGGATATTCAGAAAGAAGTATCACCAAAACTGGCTGCACATTTTGATGCGATTTATTTGAATAGTGAATTATTCCAACGGGTAAAAAAGATTTATGGAGAAAGAGATTCTCTGAATTTAGATGCCGAATCTTTGCGTTTGGTAGCATACTATTATAAAAGATTTGTAAGAGCCGGAGCAGAATTGTCTAAAGCAGATAAAATCCAATTGAAAAAATTAAACCAAAAAGCTGCTAGCTTGAGTACAAGTTTTGTGAATAAACTTCTGGCCGCAATGAAAAATGGAGCCTGGATTGTAGATGATACTGCTAAATTAAAAGGATTGTCATCTGCTCGGATTGAAAAAGCAAATAAAGATGCCGAAAAAAGAGAACTTTCCGGGAAGTGGTTGATTCCATTACAGAACACCACACAGCAGCCGCTGTTGCAGGAATTGGACAATAGAGACTCCAGGTTGACACTATTTAAACATTCCTGGAATAGAGCAGAGAAAGGTGATAGTAATGATACCCGTTCTGTGATTAAAAAACTGGCTCATGTGCGTGCTGAGAAGGCTCAATTATTGGGTTTTGATAATTATGCTGCCTGGAAGTTACAGAACCAAATGGCTAAAAATCCACAAACAGTAAATAAATTTTTAAAAGGACTGGTGGACCCGGCTGTGGCTAAAGCAAAAGAAGAAGCAGCTGATATTCAAAATCTGATTGATGAACAAGGTGGTGATTTTGAATTAGCACCTGCTGACTGGAATTATTATAGCCAAATTATTAGACAAAAGAGGTTTGGATTAAACGCAGATTCGCTTAAACCTTATTTTGAGTTGAACAATGTGTTGGAGAATGGGGTGTTTTATGCAGCACATCTACTTTATGGGATTTCTTTTGAAGAAGTACATGATATTCCGGTTTGGCAGAAGGATGTAAGGGTTTTTAAAGTAATAGATAAGGATAGTAGTTCAATCGGATTGTTTTATTGTGATTATTTTAAAAGAGATAATAAAGGCGGAGGCGCCTGGATGAGCAATTTGGTCACACAATCCAAATTGTTGCATCAGCAACCAGTAATCTATAATGTGGCCAACTTTCCTAAGCCGTCAGATGGAGAACCTGCTCTGTTGAGTTTTGATGAAGTAACGACAATGTTCCATGAATTTGGCCATGCTTTACATGGATTTTTTGCCAATCAAAAATATCCAAGTTTATCAGGAACTAGTGTTGCTAGGGACTTCGTGGAATTTCCCTCTCAGTTTAATGAACATTGGGCTTTAAATCCCAAGGTGCTAAAGAATTATGCTGTTCATTATAAGACTGGAAAACCTATTCCTAAAAGAATGGTAGAGCAAATAAAAAAGTCCGCTCAGTTTAATCAAGGTTATATGTTGACTGAATTATTGTCAGCTGCCGAGTTGGATATGCAATGGCATTTATTGTCGGCAGAAGAAATAGTGAAAAACGTAGATTCTTTTGAGCTAAAGTCTCTAAAAAAAGTAGGTGTTTATTATCCGCCGGTTCCACCAAGATATCGCTCCAGTTATTTTATGCATATTTGGGGAAATGGCTATTCGGCAGGATATTATGCTTATTTGTGGACTGAAATGCTGTCTGATGATGCCTTTGTTTGGTTTGAAAATCATGGCGGGATGACCAGAGAGAATGGACAGCGTCTCAGGGATATGATTTTATCTCAGGGAAATACGGAAGATCTCGCAGAAATGTATAGAAAGTTTACCGGGCATGACCCCAGGTTGGAGCCTATGCTGAAAGACCGAGGAATTGAATGAATAATGATTAGTGATTAATGGTTAATGAATAATGGTTAATGAATAATGGTTAATGAATAATGGTTAATGA
>CAZLDH010000222.1:0-2337 GCA_964558275.1 uncultured Chitinophagaceae bacterium
CCATAAATCCTGTAAAAATTGCTACCGGGGAACATTGTCAAAACAGAATGATTTTCAAACAATTCATGCAATCCGGAGCTATTGACATTTGTCAGATAGATAGTTGTAGAGTCGCCGGAGTGAATGAAATTCTAGCCATTATGTTGATGGCAGCCAAGTTTAATATACCTGTGTGTCCACATGCCGGAGGGGTAGGTTTGTGTGAATATGTGCAACATCTTTCTATGATAGATTATATCTGTATCAGCGGAACAATGGAAAATAGAATGATTGAATTTGTGGATCATTTGCATGAGCATTTTGAAAATCCGGTAGTCATAAAGGACGGACATTACATGATGCCGGATAGTGCAGGATACAGTATCAAAATGAAAGAATTATCTTTGAGGTCTTATAACTTTCCTGAGGGAGAAAAATGGCAGGAAATGAAAAAATAATAATAAGAAATAGATACATTAAAATAATTGTAAAATGGAGTTAGAATATAATCCCAAATACCCCATGGTTGAGGATTTGCGGAAAAAAGCCAAAAGGCGTATTCCCGGTTTTGCCTATGATTATCTGGCCGGTGGGTGTAATGAGGAGATAAATCTTCGAAAGAATACACAGGAGATTAGAGATATTGAACTGATGCCGCAGTATATTCATGAATATAAGGGAATAAACATGAAGACCGAATTGTTTGGTCATGTGTATGACGCGCCTTTTGGAATTGCTCCGGTTGGTTTACAAGGTCTTTTTTGGCCGGGAACTCCGGAAATTCTGGCTAAAGCTGCTTTTAAATATAATATTCCATTTTGTTTGAGTACGGTATCTACTGCAAGTATAGAAACGATTAGTGAACTTACTGAAGGAAATTTTTGGTTTCAGCTTTATCATCCTACTGAAGATGAAATGAGAGATAATTTATTGAAAAGAGCTGCCGATGCAGGCTGTTCTACTTTGGTTATTCTTTCTGATGTACCCACCTTTGGATATCGTTCTAAAGAGATTAAAAATGGATTGTCTATGCCCCCGCGTATGACTTTTAGAAATGTCAGACAAGCTGTAATGCATCCGAATTGGTCTATTCAGACTTTGTTGCATGGTATTCCTTCTTTTAAAACGATGGATCAATATATTCCCAAAAGCAGAGGATTAAATATGCATCATTTAGGGGTGTTTATGGATAAAACATTTAATGGAAGATTAAATGAAGACCGGGTTAAGGCACTACGGGATAAATGGAAAGGTAATCTTGTGATCAAAGGACTTTCAAGTGAGGAAGATATGGAAAAGGTAGTTGAGTTGGGATTAGATGGTGTGATAATTTCTAATCATGGCGGACGGCAACATGATTCCGGTCCTTCCACCATTAATGTATTACAGGAGCTGGCGCCAAAATATAAGGATAGAATAAAGATAATGATGGATAGTGGAATGCGAACAGGTCCCGATATCGCACGAACCCTAGCTTCCGGTGCAGAATTTACTTTTCTCGGACGTGCTTTTAATTATGGACCGGCAGCATTAGGGAAAAAGGGAGGAAGACATACTATTTCTATTCTTAAAAGACAACTCCAGCAGGTGATGGAGCAAGTTTGTTGTGAAAATGTAGAAGATTTACCTAAACATTTGATAAAATAACTTGAGAAGAAAAAAAGGTCTGAAATTGTCAGACCTTCAATCTGTTATTCGTCAATAATTTGTTTTATTTATATATAATAGATCTTTTGTTCAATTGAAATTATTTTGCCCTGCCATAAAAGAGATAATCCAGTGATACTCTTCCCGGACCGGTAAAAATAGTAGCAAAAAAAGCTGCAAGGTACAAGAAACGTAGTTCTAATACATTAAAACCATCTCCTATAATAAAGCCATGCAGGATAATGATAACGATAAAATTTATCGTAAGGATAATGGAAGCAAAACGAGAAAATAATCCCAGAATAAGACAAAGAGTACAAATCCCTTCTGCGAAAGCAGCTAAATAGAAGGAGAAATTTGCACCTAAACCTATGGGATCCATAAATTGAATAGGTTGTCCGCTAAAAATGACGGATAGTTTTTCTGCACCATGTCCGTATATTAGTACCAATGCTGCAACCACTCTGATAACAAGTAAACCAAAGTCTCTACCTGCTTTGTAATCTTTTGTTAGAAAATTCATAGTTTTAATTTTTGATTAGTGTATAAATTTTTGATTAAGACAAATGTATGCAACTGAATTATTAAAATATATATTGTTTAATAACATTGGATAGATTCATTCATGATGTTGAAATTAAGTAAATATATTAAATTTTCGTAACTATTCAGTAGAAAAAAGTTATCCAACTCATAGTTATCCACATTTTT
>CAZLDH010000223.1:0-2329 GCA_964558275.1 uncultured Chitinophagaceae bacterium
GCAGAGGACTGGCAGCATATAATAATGCTTTTGCTTTAAGAGACAAAGCAGCTCCTCGGGTAGCCCTTCCCGTTTCCAAAAACGGCATATTATTGTAATCAACAGGCAACCGAAAAGCAATATCATCTATCTCGGAAATAATAAAATTTGTTACTTCTGCATAGGAGGATGGTTGAATCTGATTGACACTATCCATAGATATGGTATGAGTAATGATAGGAATATGACCATAGCGTCTCAAAAGCCTGAAATGGAAAAATGCACGCATAAAACGAGCTTGGAATGGATAAGTCCTGAAACTTTCCATAATTTGTTCATACTTCTCATTGTACTTACGAGAATCAAAGCTGTCCAGACTAAAATGTTCCAGAAAATCATTGGCTCCTCTAATTCCTTTAAACAACACATACCATCTGTCATCTACTGTATTGATAGCACTCCATCTGCCATCTCCAAATTTATGTATACTAGAAAAATCATTGGCTTCCACTGCATCATCTGTAGCACATGCACGAGGAGCACTGCCTGCATTATTCAGATCACCTACCATCCCGTATAATCCGGTCACTGCATCTCGCACACGATACCTATCTGACCAAACCGCCGCTCCCTGGAATTTTTGAATCTCATCATAATCCAAATAATGACAGCTATCAACTATTATAGTGATAGATAAAAGGAAAAAACAAATTATTAATTTTCTCATTTTTATAACTTTTCATATTAAAATGCAACATTTATCCCAAGAGAATAGTATCGCAGCATAGGATATCCGGTACCATAATATTCAGGCATACCTACCGGAATGTCACTCCAGAAAAACAGGTTTCTGCCCGTTGCAATAATCTCAATATCATCCATTCTAATCTTTTTCACCAGCGAAGAAGGTAAGGAATAAGATAATTTGGCAAACCGAAGAGATAAATAGGATCTATCCTTAAACCAAAGGGAACTCTTTCGGTAATTATTGGCTACATCCAAAGTACTAAGCCGTGGCAAGGTAGCAGTAGCAGCAGTTTGAGGGGTCCACCTATTTTTGTAGTAATACTCAGAAATATTATTATTATTGCGCAATGGCCAATATACGCTACTAGTATTCAAATAAGCTGTTTGATGCCCTGTTCCCTGAAACATTACAGAAAACCCAAAGCCCTTATACTGTAATCTAAGTGAGGTCGAATAATAAATTTGAGGATAACCACTTGCATAGCCCAGGGGAATCACATCAAATTCATTGATGACCCCATCATTATTTTGGTCTTTGTATTTAATATCTCCAGCTTGTACCGGTCCAAACTCCTGATGGGGGCTTTTATCTATATCCTGTTGATCCTTGAAAAACCCAACAGCTTCCAAACCAAATTCTTGCCCAATAGCTCTTCCTGTTCGTCTCATATAATCATAGGGTCTAAAAACTTCATTTTCGTTTATGATTTTGTTCTTCGAATAGCTAAGTTGCCCATCAATAGACCACTGTACCTTGCCAGTAGTCTGGCTCCATTTCAGTTCTGCCTCAATACCCTTCATTTCAAATTCCCCATTGCTAACCACCGGAGTTGTCATTCCGATAATATTTGAATAATCTCCACCTGTACCAATCGCTACTCGAGTTCTCTTTTGGTGATACAGATTAACCATAAAAGATAGGTGATCCACCAATTGAGCATCAATACCAAAATTAAATTTCTGAGATATAGCAGTATTAAATTTCTCGGGAGGTGTTGGTAAACCTTGTATTCCAAAGCTGGCCACGTGATACCAAGTATCCCTTAGCTGAACTGCATGATAATCAAAAGCATAATCGTATCCATATTCATAAGGTTTGCTATGAGTAATGTTATCTCTGCCTGTACGTCCCCAAGAAGCCCTGAGTTTCAACCGATTCAGAAAAGCAGCCTCCTGTAGAAAAGATTCATTAGACAGCACCCAAGCAGCAGAAACTGCAGGATAGAGGGTAAAGCGATGCCCTTTAGCGATCAGACTACGTCCTGCATAAGCTGTAGCTACATCAAAAAAATAGGTTCCTTTTATTCCATAATGGATATTGGCTGCAAGTTTTTGATAATGAATCGTTGTATTTACTCCGCTATGCAAATAGGCATTTTGTTCTGCAAGTATCATAGCATCTAACTTATTTTCTCCAAAAAAGTGAGAATAATTTAATTGCCCATAAATACGACTAAGCTGATGCTGAACACCAAAATCATGAGAATAATTTAGATCCGAATTATCACTGTATTTGGTTGTCGTTATATCTATGATATTTCCGGCATCATCCATTACTGGACTAAGAAATCCATACTTATAAGTCTTTTTATAATACTGGTAA
>CAZLDH010000224.1:0-2314 GCA_964558275.1 uncultured Chitinophagaceae bacterium
AAAGGTTAAAGCACCAGCAACCCAGTAAAGTCCAACCTATAAAGGCCGGATACAATACTATTTTCAAATGCCCGGTAGAGTCATAAATATCAAAACCGGGATTCCCTCCATTTCCGGGATGTAATGAATCTGTAATCCGAGGGATAACAACAGTTAACGGAATCAATAATGCAAAAGCAAAAATATTATACACTGCAGATACTTTTGCCCTGCTATCTATATTGGTAAAAGAATTTCTTAATACAAAATAAGCAAAATAAATAAGTAGTGCAGCAGCTGTATAAAGTTGTTTGGGATCATTACTCCAATACTGTCCCCAGGTAAACTTTGCCCAAACGGCTCCGGTGACTATACCTATTACACCAAAAGTGAGTCCTGCACTCGCAGCAGTTTCTCCTGCAATATCATATTTAAAATCTCCTTTACGCAGATAGAGAATGGCACAGACAAAAGAAACTGTAAACAGGACAAACATGACCATCCACATAGGGACATGGAAAAAGAGATTTCTTATCGTCTCATGAAGAATAACTTTTGCCGGAACGGAAATTAGGAAACCGGCTATGATTACAAATAGCAACAGTAGAATACAAAGAATTTTCCACCAATATTTTTTCATCTCAAATGGGTTAAAAGTCCCTAATAATACACGATTGCAAACCTACAGGAAATTTAAAAAATTTCAAAGATTTGTTTTGTAAAGGAACGGTCACAATATAAACTTCAGGAGCCGTTTCTCTATTTAGGATACCAATAATAATATATTATTCCAATCTAAATTAAACCTCTTGAATCGATTGCGCTATAAAATTGTTGTTTACAATAAATGTATTACACTTTTTACGACTTAAGAAGCATTATTTATCTTATTTATCCTTCAAATTCTTTAAACACAATAGTGCTGTTGTGCCCACCAAAACCAAAAGTATTACTCATCCCTACTTTCACCTTCTTTTCCACAGGTTCTCCAAGAACAATATTCAATTGTTTCGGAATAGCCTCATCTATTTCCTTCGTATTAATGGTGGGAGGGATTACATTATTCCGAATAGCCTGAATCGTGGCAATAGCTTCAACAGCTCCTGCCCCACCAAGGAGATGTCCGGTCATGGATTTAGTACCACTGAGATGCATCTGTTCGGTATCATTTCCAAATAAACGGGCAATAGCTTTTGTTTCACTTGGATCGCCTACAGGAGTAGAAGTAGCATGTGCATTGATATAATCAACATCCTTAGGAGCTAATCCGGCATCCTTAATTGCAAGTCGCATAGAGTGAAAAGAGCCCTCTCCATCAGGGTGAGATCCGGTCATATGATAAGCATCCGCAGTCATAGAAGCACCGACAATTTCTGCATAGATGGCAGCTCCACGCTGCTTCGCATGTTCTAAATCTTCCAAAATAAGCGCTCCGGCACCTTCTCCCAATACAAATCCATTTCTTGTAGGATCAAAAGGACGGGAAGCTCCTTCCGGATTATCATTGTCATTGCTCAATGCTTTCATAGATGAAAATCCACCAACGGATGCCTCTGTGATAGGCGCTTCTGACCCGCCGGTCACAATCACCTTTGCCTTTCCCATCCGGATATAATTTAATGCATCCATTAAAGCCGTATTGGATGTTGAACAAGCTGTAACTACAGCATAATTTATTCCCATCAATCCATACTTAATGGAAATCATTCCTGCAGCCATGTTGGAAATAATTTTTGGAACAAAAAAAGGATTGAAACGCGGCTGATAATTTCCTTCCGTATAGTTTTTAATCTCCTCCTCAAAAGTTTTCATTCCTCCTTGTCCCGATCCCCAAATAACACCGGAATCCAAAGGATCCATTTTTGCAAAATCCAAACCCGAATCTTTCACTGCCTGCTCAGCAGCAATCAATGCATAATGCACATAAGGATCTGTTTTACGCGCCGTTTTCCGATCCATATAATCTTTAATATCAAAATCTTTTAGATCACAGGCAAAACGTGTTTTAAATTGTGATGCATCAAAATAAGAGATCGCGCGCGCTCCGGGAACACCCTTCAATAAATTATTCCAATAAGTGGCTACATCATTGCCCAAAGGGGTTAGCCCTCCTAATCCGGTAATGACAACTCTTTTCATAAACAAAATTACACTTTAAATTCGAATCAAGTTTTCCGCTCAAAATTAGCACATTCTTCATATCTAAAAATGAACAACTCTAAATTACATACTTTCTATAGCAAAGCTATGGTCTCTATTTCCTTCTTTACAAACAAAAATTATATTATTCATCACAATCTGCACATATTATTAAGAGAACAATACTATATCATTT
>CAZLDH010000225.1:0-2051 GCA_964558275.1 uncultured Chitinophagaceae bacterium
TTTCCGCCACGTCCGGCGCCAGGTTGTGCTGGATCATGCGGTACGGCGCTTCGGTCAACCAGCTTTTGCAGGAAAGCTTCGTGCCCGTGGGCGGCTGTATGACGCGGGTAGTGTCTTTGCGCGTGGGTGCGGTCATGTAGAGGTTCCGATGGCCATGAGTCCTCCAATTATGCCGCCAGCCGCCCTTTGCCTCCACCGGACGGGCGTATGTGGGCATGGCGAGGTTGTCGGACATCCGCGTTGCATTGTCCAAACCACGATGTATACACTGTATACATGAGACGCCGAACCACCGCCGAAAAGATCCTGCGCGCCGCCTACGACTTGTTCGACCGCGAGGGCGCGGACGCCGTGACCATGCGTCGCGTCGCCGAGGCCGTGGGCATCACGCCGATGGCGATCTACCGGCATTTCGCCAGCCGCGAGGCTCTGCTGAAAAAAATCTCCGATGAAAACTTCCAGGCCGTGGCGCGCAAGCTGGACGCCTGCAGGCGGGAGCCTGACATCACGGCGCAATTGAACGCCATGATGATGCCCTATCTCGATTACGCGCTTGAGCACCCGCATCTGTTCGATCACGCATTCGCCGTGCAACGCGACGATGCGCGCCGATATCCCGACGACATGCGCGCGCGCAAATCGCCCTCCTTCAACATCTCGGTCGACGCCATAGCCGAGGGCATGCGCCAAGGCGTGCTCAAACAGGATGACCCATACGCCGTGTGCATGACCGCCTCGGCCCACCAGCACGGCCTGATCGCGCTCTACCGCGCCGGCCGTTTCAACTACGACGAAGCGCAATTCCGCGCTTTCTACAAAGAATCCATGGGACGACTCATCGATGGCCTCAAAAAGTAAATTCCCGTCCGCCTTGCCGATCCTGCTCGCCATCGCGCTGTCCGCCCTCGGCTGGTGGTTCGGCTCGCAATTCCACCCGCTGTGGTGGGCCGCCTGGCTGGCGCCGCTGCCGATCCTGTGGCTGGCCACACGCGTACGCGCACCCTGGGCGGCCCTGGCGGCGTTTGCCGCCGTTGCCATCGGCGACATTCCGCGCTGGAACTTCGGCCGAGCCTATCTGCTCATGCCGGTCATGCCGACGCTGTTCATGATCCTCGCCCCGGCCGTGATCTTTGCCGTGGCGGTGATGCTGTACCGGCGTCTGGCCATGCGCGGCCAGCACGTGGCCGCCATGTTCGCGGTGCCGGTGGTGATTGTCGCGTTGTATTACATCCACGCGGCAACGTCGCTGGATGGCGCCGCCGGGGATATCGGGTACACGCAGATGAATGCGTTGGCCGTGATCCAGATCGCGGCGTTGACCGGCGTGGCGGGCGTCGGTTTTCTGGTCATGCTGGGGCCGGCGTGCGTGGCAACATTGTGCAACGCCTCGGCACCGCACTCCGCACGCCTGCGGACCGGGCTCGTCGGCGGCGGGCTGATCGTGCTTGCGCTCGCTTTCGGCGCCTGGCGGTTGCATGCGGTGCCGGCTGACAGCGGAACACCGGTCAGGATCGGGCTGGTCTCGCTGGACAACGCCGATCCGCTCCTGTCACCGACGTCCGCCAAGGGCGAAAAGCTCATGCAGCGTTATGTCGAGGCCATCAGCAACATGGCCGCACATGGCGCGCGGTACATCATGATTCCCGAAGATGCCTGGGTGGTGTCGCAAGCCGACGTTCCCGAATTGCGCGCATTGGCCGCACGCGAGGGTGTGACCGTGATTACCGGCGTCGACTACAAGCCGCAGGACAAACCCGAACGCAACATGCTGCTGGCCTTCCATCCGCATGGTGCGCCGTCGATATACATGAAACACCACCTCGTGCCGGGGCTGGAGCGGCGTTACACGCCATGGAAGGGTTACACCATGCTCTCGCACTCGCCAGGCATCGGCCTGGCCATCTGCAAGGACATGGATTTTCCGGCCATGGGCCGCGCCTATGCCGCGCGCGACGCGCAACTCCTGCTGGTGCCTGCATGGGATTTCACGCTCGACGACTGGCAGCACAGCCGCCAGGCCATCATGCGCGGCGTGGAAAGCGGCTTCGCCA
>CAZLDH010000225.1:2061-2311 GCA_964558275.1 uncultured Chitinophagaceae bacterium
CGGGACGACGGACAGTTGATGGGCACGCTGTGGCTGCGCCACACGCATACCCTGTATGCCCGCTGGGGCGACTGGTTCGCCTGGCTGGATCTGATCGCTTTGGTCTGGCTGATGGTTTTGGCGTGGGGTCGTTCGAGGGGAGCGTATCCAGTCGTGCGTCCGCAGCACGTCTGACCCTTCCTTTCAGGGGGTTGGATGGGAATGTGGTTGTCCTTCACAGAACCACACCATCCCCACCCCAGCCCTCCCC
>CAZLDH010000226.1:0-2299 GCA_964558275.1 uncultured Chitinophagaceae bacterium
ATAGCCAAGTAGTACTAATTGCCCGTACGCTTTAATATTTTTTATTCTCATTCTTCTAATTGATTTACAACTTTTTCCTTTATGTCAATATTATTGAAGATTTTATGGTGACTATACAATGGGTGATCACCTCTTTCCATTTCGAACAGAGTAGTTAAGCCCCACTTGGCCGATGGTACTAGTATTTTTCTGGGAGAGTAGGACGTTGCCGTAATTATTATAAAAAACCTTAGCTGCATTAGCTAAGGTTTTTTTATGCTTGAAAAATAAGGACGTTGCCCCGCCTTCCGGAGGAAGTCGGGCAGGCGTAATTATTATAAAGCCTTTACCTCAGGGTAGAGGCTTTTTTTATGACCAAAGAAGTGTTCAGTTCTTTCAAAATTTAAAGTTCCAACTAATTTTTGTTTTTCTTTATTGCATCAAAAAGACCGACTATTAATCCTCGTTTTTGATGACTTACCGGAATTTGTTTATCATCTTGCATCACGAGGTATCCTCCATCATTTTTATAATATTTTTTTAAAAAATTGGGGTTAATAAGATGAGATTGATGCACCCGAATAAAGAAAAAGTGATCCAAAACTTTTTCTACTTCTTTCATTGTTTTACTTATTAATAATTTCGCTCCGCTTGATAGATATAAAGTGGTGTAATTACTTTTACTTTGACAATACATGATGTTATTAACCTCTATAAATTCATATCCGTCCGAAACCGGTACTGATATTTTACTCTTTAAAATTCCATCCTTTTTTAGATGGTCTAATAAAGCATCCAGTTGTGAATAATTACCCTCTTTTGTGTTTGCTCGCTCATTTTCCCAGTCCTGTACAGCAATTTTAAATTCATCTTCATCTATTGGTTTAAGAAGATAATTGATAGCTCGAGTTTTAAATGCTTGTACCGCGTATTGGCTATAGGCAGTAGTGAAAATGACCTCGAACTTTCGGTCAGGGAGTTGTTCTAAGAGCTGAAATCCATTTAATCCCGGCATCTCAATATCCAGAAAAAGTAGATCTATTTCTAACTTCTTCAGTTCCTCCAGTGCTTCTTGTACCTTGGTACATTTGTAAATAATATTCATTTTTGGGAATAGTGTATGGATGTGGATGACCAAACTTTCTATGCAATGTACTTCATCATCTATAATGGCAATTTTCATAGGTTATTTATTGTATGATTAGTATAATTTCTGTTCCTGTTGTTGTTGAAAAGTTTTGTTTGTCTATTTGGGTTATCGATATTTTGCAGTTATAGCTTTTGTTATATTGTTTTATAGAATGAGGCGCATTGTTACCCCTATGGAGAAAAACATGTAAAATCTGCGTTAAGGTGCAAATAGGCTGCACCCCGGGTCCCTAATTTTGAGTTATTACTAATTCGAAATTGCGTAAAATGTACGAAGGAACAGACATTATCGAATTTATCGATTATTTTAAGACAGATGAGGATTGCAAAAAGTACTTGAGTGCAATAAAATGGAAAGATGGCTTTAAATGCAGGAAATGCGGAAATACAACATGGAGTCAGACAAAAGCCCTTTGCGTTCGTAAATGTAACCGGTGCAAGTGTAAAGAGTCTGCTACAGCAGGTACCTTATTCCATAGTTGTAAATTTCCCTTACGCAAAGCATTCATGATGGTCTACTATATGAGTACGACTAAAAAGAGCATTTCATCGCATCAATTGAGCCGACAACTAAGGCTAAGGCAGAAAACTTGTTGGTTATTTCAGCAAAAAATCCGACAGGCTATGAATGAACACAAGGAACCCTTATTGATGGGAAAGGTTGCCGTTGATGAATTCGTCATAGGAGGGAAAGAACAGGGTAAAAGGGGGCGGGGCAAGGGCAAGAAGAAGGAGGTAGTCCTTGCGATACAATATGAAGGCAAGGGGATTTATAACTGCTATGCTCGTTGGGTCAAGGGATGTGGAACTAAGCAATTACGTCCATTTTTTGAGGACCACATTAGTGGTTGGGCCAGGATTAAAACAGATAAATGGAGAGGATATAATCCACTCAAAAAAGAATACCGTAACCTCTCTCAAGAGAGAAGTAATCAAGGCCAAAATTTTCCCTTGATACACAGGCAAATAATGATGATAAAAGGATGGCTTAGAGGCATCCATCACCATTGCAGTCATTTGCAGGAATTTTTGGATGAATTTTGCTTCCGGTTTAATTATCGATTTGAGATGAAGCTGATTTTTAATATCCTACTTGGTAGGATGATTTTCCATAAACCAAGGCCCTATCATATACTAAAAGAACTCTGGGGCAATTAGACGCCTCATTCTA
>CAZLDH010000227.1:0-2260 GCA_964558275.1 uncultured Chitinophagaceae bacterium
ATTCGCTGTCCACCAACAACAGCGCCATGGCGCGGTCCATGGCAACGGTGGCCAGCTATTCCATCCTCGATGCCATGCGCGTGGATCGCGCCGCCGCATTGAGCGGCAACTACAACGGCACCGTCACGGTGGGCAATTGCCCTGCCGCCGACGACAGCCTGGCCAGCCAGCAACTGAACAGCTGGTGCCTGTCGCTTGGCGAAAACATGGGCGAGGTCGAGTCCACTACCGGCAACATCCATTGTACTGGCGCGGGTGACTGCACGATCACCATCACTTTCGACGACAGCCGTTCCGGTGGCTCGTCGAACCAGCAAGTCGTTACCGAGGCAGCCATATGAACCGTCGTTCCGCCCGCGGGTTCACCCTGATCGAACTGATGGTGGCCATGCTGCTGGGCCTGATCGTCATTGCCGGCGTGTCCAGCGTGTTTCTGGCCAACCTGCGTTCCTACCACAGCAACGAGGCGTTGAGCGACGTGCAGGCCAACGCGCGCATTGCCTACGAGTTGATGGCGAGGGACATCCGCCAGGCGGGCCTGAGCGGCTGCAATGCACTTTCACCGCACATCACCAACGTGATCGACGGCGGGCCGGGAGAGGAAGGAGCCAGCGCCCCGTGGTGGACCCGGTGGGGCCAGCCCGTGACGGGTTTCGACGCGAGCGCACCGGATACGGCCGCCACCGCTGGCGCGGACCCGACCGATCGCGTGGCCGACACGGATTCGCTGCGGATCATGGGCACCACCGGCGCGGGCTACGCCATCGACCCCGACCACCCCGTCAGCAGCGGCGGCACCAGCTTCGACATCGCGACCGAGGCTTCCAACCTGGACGCGGGCAACATGGCCATGGTCTGCGACCCCGTGAATACCGCCATTTTCCAGGTCACCAGCTACGCGGATACCACCGTCGAATACGCCACCGGGGGCAGCACTTCGCCGGGCAATTACAGCACCGACCTGGGCGGTTCCTACGGCGCCACCGGCAGCGCGATGCTGTATCGCCTGACCGCGCACGACTGGTACATCGGCCACAACCCGGACGGCGGAACATCGCTGTACCGCCTGGCGTTGCAGGGCGACGGCAGCGTGGCGGCCGAGGAAATGGTGCGCAACGTCACCGACATGGATATCCGTTATCACAGCGCGCTGGACGACGACTACGTGGTTGCATCCGCGGTTCCGGACTGGAACAAGGTCGACGCCGTGCGCATCACGCTCACCGTGCAAAGCGAAAACCAGCGCGCTGGCACCGACGCCCAGCCCATCGCGCGCACGTTCAGCGCCACCACCACCTTGCGCAACCGGGTGAACTGACATGACCAGACGAGCAGGGCGGGCAGTACCCGCCAAAGCATCCACCCCACGGCGGGCAGTGCCCGCCCTACGGATCTCGCGGGTAGGGCGGGCATTGCCCGCCACAATGCCTCGCACCCAGCGCGGCGTGGCCCTGGTCGTAGCCTTGATCCTGCTCATCGTCATCACGCTGGTCGGCCTGGCCGCGGTCAGCGGCACCATCATGCAGAACAAGATGGCCGCCAATCAGTACGACCGCCAGATCGCCTTCCAGAGCGCGGAGTCGACACTGCATCAGGCGCGTACCTGGCTGCTCGCGAACATGGACGACGCCACCATCCGTGACTGCACCGCGGACGACGACCCCTGCCTGTCCGACCCGTTCAACGACCCCAACAGGGTGGCCAATGCCATCCACGTGGTGACCCCTGTCGGCAATCTTGCCACCGCCTCGCCGCAATACGTCGTGGAAAAAGTCGCCATCGGCAGCGGTGGCACCGGCATGGGCTGCTCCAGCGCCAACTCCAAGCAGCGCAATGCCGATTTCAACGGCGCCTGCCTGAAAACCACGGAACCGGCCAACTTCTACCGCATCACCGCGCGCAGCGGCGTGCCCGGCCAGGTCGACAACCGCGCCATCGTCACCCTGCAATCCGTCATCCGTGTGATGTGATTCGCGCCAGCAACACAACCCCGTCAACGGAACTTGCCGCCATGTCCGACTTTTTCACATCGAAAGACCACGCCTTCAAGGCCCTGGGCAGGACGCTGCTGTGCGCCCTGTGCGTCTTCGTTGCCGGCGCCCTCAACGCGCCACCCGTCAGTGCCGCCGACTTGCCGCAGGTTCCCGAGATCAATGCCGCGGGCGCCGATCAGCCGGTGCCTATCGACCAGCAACCCCTGACCATTGCCAAGCCTGTGCCACCAAACATCGTGTTGATGCTGGATGATTCGGGATCGATG
>CAZLDH010000228.1:0-2211 GCA_964558275.1 uncultured Chitinophagaceae bacterium
ATGGTTGAATTGTTGAATGGTTGAATTGTTGAATGGTTGAATTGTTGAATGGTTGAATTGTTGAATGGTTGTATTGTTGAATGGTTTAGCCATCTATCCATTATTGTTTCTTTTCTATAAAATCTCCTAATTTGTTATATTTCTTGTATCTTATTTTATAAATATCCACTTTATCTTGGTTCGGGTGGTATTCTTTATCAAATCCTTGTCCCATAGCCTGCATGGCCTCTTTTACGTTAGGATAAAGTCCGGCAGCCGTGGCCGCAAACATGGCGGCACCTGCAGCACAAGTTTGTTCTGAACTGTGAATTCTGATGGGCATATTCATAACATCAGCCATCGTTTGCATGACAAATTCAGACTTTTTGGCTACGCCTCCCATTCCAATCAATCCCTGTATTTTTACGCCTTGTTCATTAAATCGATCGACAATCTTTCGTGCACCAAAACAGGTGGCTTCCACTAAAGTTTTGAATATTAGAGGAGCATCGCTTCCCAGATTTAAACCGGTAATAGCTCCTTTTAGTTCTTGATTAGCATCAGGGGTGCGTCTTCCGTTAAGCCAGTCTATGGCTAATTCATCTTCTTCCGACACCGGCAGCTTGGCAGCTTCTCTACTTAATGTAGGGATGGTTTTATCGCTTATTTCCTGCTTTAGTTGCTGTGCTTCTTCTTCGTTTAATATTCCTGAATTTGCTAATACTGATTGAAGAGGCCATTGTAATAATTTACTAAACCAAGCATATACATCCCCAAAAGCGGATTGTCCGGCTTCCATTCCCATCATTCCGGGAATTACTGAGCCGGGTACCTGGCCGCAAATACCTCTTACTAGTGTGCCTTTAACCTCTTCTAATGGTGCTACCAGCATATCACAGGTGGAAGTGCCCATCACTTTACTCAGATGATAAGGTTCAATTTGTCCTCCTACTGCCCCCATGTGTGCGTCAAAGGCGCCTGTCCCTACAATAATATCGGTGGATAATCCCAATGTTTCTGCCCATTCTTTTGAGAGGTTTCCGGCAGGCTGATTTGCTGTGTATGTTTTGGTAAATAATTTTTTGGTAAAACCCGCTAATATCGGATCTAGTGAACTGAAAAAATTATCGGGAGGAAGACCTTCCCAACCTTCTTCTGATGGTGCGCACCAGAGTGCTTTATGTCCTGCCGCACAGCGACTTCTTTTTATTTCTGATGCCTGGTCTCCGCCTGTTAATAAGAAGGGAATCCAATCACAATGTTCTACCCAGGAATGACAATGATTTCTGACTTTTTTGTCTGTTCTGAGAATGTGTAAGAGTTTTGCCCAAAACCATTCTGAAGAATAAATTCCTCCTACATATTGTAAATAATTGATGTCGAAATTTTTGGCATGTTCATTTATTTCTGCAGCTTCTTTTATGGCAGTATGATCTTTCCATAGAATAAACATTGCATTTGGATTTTCTTCGAATTCGGAAGACAAGGCAAGAGGGGTACCCGTATGATCAACCGCAACCGGAGAAGATCCGGTGGTATCTACTGAAATGCCTTTTACTTCGGAAGCAATCTGACTGCCAACTTGTTGAATGCAGTCTTTTATGGTGTATTCTAGCCCTTCTATATAGTCTTTGGGGTGCTGTCGAAATTGGTTTACTGTTGCATCACAGTACTTTTTTTCTTTCCAACGTTTATAATAATATACGGATGATGCAATTTCATCTCCATTGGCAACATTAACGAGAACAGATCGAACTGAATCTGTTCCGTAATCTATGCCAATAACATATTGTTCTTTTCCCATAAATGCTTAATTTGTTGTCTAAGTAACACTTAATATTTTGAATAAAAAAATTTTATTTCTCAATTATTCTATAAATAATTGATATACAATTGTCTGAAAATAGTATTTTTTATATGATACTTTGTTTTTAGTTGAATTAGATAAGATGTTCAGGATTTGGAATAAATTTCAAAAAGGCATGAAAGTTTTCTTTATACTTTTCTTTATTTAATTTATAATAAAAGGAGCCTCTCTTGGAAGATGATTTGTCTTTGTCTTTTTGTTTTATCAATAAATTAGTGGATAATATTTTCCGGCTAAAGTTTCGTTTATCAAAGGTGGTAAGATAAAAATCTTCGTAAAGTGTTTGTAGTTGAGGCATTGTAAATTTCTCCGGCAGCAATTCAAATAAAATAACCGATGTTTGGCTATCTGTAAATGGGAAATCC
>CAZLDH010000229.1:0-2188 GCA_964558275.1 uncultured Chitinophagaceae bacterium
TGGAGTCGACGGACATTGTCCAGCCGGACGGGTCGTTCAAGTGGGTCGACAAGACTGCCCCGCCGCGCACCCCATTCCGGTACGTGATCCGTCCCGTGGAGGACGGCGAGATGGGGTCCGCGACGCGTGGCGAGTGGGTGGAGACGCGGCTGGACGGCATCTGGCTCATCATGCCGACGTTCTCGCTGGCGATCCTCGGTGACGAGCAGGGCGAATGGGAGTTGCCGGAGCAGACGACGGCGCACCAGGTGGTGGGCGCGTCTGTGCCGACGATCATCCGTGAGGCGCATCAGGGTTACCAGATGTCGCTGGAGGGTCTGCTGGTTCAGGAGGGCACGTTGCAGCCGTGGCTTTCGGCGGTGCAGAAGCGTGACAGGTTCCTCGAGATCAAGAACGATCCTCGGGACGCGCGGCTGGTGATGGCTGACATGAACGTCCCCGTGAAGCTGGCGAACTTGAACGTGTACCCGACGCCGTGGCGGGAGAACGCTTACCAGTGCTCGTTCGACGTGTGGCAGTCGGGCGAGATGTGGTGGCGGGAACTCTGATGGTGATCCCGCTGGGTTTGCCGCGGCACAAGGAGAAGGCGCTGCTGCGTGCTCTCGTGCAGGATCACGAGGTGGACGTGTGGTGCTCGATCCTGGACATGGAGCACCGGCACAAGGGCACGCTGAATGGGCGCGTGACGGGCGGTCAGGTGAACATTGACGCGGACGCTGACGTGACGCGGCAACTGCAGCTCACGTTCGTGGACGAGTCGGCGTCGATCCGCGTGGACTCTGACGATGGCCGTCCCGCGCTGGACAGGATGATCCGCGTGCACTACAAGGTGCACGTGCGTGAGCTGGACGAGTGGATCGGTATCCCGATCTTCACCGGCCCGATCACGTCGGTGGAGCGCGACGGCGAGGGCGAGGTCACGGTGGAGGCGATGGGCAAGGAGTACCTTGCGCAGTCCCCCGCGTGGAAGACGCGCTCGTTCCGGAAGGGCACGCAGCGCGTGTCGATCATCCGGACGGTCCTGCGGGACACGGGCGAGCGGCGGCTACGCCTCCCCGAGAGCGGGTGGAACTCGCGGACGAAGCGGATCAACAACGTCACGAAGGACACGCTGCCGTGGAACATGGCGCAGGCGGCGGCGCGTGGTTTGCATGCTCAATTGTTCTACGACGGGCGGGGTTTCGCCCGGCTGCGTAGGCGCCCGGTGCGGTCGTCGTTCACGTTCACGGACGGCGACGGCGGGTCGATCCTCTCGACGCCAACCACCTCTGAGGGCGGCGGCGAGGACGTGTTCAACACGGTCCGGGTGATTGGTGGCACGCCGGAGGGGAAGAAGAACCCGCTCACGTTCACGGATCCGCTCCCGGCGTCGCACCCGCATTCCCCGCAGGCTTTGGGCCGGTGGGACGTGCCGCGGCACATCGTGGACGAGATTGAGGACGACACGCTCCGGTCGATGGCTGACGTGAAGGCAGCGGCGGCGCGGCGGCTGCGGGAGATCCAGTTGGACGAGCAGACGGTCACGTTCGACGCGCTGCCGATCCCGCTGCTGGAGGAGGGCGACAGGTTCGTGGTGGACGCGAAGGACATCAAGGTCAACGCCCGTGTGTCGCAACTGTCGATCCCGTTGGGGCATGACGGGCCGATGACTGTCGGGTACATCGCTCGCGCGGTGGCGAGGCACAGGAGTTGGTGATGGGGAAGGCGACTCAGGCGTCCGTGCAGTCGGTGCAGACCCGGCCGGGCGGCGACTACGTGCTCGAGGCGGTCACGGCGGGCGCGACCGTGGTGCCGTTTGAGGACGCTTCGGACTTCGACCCGGACGGCGGGCAGGCGGTCGTGAACGGGGCGCTGCTGGACTACGTGGCGGTGGACCTCGAGGACGACACGGTGACTCTCGCGGACCCGCTGCCGATGGATCTGGACGTGACTGATTTTGTCGCGGTGGACCCGCCTGTCGAGTCGGTCGTGGCGGTCACGGTGGGCGACCTGGGCGAGGTCACGGTCGAGGTACCTCACGCGCTGAAGTCGATGCTGCCGGAGGGCGAGCGCGACTCGGAGTCGGCCGAGGTCGTCCTGCTCGAGGAGGTCGGTGTCGGGGCGTACCGGATCGTTGACGTGGTCGGGGCCGCGCCGGCGATCATCGCGGGCGACCCTGTCGGGGAGCGGGTGCAGATCACTCGTGACG
>CAZLDH010000230.1:0-2180 GCA_964558275.1 uncultured Chitinophagaceae bacterium
CATTTATCTTCTTCCCAGTAAAACCAATCCTGCACAATGTTATCTAGAGGGATTTTTCGTTTTCGAAATTCTTTTACTACATCCAATATCTGTTTTTGAGAACTGTATCGTTCACGACTTTGCCAAAAACCATAAGCCCATTTTGGCATAATAGGCGCCTTCCCTGTTAACTTGCGATATTCACCAATAAGACTATCAACATTTTTTCCTGAAACAAAATAATAATCTATCATATCTCCCATTTCCGAAGCAAAAGAAATTTGATTTTTTTGTTCTTTTGTTTTTGGCTTTTTCCATTTTAATGACAAGTAGGATTGTCCCCCGTCCGGTATCCACTTCACTTTAATAGGATATTTTTCACCTTTCTCCATTGGAATTTGTAAAATTTCTTTAGCCGGATTCCAGGGTTGGCGCCAAACGCCCTTATCAGTACCTTGTAAAGCCGAGGAAAACGGCGGTTTTGGAAAAACCAATTTACCTGCAATCCATATTTTGATATACCCACCCCAATAAAGTCTAAAGGACTGTGTTCCTGAAAACGCAGAACTGATAAATCCATTCCACACAATTGATGAAGCAGCAGATAAGTTGAAATCATCGGGAAATTGGGATCGATCCTCCAAAAATTCGTAGTCTATATTATTTTCTTCCCGTACTACAGACGCGCCCGAGGAAGTATTTTTTCTGTCAGTTAAATATGTTGCTGTTAATCCTCCCTCTTCTTCATTTTCATTATATAAAGTCAAAGAATCGAGCGGCAAATAGGGATTGGGATTACCAAAATGTGTTATTGAGTTATTATCCCAAAGGATACCAAAATGACCGGATGACACAAGAAAAGGCACAAACGCTTCAGAATTACGCTGAATAAGTGTCAAATCTTTTCCTTGTAAATTTGTATAACCTAATTGATTGCCTCCAAGCCCGTAAAGCGAGCTGTTTTGAACATTATTAAATACTTGCTGAATATGAAAAGCGGAATCTCCATCTACTGTAAAGGGTTCAAAAGTTCTGCCATGTACTTTTTCCTTCAATAAAATATTTCCATTTTTATTTTTAAAGACCACCTGTCCTGTATTGATAGAAACAATCGCTTGCAATTCAGAAGTAGACAATACGACGCTATCTTTATATTCCTGAACTGTCCATTTTCCATCAATCTCCTTTTGCGGAACAATCATTAAGCTTTTTGGTCTTGAAAATGAATTTGTAGGAGTAGCTAATACTCTTATAATAGATGGATTAATAACCTTTAGTCTTATCTTTTGAGCGACTCCGTCAGAGTCATTGAGATATACTATAATTCCATCTTTTCCCTTTTTAACACCTCTATCAGAATAACAACCGATTGTTATAAGGAAGCTGATGCTCAAAAAAATGAGCCCCGAAAGTCTCATTATTCGATAATTATTTTTCATGTAGAAATTTAAATTTTCACTGACGAATATGTTTTAAATGACTGAAAAGTCAAATATTTTCCACAAACATAGAATGTTTAACCAAAAAAGATAGGGGTGTTTTGTAACCAATTAGGGGGTATTTTGTTAAATTAACAAATGAACAGGATAAATTCTATACAAATTTTATTATAAAGCCATCGATCCCTCCTAATCAGCTAATCATTGAGCTAAGAGCGAGAATATTGATTATTTTTCTTTCCGTATTCAGAGGGTAATATTCCAAATTCTTGTTTAAAATGCTTAGTAAAATATCTTGGATTGTTATATCCCACTTCATAAGCCGTTTGCGTAACATTCATTCCTACATTTCCTAACAACTGTGCCGCTCTTTTCATCCGCATGAGCCGAATAAAAGCTCCCGGAGATTTTCCTGAAATAGCGGAGAGCTTTTTATGAAGCGTTACCCTACTCATATATAAAGAAGCACTTAAGTCTGTTACTGAAAAATCAGGGTTCCCAATATTATTATCTACGATATGACTAACTTCCTTTAAAAATTTCTCATTTTCAGGAGCCATATCCATCTTCTTAGGTTCAATAGCAACTTTAGGAGGCTGTTTTCTTTTTTGTCTTTTCTTTTCGGATAACAAATTTTGAATTCGGGAAAGTAAGATTTCAAAGTTGAATGGTTTGGTAATATAATCATTTATTCCGCTTTCAAATCCTTCTATCTTTTGTTGTTCGGTAACACGGGCAGTAAGCAAGATAATAGGAATTCCT
>CAZLDH010000231.1:0-2179 GCA_964558275.1 uncultured Chitinophagaceae bacterium
CTTTGGATTAACATCATTAGAAGAATTACCGCCATTGCCTGAAAACATGAATCAGGAAGATATTGAACAGGAAGCAGATCTGTTCTTTGAAAAGTTTAATCAAATTGATAATGATACGAATTAAAGGGGCTGGGACATATCTAGCCAAAAGAACTGAAAAAAGGTCCCGAACATCGGTTTTTGATGATCGGAACCTTTTTGCTTTGGATTATTTTCTTTATCTATTGTTTGTTTTGCATTCATGGCGCTATACTTCCTTAAGTTTACCGCCATGAATGCAAATCCTAATTCATTTTCTACTTTTTCTTTTCCTCTCACCGACATTCGAGTGAAACCCAAATTAGCCTTCAAAAATCCGAAGACTGGCTCCACATCAATTTTACGTTTGCCGTAAATTTCACCGGTTTCTTCTTTCGAAAGCTGTTGTCTTACATATTCTTTTTGTTGTTCCCATTTTTCGTTATAAAAAACTTTTCGATTACTTCCCTCTTTTGCTTTTGTACATAGAGAACGTAACGGACAGTCTGAACAATCCTCACACTCATAGACCTTAAATGCTCGTGTATAATCGTATCGGTCTGTTCGATTGGATAGGTAACGGAATGTCATTTTTTTATTATTTGGGCAGGTAAACGAGTCGTCTTCTTCATTATATTCCCAATTCGCTACCTTAAAAGCGTCTTCTTTATATTTCTTTTTCTTCTCTTTTCGATATTGGTTATACGTAATGAGTGGAGTGCGATGTCGATGGTTGATGACATCTTCATAATTTTGCTCACTGCCATAGCCTGCGTCCGCAACAATATAATTGGGTAATTCAAAGAAATTGTTCTCGATGTTATCTAGAAAAGGGATGAACGTACGTGTATCCGTTGGGTTTGGAAATACTTCATAAGCGAGTGCGTATTGTCCTTCTGTCGCAAGTTGCACATTATAACCAGCTTTTAGTTGGCCATTTTTCATATAATCATCTTTCATTCGCATAAACGTGGCATCATGG
Organism: uncultured Chitinophagaceae bacterium; assembly: GCA_964558275.1. GTDB lineage: Bacteria > Bacteroidota > Bacteroidia > Chitinophagales > Chitinophagaceae > FW021-bin31. Next base: position 1,001 of record CAZLDH010000231.1, read on the forward strand.
TCTGTTTTCGAATAACTATTGCGTTCCCCAAAGATTTCCATGTCCTGCTGATATTTCTGTTTGCGCGCCATATAATCCTTGAATTGCTTGCGGTATTGTTTCGGTGTTTTGCGTTCAAAGCGAAGCTGTTTGCGTTCGCTACCATCTTCACTCGCTTCGATCTTTTTATCATATGCCTCAACTTTTTCATCTAGCTTTTTGACTACTTTTTCAAGCTCATCGGTAGAAAGTTCATCCACGCTTTCCCGTTCAATTTCCGGAATAATTTCTTTTTCCAATAATTCATCATACATTTGGTTGGACCTCTCCACCAAATTTGCACTGTATCTTTCAATCGCTTTACGCCAAACAAATGTAAACTTGTTCGCATTTGCTTCAATTTTCGTTCCATCAATAAAAATCGCTTCTTCATCAATCTGTTCTTCTTGTACAAGCTGACAACGGAATTGCACGAAACACTGACGCAGTAATTCCTTGACCTCTGGGTGCACACGGAATCGATTGATGGTGCGATAACTTGGTTCATACCCTTGACCTAACCACATCATACGTACACTATCTTTTAGTAGGCCTTCGATTTTTCTGCCAGAGAAAACAGATTGCGTATAGGCACACAAGATAATCTTCATCATCATTCTTGGATGATAAGCTGGGCAACCAGTGTCACGCAAAAAGTCAACGAATGCTTCATCTGGGATATTTTCCACTACATCATTCACAGCGTAGGCAATATCATTTTCTTGGAGTTTTATTTCTAAATCTAAAGGCAAAACGACTTGATTCATGGTATAATGTTTAAACATAAGGATACCTCCGATAAGTTATTGTGTCGTTACTTTAATTTTATCAGACGGTGTCCTTTTTGTTTACTAAATTAAAATTATTTAAACAAAAATAGTCGTGGTACCTTCACCATTTTTCAAGATGGTAAGTACCACGACTATTATTTTAATTTACTGGGGTTTTGTCCCAGCCCCTTTGAATTTTAAAGCCCTAAGAAATTACCGAACATTCCTCCAATGATTGACTGGAGGAAGGATCCTACAAAAAAGCTGAATACTAAATAAGAAATAAAGTAAATTCCGAGTAATAAATAAATCCGATCAAACCCATTTGCTGGCTGCTCAAACAAAATGAGTGTTGGTACAACTAATAATGTACCGAAAAGACTTATTAGTA
>CAZLDH010000232.1:0-2163 GCA_964558275.1 uncultured Chitinophagaceae bacterium
GAAAATGACACCGCTAGATGAAAATCTGAATTATACCGAACGGTAAGATTATGGTCTTGATATTCCATAATAGGAAGTGACGTTTTTATTTTATGTTGCTTTTAAAACCTTAATATTAACACAGGGTATGAAAAGACCGGACAACATTAAAAAAGTTAAACTGAAAGGTACGTTTGACAAAATTCACCCTAAATATAAGTAAAATTGGGATTTAAGAAGTTTTAGTTCTTAAATCCCAATTTAAAAAATAACATTACAATTATTATTTATACGAAATTATTGTATAATATAATCCTTCTCCTTACCACCTTCTGCGCACTTTCATAATCAGTGATTTTATATCATTATAATATCAATTATATAATTGCGATCATCCTTCCTCCCTTTTAAAAAATTTTGATACTGAAATTTTTTTTATATCTTGTGCAAACGTTTGTGAAATTCAGTCATAAAAAAAGTGACAGCATAAAGAGTAATCAGAATTTCATGGCTAGGTTTAAACTGCTTTACAAATAGAATGAAATTATTAATTTTTATTCCTCGTTCATCAAATTTATTTATGAATATATAATTCTACATTAAATGATTTTACAGAAAACGCAAACAGATGAGCAATTGCTTGAATACATTTGTCGTGGTAACCGGTTAGCTTTTGACGAATTATATCGAAGGTATTGGATGACATTGTATGATGCTGCATTCAAACGATTGAATGATCAACAATTGACAGAAGATATTATACAAGATATCTTTATACAAATCTGGATTAGAAGAAAAGTATTATCCATAGATAATGTAGCAGCATATCTCCATACTGCAGTTCGTTATAAGGTACTTACATACTTTAGTAGAAACAAAGGGAAATCAACTTTTTATGAACCCTTTGAAGAAATGCTTACAGAAATAAATACCCCGGAAAAATACTTACAAGCAAAAGAGTTATTAGGACTTATCCATGATTTTGCAGAGACTCTTTCTGAAAGAAAAAAGCAAATATTGTTGCTACATACAAAAAAAGAATTGTCAACTAAAGAAATTGCAGAGAAGTTAGAAATTACCCAAAAGACTGTTCAAAATCAGTTAGGTCCTATATTAAAAAAACTGCGAAAGAGCCTTACATTACTCATTTTTTTAATTATTAGCTCTTTTTTTTAAAAAAATTGTGTTCGGAGTGGGAGTTCTTGTCATCAAATGAGACAATAGTATAGAACATGCTATTTCTTTTAAAAAAATGAAGATCAATAAAAGGACAAAACTTCTGAATCTGATTAGAAAGTATCTAAATGGAACAGCGGATTCAAAAGAAGAAGAATTTGTAGAAGAATATTATAGATTCTTTGACCAAAAAGAAGCACCGTCCTCTCATCTTTCTAAAGAAAAAAAACAGGAAATTGAGGAAAGAATGAGCGAGAATATCCAAAAAGAGATCGCACCAAGATCAAAAAAGTCAGTTACATTAATTCTCAAAAAGACTTATAAGAAAGTTGGTGTTGCAGTAGCTATTATTTTCTTAATGGTAGGATTATCCTATTGGTTTATACGTCCACATAATGATTTGAATCCGAGGAACAATACAGCACAAATTCATGATATTGATCCAGGAGGTAGTAAGGCGCTGCTTACTTTAGCTAACGGATCAACAATCAAGTTAAACAGCGCACAAAAAGGTGTTCTTTTTAAGCATGGGAATATGCAAATTATAAAAGCGGATAGTGGGCAAATTCTTTATCAATATAAGCAGGTTAAGACCAGAAAAGAAATAAAAAATCACAAAGAAACATATAATACCTTGACTACACCTGCAAGTGGTAGTTATCAGGTTGTTTTACCTGATGGAAGCAAAGTGTGGTTAAATGCTTCCTCTTCCCTGAAATTCCCTACTACATTCCGGAAAGAAATACGGAAAGTCAAAGTGAGAGGAGAGGCTTATTTCGAAGTAAAAGGAGATGAGACTCATCCATTCGTTGTACAAATTGAAGCATTGGATGGAAAAAATATGGGGTCTGTGAAAGTACTTGGAACCCATTTCAATATCAATGCATATATGGATGATCGGGTTGTAAAAACCACACTAATAGAAGGGAAAATAAAAGTTTTAAAAGGTACCTCGCAAGAATTACTTTATCCGGGGGAACAGGCAACTACAAAAAGAAAAGAAGATCA
>CAZLDH010000233.1:0-2115 GCA_964558275.1 uncultured Chitinophagaceae bacterium
GTTGTTTTAATTTATTGACTTTTCCACTTCTGGTCATGGTATGCCATTGATCACGTATGCGACCAGTCGTCAAAATCAATGGAAAATCTTCGCTCAAAGCTTCTGTATCATTTTCATCGGAAGCTGCATATATTTTTGCTTTTCTATTAGGAAAATGAAACCGATAATCTGTGAAAAGCCTTGGTGTTCCGTAAAGGGTAGCGTCTGTTACCGGCCATTGAATGGCGCCCGAACTTTTTAATTTTTTATAATTTAGGCTACTGACATCAATGTTTGTATTTTTGGTCAAACCGGTATGTTCCTTATACACCTCAGCCATGCTGGCATATTTGAAATAATCTTCCCAACCCATGGCTTTTGCAAATTTCAACAGGATTTCCGCATCCGGTAATGCCTCGCCCGGAGCGTCTGTTACTTTTGAAAGATGACTGATACGTCTTTCCGAATTAGTAACTGTACCTTCTTTTTCTAACCAGGTAGCAGCAGGCAATACCAAATTGGCAAATCGAATACTATCCGCTTTGGAAGAAATATCTTGAACAATGACAAAGTCCGCTTTTTGTAAAGCCGCTTCTACAAGATTAGAATCCGGAATACTTACTAAAGGATTCGTACAAATAATCCATATTGCTTTCATCCTGCCTTCTTTCAAAGCTGTAAACATTTCTGTAGCAGTAAGTCCCGGCTTTTCCAGTAAGTTTTTCACACGCCAATAATCTGCTATTTCTTTGCGATGAGCAGGTTTTTTCAAGTCGCGATGAGCTGATAATAGGGTAGCCATGCCGCCAACTTCTCTGCCTCCCATCGCATTTGTCTGTCCTGTTAGAGAAAAGGGACCTGAACCCGGCTTCCCGATTTTACCGGTGATGAGTGAAAGATTAATTAAAGCCAAATTTTTGTCTACTCCATTCACACTTTGGTTTAGTCCCATCGCCCATAAAGAAATGAATCCTCCTGAATAGCCAATATATTTCACTGCCTTATAGATATCCGTAAACTTTATCCCGCATATAGCTGCTGCTTCCTGTAGGTTGCGTTGCTTTACTTTATGAAGGAATTTTTCAAACCCTTCTGTATGTTGTTCGATAAAAAGTTTATCTATAAAGCCATTTTCAATAAGTCCGCGTGCAATCGCATGGAATAATACGACATCTGTTCCAGGTAATATTTGTAGATGCAGATCTGCCGCCGCCGCTGTTTGTGTACGGCGAGGATCTACCACAATAATTTTTATACTTTTATTCTTTGCTTTATGTGCTTCAATTCTACGGAAAAGGATGGGATGACACCATGCCGGATTGGCTCCTGCAATTAGAAAAGTATCTGCCAATTCAATATCTTCATAACAACCCGGAACACTATCTTCTCCCAACGCCATTTTATAAGCCGACACCGCAGAACTCATACACAGACGGGAATTGGTATCTATATTATTACTCCCGATAAATCCTTTCATTATTTTATTGGCGAGATAATATTCTTCGGTCAGACATTGTCCTGAAACATAAAATCCTACTGCCTCCGATCCATTTTGTTTTATGATTTGTTTAAACTTGGAAGCTGCTTTTTGAATGGCGGTATCCCAGTTTATCCGTTTTAAAGGCTTCTTTAAATCATCGCGCAGCATTGGATATAATAAGCGGTCGCTGTGATCCATTGCGGTATAATGCAGGTTCATTCCTTTAGAACACAGCATCCCTTTGTTTACAGGATTTTGCGGATCACCCGCTACTGTAATCTTTCCCTGTTTACTTTTTTCTACAAGCATGCCACATCCTACGCCGCAATAACAGCAAGTGGTTTTGTGTGCTTTCTCTTTTATTTGCATACTCATATAAATTATTGCCAGGGGAAAAATTCCACCGACCTATCTTGTTCAAGAATTTTCTTATCTGCAGGTTGTAATGCTATCCCATCTGATTGAGCCATGACTTTAATATCTCCGCTTCCATTATAAGATATAGGATGTACATACATACTTTTATTACTCTTCTTCAATATTACCGGGAAATATTCATCAAAACGCGAAAAACTTTGACGTGAAATATCCATAGGGAAATAAATACTTTGTAGTGGTTTCAAACCCATACATTTTCTAAGATAGGTTTCTATAAT
>CAZLDH010000234.1:0-2094 GCA_964558275.1 uncultured Chitinophagaceae bacterium
TATTGTCTTTCCTACATCATTTCTTTTCTGCTACTCAAGGAAATGCTTTGTTTTATTTTTCTATTTCTTTTGCTGTTTTACACATTCTTATTTTGGGATGGAATAGTAAAAAGCTCTCTAGGGAGTGACTTTTGTTTTGTCTTTCATGTTAATCTGATATGATTCACTAAGGATATGCAAAGCTTCTTCCATTTCCTTCTTATTAAAATTGCCAAAGCCTAAACGTAGCGCCGTGGTTTGTTTATCTTGATATAAGCAGGTATTTGGAATAAAAAGCCCCTGACGCTTGCAGTTTTCTGAAAGAAGATGTAGCGAAACAGGTGCTTGTAGTTGTATCCAAAAAGCCAATCCTCCTTTAGGAATTTGAAAGTTAAATTTCTTCTGAAAAGATTCTTTCAAAAGGTTTGCAAAGAGGTTGCGTCTGTATAAATAGGTTGTTAATGCTTTTCTTCTGTATCGATGTATATCTCCTTCATAAATCATTTCTCCTAAAGCTTGTTCTTTGACAATATCCATTCGACCAAAGAGTTGCAAGTATTTTTTTGCTTCTTTTATATAATCTTGGGGGCCGATCATGAAGTTTGTTTGAAAACCGGGCGCCAGAAATCGTCCAAAGTTGCCCAGATAAATAACACTGCCTGAATGCTTCATTTTGAGCAATGGTACCTGAAAATCTTTTTCAAAAGTGAATTCGTCATTCGGGTCATCTTCAATGAGAATAAAATGCTGCGTTTCTGCCAGCTCCAATAGCTCTTTGCGTCGCTTACTTGACAAACAAACAGTAGTAGGATATTGATGTTGCGGTTGTATATAAACAAGTTTAATTTCCTCTTTGGCGAAGTTTTTCTTCATATAGTCTATAGAAATACCTTCCTGATCTATGGGTATGGTCGCTACCCGGGCACCTGCTTGCTGGAATACCATGTTGGAAAAATGGTAGCTATAGGCAGCTACTAAAACCGTATCTCCTGTTTTTATCAGTAGTTGTGATAATATATACAGGAGTGTTTGTCTATTGGGGCTGGTGATTAAATGATTATTAGAAATATGGAAACCTCGCGTAAGATTAATATAATAGCTGAGTTGATTTTGAAAGAATGGATTCCCTGAAGCTAAATATTGTGGAATTTTTTTTATTATATTTTTACGCTTTAAAGCCGAAGAATAGAAACGACTCAATTCGCTCGTTTTAATAATTCTGTAATCCGGCTTTCCTGTGGTAAAATGATAAGGGCAAAGAAATTTTTGATTTGGCGCATCCAAAACAATATTTTTTCTAAATTGGAAGGCCGCATTTTGTATTGCGGTATTATGGGCAGATGGTTTATCCTCATTCTTTGTATCAAAATCCGGATTTCTTACAAAGGTGCCTACGGCAGGTTTTATGCTAACCCAGCCTTGGGTTTGTAGCTCTTCCAATGCCGAAATAATTGTTTTTCTGTGTACTCCTAGTTCCTTACTTAGATTTCTACTCCCGGGAATTTTATTCCCATCACTTAAAAGTCCTCGCTGCACTGCTTGGATGAATTGATAGACAATTTGAAGATAGACCGCATCTGATTTTCTGCGATCTATCTTAATGAATTGAGAAAAAGGTATGTAATCCGGACTATTCATTTTTTTTAAACTGGACTAGCAAAGGTAACTTTTAAAATGGAACCTTTGCGTCTTCAAGTTTAATAATTAATGATTTAAAGCGACGAAATCGAATGAAAAAACTAAGTATATTTATCCTGCTATCAGGTGTTTTTTATCAATCCTTTGCGCAGAGCCAGCGGAAGAGTATGTTGCCTGAAGAATTGCAGGAAGTTGTTATTCAGGGAAACAGGTTGCAAATTCCATTTAGTGAGTCTGCCCGGGATATACAAATAATAACCGCTGAAGAAATTTCTAAAATGCCGGTACATTCTCTTAACGAATTACTGACTTATGTGGGTGGATTGGATATTCGTCAACGGGGACCCTTTGGTGCCCAGGCCGATATCAGTATGGATGGTGGAACTTCAGAACAAACGTTGGTTTTATTAAACGGGATTAAGCTCATTAACGAGCAAACAGCGCATAATATGATGAATATACCGGTTCCCTTAGATG
>CAZLDH010000235.1:0-1996 GCA_964558275.1 uncultured Chitinophagaceae bacterium
TCCTGATTCATTTCCTTCAGTTCATCTTCATCAAACTTCATTTTTTCTCTGTCGTAGGTCATTAATCCGTTTACTTCCACCTCTACATCAGTTGTCTGGGTGTAAACAGCTGCAGACAATCCTTTCTTTTTCAACATTTTCAAACGGTCTATCATTGAAGCATATTTTTCATGTAATGCCTTGTCGGAAGTAGATGTTTTATAGTGCTTAGGAGCTTTAGAAAAATCCTTTAACCAAAGATGTCCTTTCACTACCAAAGCCTGACCGCCAAATTCTCCTAATACAGAAGCTCGTCCATCCTCTATTGGGAACATCCCGGGACCGGGATATTCATGTAAATCGTGCATATCACCTACGCCGCGATCTGCCCATCCACTTGGGGCATCTACCAATCTGGAAGGATCTAAATCGGCTACCAACTGAGCCACTTCTTTGGTCTGAAATTGCCCCCACCCTTCATTAAATGGCACCCAGGTAACGATACTGGGATGATTATAATGATCATCTATCATCTGTTTCAATTCTTTCTTAAAATCATGAGAAGATTGGGCTACACGCTTAATATCCTTTTGTTTCCTACTGATTCGTTTATCGCCACTCGGCATATCCTGCCACACCAATAAGCCAATCTTATCACAGTAATAATACCACCGTCGGGGTTCTACCTTCACATGTTTTCTAATCATATTAAAGCCCCATGCTTTGGTTTTCAAAATATCAAACTTCATGGCTTCATCCGTAGGTGCAGTATAGAGTCCATCCGGCCAATAGCCCTGATCTAAAGGACCAAATTGAAACAAGGGTTTATTGTTTAAAAATAGTCTTGTAATACCTTCCTCATCTTTTCCTAAACTAATCTTCCGCATCCCAAAATAACTCTGCACTTCATCTATTTTCTCGTCTTCCTTATATACCGTAACTTTTAAATCATAAAGAAAAGGATGTTGAGGCGACCAAAGTTTCATATCATTGACAGAAAGGGTTAATTTTTCTCCTAAAGCGCCTTTTGTTGTTGCCACGTTTTTCCCGTCAAAAGAAGCCACTGCTTGAACTTCATAATGAGCCGAAGTTGTATTTGCATTCACTTGCAATTGCAATGTTTTATTATCAATATCGGGAACCATTTTCAAGTCCTTAACAGCCACCTGAGATACCGGCTCCAACCATACGGTCTGCCAGATACCGGAAGAGGCTGTGTACCATATACCATGTGGATTCAATGATTGCTTCCCTCTTGGTTGAAATCCTTTGCTGGAAGGATCCCAAACTGAAACAGTCACTTGCTGTTTGCCAGTTTCATTCAGCGCATCGGTTATGTCGAAAGTAAAAGGATCAAAACCGCCTTCGTGCATCCCGACTTTTTGTCCGTTCACCCACACGACTGTTTTCCAATCTACTGCACCAAAATGTAACAAGATGCTTTGTCCTTCCCAGGAACTTGGGATAGTAAAAGATCTTTGATACCAAAGCTTTTGTTCCGGCTTCAACATCTTTTTCACTCCCGAAAGGCTTGATTCTATTGGAAAAGGAACCAATATTTGACCATCACCTTCCTTTTCCTGCAACAGCCCTGCAGCCGTAGGCGTATTACTTAATGCTGATGTAATCTTATACGTCCACAAACCATTGAGGTTTTGCCAGCGATCACGCTGCAATTGCGGACGAGGATATTTATTATGGACATTCCGGGGATTTACTTTATTGGTCCATGGGGTTGTTAAGGATCCTTCTACCGGCTGCCAGTCTGGATGACTAAGCGTTTTAGAAGAAACACTTTCGCTTTGTGCTTTTAATAGTCCGGGTATTAACAACATCGCGACTAAAGCCAGATGCAAGGTTCGTTTTCTCATGTTCTTTGATTTTTTAGTTTAGTAAGGTTTTCTAATTTTGATGCGCCTTAGCGCTGCTGCTCAGATCACATCCGGATCATTATAGGGCGTCCAATAATTATGTTTGTCTCCCCTGTAAATATAGCGTCGCCGGGGCAAAGGAAGCG
>CAZLDH010000236.1:0-1964 GCA_964558275.1 uncultured Chitinophagaceae bacterium
GTTGAATTTAAATTTTTTACTTCATTTTCAGTTTGGTTTATTTTCTTTTTATTACTGTCTTTGGAGGCAAACATATCAAGTTGCCCTCCTTTAGGTACAGTATCTATGATTGAAAAATCATCTCCTAAGATTCTTCTTCCCAAAGAGCGGAATTCTAATTCATTGAAAATATCTTCCAATACCTTTGTGTTCCGGTCGGTAATAATTAACTCTTCTTCGTTGAATGAAATCGGAACATCAGTAATAATAGTAGCCAGTTTTTTGGAAAGCAGCGCTTGCTCCTTATTTGCCCGTATTTTTTCTCCCAATTTCCCTTTAATGTCATCAGCGGAAGCTACCAAGTCTTCAACAGAAGCATATTTTTTCAATAATTTCATGGCGGTTTTTTCGCCCACTCCCGGAATACCCGGAATATTGTCTGCTGCATCACCCATCAGACCCAGAATATCTATTACTTGGGATACATTATCGATTTCCCATTTTGCACAGATTTCTTTTGGTCCCATAATACTTTCTTTGTTTCCACCTTTAGGTGGTTTATACATGAAAATTTGGTCTGATACCAATTGACCATAATCTTTATCGGGAGTGACCATATAGGTGGTGTATCCTTTTTGAGCAGCTTCTTTTGCGAGGGTGCCTATGATGTCATCAGCTTCGTAGCCGTCTAATTCTATGCAGGGGATATTGAAGCCTTTTGCTATTTTTTTAATATCCGGAATAGCCTTTAGAATATCTTCAGGGGTGTCTTCACGATTGGCTTTGTAAGCCTTATAAGTAATATGTCTTTCCGTAGGAGCGTGGGTGTCAAAGGCGATGGCTATATGCGTCGGATGCTCTTTCTGCAGTAAGTTATAGAGTGTGGTAGTGAAACCAAATTGAGCATTGGTGTTTTTTTTCTTTGTCGTCATTCGTGGATTGCGAATCAAGGCATAGTAGGCACGATAAATCAATGCCATGGCATCTAATAAAAATAGTTTTTTCTCCATGTTGCTAAAGTAAGATTAATTCCCTGTTTTAGAGAAAAGATATTTTCGGCATGAATTTAATCTAATAAAAATGCTTAGGTCGAAATTTTTAGAAATAGTGCGGTATGATAATGATTTAATTATATTAGCTTTGTGCCTGCAATCAGGCATTAAAAAAAATACTGTTTAATAGCGCTAAATCGATCGGCTTTTATGGCAAAAAAGAAAAAGAATTTACCTAAAATACTCATTATTGATGATGAAATGAGTATTCGAAAGACATTAAAGGATATTTTGAGCTATGAGGATTATACAGTGGAAACAGCTACCAATGGGGTAGAAGGCTTTAATCTGATTCAAAAAATAGACTTTGCCGCTGTGCTTTGTGACATTAAGATGCCAAAGATGGACGGCATGGAATTTTTGGAAGAAAGTCAGAAAATAAAACCTGATTTGCCCGTTATTATGATCTCCGGACATGGAGATATAGATACGGCCGTCAGTGCGGTGAAAGGAGGTGCTTATGATTATATTGCCAAACCACCGGATTTGAATCGCATTTTAGTCACCATAAAGAATGCATTGGAAAAAAAGGAGTTAACCACAGAAACCAAGACGCTTCGGAAGAAGGTGTCTAAAGGATATGAAATTATTGGTGAATCTGATGCTATTAAAGGCATTAAAGAAACTATTGAGAAAGTAGCACCTACGGAAGCCCGGGTATTAATCACCGGTGATAATGGAGTGGGAAAGGAGCTGGTAGCCCATTGGCTTCATGAAAAGAGTGAACGGAGTAAATGTCCGCTGGTGGAAGTGAATTGTGCAGCTATTCCCTCTGAATTAATTGAGAGTGAGCTCTTTGGACATGAAAAAGGTTCTTTTACTTCGGCAAACAAACAGCGAATCGGAAAATTTGAACAGGCGGATGGCGGTACTATTTTTCTGGATGAAATAGGGGATATGAGTTTGAATGCACAAGCCAAAGTATTGCGTGCA
>CAZLDH010000237.1:0-1922 GCA_964558275.1 uncultured Chitinophagaceae bacterium
AATAAGTATTTTAGATAGCTGATTCTGTTATTCTTACTGAAGAATATTCAGAACGACAAAATTGCTATTTTTTACTACAAAAATGGTAGCTAAGAAGTATTTGGATAGATAATATTGCAACCCTTTACTGATTTATAACATTCAACCTGTATCTTTGAATGGCAAAGAAATAAACAGAAATGACAATAGAAAAAAATGATGTAGAGAATATTTTTTAAAAGCATAAAAATAGAAATATGAGAAAAATGAACACAATATTATTGGTTTTATTCTCGGGCTTTATTGCCTGTTGCAATACGCCACAAAAGCAAGAAGACAAACGTCCCAACATCGTTGTGATATTGGCAGATGATATGGGTTTTTCCGATCCGGGCAGCTTTGGTGGTGAAATTCATACGCCGAATATAGATTGGCTGGCTCAACATGGCGTTCGGTTTATGAATTTTTATAATGATTCTCGTTGTTGTCCTACCCGTGCTTCCTTGCTTACAGGCTTGTATAACCAACAGGCGGGTATCGGTAAAATGACGATGGATGAACACAAACCCGGTTATCGGGGCTACCTGACGGAGAATACAGTTACCATTGCTGAGGTATTAAAAGAGGCAGGCTATAACACCGCCATGTCCGGTAAATGGCATGTGTCGAATACCTTTACCCAACCTACCCGACAGGAACAATTAGACTGGTTGAACCATCAGGCGTATCATGAAACTTTTTCCCCTATAGAACAATATCCTATCAACAGAGGGTTTGATAAATTCTATGGTACCATCTGGGGGGTGGTAGATTATTTTGATCCTTTTAGTCTGGTTCATGACAGTACGGCGGTGAAAACGGTACCGGATGATTATTACCATACCGATGCTATTAATGATACGGCCGCGGCTTATATTGAACAAATGAGCAAAGAGGATAATCCTTTTTTTCTGTATGTAGCCGAGAATGCAGCGCATTGGCCATTAATGGCGAAGCCGGAAGATATAGCGAAATACAAAGACACTTATAAAGAAGGTTGGGAGGCGATTAGAAATGCTCGTTACAAAAGAATGGTTGAGATGGGGTTGATAGATTCCACCCAATCTCCGCTATCCCCCCGCTGGCATTTAGATGATAAATGGGAAAATAATCCGGATTCTGCCTGGGATGCTCGAGCTATGGCAGTTCACGCTGCTATGGTAGATTGTATGGATCAGGGCATAGGTAGAATAATCAAAGCGCTTAAGGCTACCGGTGAATTGGAAAATACATTGATTCTGTTTTTGAGTGATAATGGCGCCAGTCCGGAAGTGTGTGCCAAATTCGGTCCCGGATTTGATCGCCCGTCAGAAACAAGAGATGGCAGAAAAATGGTCTATGCCACCGAGAAAAAAGTGATGCCGGGACCGGAAACTACCTATGCCTCTATCGGGCCACATTGGGCAAATGTATCGAATACGCCTTATAGGTATTGGAAAGCGGACTCTTATGAAGGTGGAGTAAAAACCCCAATGATCGCTTATTGGCCAAAAGGAATTCAATTAAAAGAAGGAAGTATAAATAATCATGTGGGACATGTGATGGACTTTATGGCTACTTTTATAGATATAGCAAATGCAAAATATCCTAAGAGTTATAATGGGCATAAAATTACACCCACGGAAGGAATAAGTTTTCTCCCTGCATTGAAAGGCAGTAAAGATGCACCGACGCACAAAGATTTGTATAATGAACATTTTGAGAGTGGTTATGCTCGTAGTGGAGGATGGAAGATTGTAAGACGACATAAAAATGAAGACTGGCAACTTTATCATATTGCAGTGGATGCGACAGAGTTAAATGATTCTTCAGCTCAATATCCTGAAATAGTGCATCGACTGGATAGTATGTGGCAGGCTTGGGCAAACAGAGTGCATGTATTTCCGAAACCGGATTAACCCCCA
>CAZLDH010000238.1:0-1915 GCA_964558275.1 uncultured Chitinophagaceae bacterium
GCGACTACACACTGCGGCTTGCCTCGAGGTGCCCTTGGAAGTACCAGCAGCTCGCGATATAGGGCTTCGATATCGTGTCCGTCAACTTCCGTAACTTCCCAGCCGAAGGAGCAAAAACGGTCGCGGATTGGTTCGACGCTCATGACCTCCTCCGTTGTGCCGTCGAGACCCATGGTATTGCGGTCGACCAGGGCGATAAGACTCCCGAGCTGGTAGTGATTTGCCGTCTGTGCCGCCTCCCAGATCTGACCCTCATTTAACTCTTGATCGCCGGTGAGCACCCAGGTCCTGTTCTGCACGCCATTGATGCGAGCTGCGAGAGCCATGCCGACTCCAATGGAGAGTCCGTGCCCCAGAGAACCGGATGAGAAATCGATGCCTGGCACACGTCGCATATCCGGATGGTCGCCCAAAGGATTCCCGACGCGAGTGTAATTGTCCAAGACCTCTTTGGGGAAGTATCCAAGCTGGGACAACAGTGGATATACCCCTACGGCGCAGTGGCCTTTGGAGAGGACCAGACGGTCTCGCTGCTTCCAGCTCGGGTCATCACTTATCTTCATTACCCCGCCATACAGCGTTGCCAACAGTTCAGCGCATGAAAACACACTTGTAAAATGGCCACTCTTCGCGATCTCTATCAAACGTATGGTTTCTCGCCGGACAAACCTGGCTCGTTCTATCGCACTATCAACCACCTCGTCGTTGACCTCAGACGCATCGTTTAGAATTCTGGGAATGTTCGCTGGCACGGGGTATACCTTCGTTTCTCGGTGCTGGCATAGAATATTCAGGATTCTTTTATCAGAATACGATCACCTCCTTGAGCCATGAGTGGTCGCCTTCTGCGAGCCGGGCAAAGACGCCTGGTGCATCGTCTAGAGTGTTCCGACGAATGATCTCAGTCGCTGGGAGATCGCGGAACCGAGGGGCCAGTGCGAGGAGTTCCATCGCGTCCATGAAGTCCTGGCGGGTGTACAACTGCACGCCGATGACAGACCTTTCACCGCGCTGCAGTTGCACGCCAGAGAAGGTTATCGGTTCGGACTGCATGCCAACGAGCACTGCCTTTCCACCCGGACGTGTCCTCGACACGGCTTCTTCGGCCAGTTTGCTGGATCCGACGCAGTCGATGACGAGATCGAATTCATCCTGAACATTGCCGATCGATGGGACGCAGCGCAGTCCAGCGCCACGCTCGGTGGTCTCGGCAGCTTGGTGGACGCGCTTCGCCATGTCGAGACGCAAACTGTCGGAATCGTGGAGCGTCACCGCCGCTGCCTCACGATGTTGCAGGAGAAGCGCGACGAATAGGCCGATTGGCCCAGCCCCGACGACAAGACATTCCTGGCCATCAGTGGGGCCAGCGCGGTTTACGGCGTGGACTGCGACTGCGAGTGGTTCGACGAGAATGCGGAGCGCACGGGGTATGTCTTGGTGCATGGGCATGATATTCGAAGCGGGAACGGCCGGCGACATGGCGAGTGCCCCGGGACGCTGCGCACCGATGACCCCCATACTGAGACAGACATTTGGCCGGTCGGCTCGACAGGCCCGGCAGCGTCCACAACTCAGGCACGGAAACACCATGACAACGTCTCCTGGCGTGATCCCACCGATGGGCACTTGGTCCGGTGTGCTGAGCAGTTCCCCGTAGAACTCATGTCCCAATACGAGCGGGGGTTCATTCACCGGATGTTGGCCGCTGTACATCTTGATGTCCGAACCGCATATGCCTGCTTCGATCACACGTACGCCGACCTCACCAGGTCCAGGAGCCGTGTCAAGTTGTCGGAGTTCGAATTGTCCCGGTGACACCAAGGTCAAAGCGATCGAGTGCTGTTCAGGTCGCCGAGCAGGGTTGGAGGTCGGCTCGCTGGTCCGCGCCGTCATCGTCGCCTCGCTGGCGGTGGAG
>CAZLDH010000239.1:0-1902 GCA_964558275.1 uncultured Chitinophagaceae bacterium
TACGAAAGCGCAGAAGAATGGTATCGAAAGGTACTACAATTCAACAATGACCTTTTCCCGCTGACACGTTTATGGTATGGGGTTACACTTAGAGCAGATAGTAAATATGATTCCGCAATAGTAGAATTAAAACAATTTAAAAGTGATTATTCGGGACAGCAAAAGTATGTGAATAAAGCCAAGCTGGAAATTGCTTCTTGCGAGTTTGCCATTGAGCAACTAAAATATCCACGATTAGCTGAAATAGAAGAATTACCGCAACCAATAAATTTAGAAAAAGGCTCGGAGTATGCTCCTGTTGGTATAGGAGATACTTTGTTTTTTACTTCCTCCAGAAAATTGGAAAATATTAATTCTCGAAAACATACACCTTATATTAATAAATTATATATAACTATAACAACCGATACGGGATATTCTCAAGTAGAACGAATGTCGGTGAAATCTGATAAATATGGAGAAGAAGCTGCAGCATCACTAAATGAGAATAGACTCTATTTTACGGAATGGCATAATGGAAAGGAAGGGGATGGACAATATGTTATTATGATGAGTACGCTTGGAGAAAAAGGAACATGGTCAGATCCTGTCAAATTGGATCATTCGGTTAATCAGGTTGATTATAGTACAAAAGAAGCCAGTGTTACTGCTGATGGGAAATATATAGTATTTGCTTCTGATAGGCCCGGTGGTTCCGGAGGATATGATTTATGGTATGCTAAATTAGGTACAAACGGACAACCTGTTGGCGAAGCTGTTAATTTTGGAAATACTGTAAATAGTGAAAAAGATGAAGTGAATCCCTTTTATGATGCTAAAGAAGGTAAGTTAATCTTTAGCAGTAATGGCAGAGTGGGTATGGGTGGATTTGATTTGTATTTTAGTCAGGGAGCACTTTCTGATAATGATTGGACGGAACCCCAAAATTATGGTTACCCTGTAAATTCTTCTAAAGATGATAATTACTATTATCCAATGGAAGAAAAAGAGAATAAGTTCTATACGAGTTCAGACAGAAATTCTGTTTGCTGTATGGATTTATATACTGTTCAATTGAATGATATGAAAGTGATAGGCCATGTTTATGATGCCGATACGCATGAGCCGATAAAACGTGTACAGACTTATCTAACTGATTCTCTTAGTGGAGATACTTTAGGACATTTAATTACAAAAGAAGATGGTTACTTTCATTTTCCTTTAATCAATCGTCGTCCGCTAAAAATGCATTTCTCTCATAAGGTCTATGGTGAAAAAAATATTGAGATTACACATGCCGAATTGAAACCTGTGGATAGTGTTTATGAACGGGATGTGTATATGAAACTAGTGATTAACCGGCCTATTCGGATTGAAAACGTGTATTATGATTTTGATAAAGCCAGTCTGCGGGAAGAATCTTTACCCTCATTAGATTCGTTAATTTCTTTATTGACTGATCATCCGGAATGGCGTGTCGAAATCGGTGCGCATACAGATGCTTTGGGTGCAGATGAATATAACCAATGGTTGTCACAACAAAGAGCACAATCCGTGGTGGATTACTTAACAGCACACGGAGTGGCAAGAAATCGATTGGAAGCGAAGGGGTATGGAGAAAAACAACCTGTTGCTCCCAATAAGAATCCGGATGGTTCTGATAATCCGGAAGGTCGTCAATTGAATCGACGTACTGAATTTACTATTATTGGATTAATTAGAGCGTCAGGTAAGACCATGCATAAGCTGAATAGTGTGGTGGGAGATAAAAATAGTATTGAGGTGGATAAGAGTAAAGCTATGCATATGAGTACTTCTGAAAAATGGAAGAATACGAAGCAAAAGGAAGAGGATACAAAGGAATAAGTACTATAACTTTTTCAAACGCTGTAATCTGTCCAATTGGGTTAACTGATCCCGAAA
>CAZLDH010000240.1:0-1900 GCA_964558275.1 uncultured Chitinophagaceae bacterium
GCCTGCGCGTATTCATGCTCGACAAAAGCTGGAAGAATCACGACTTCTGGGAAACATCCGTTCAACTATTGCGCTGGTGGCCGCGCATAATCGATCAGGCTGAAGGCATCAGCGGGGGTGCGGCCTTCCGCGTTCGCTGGCGAATCAGCGGCAAAGGAAAGTTTGAAGCAGCCAACTTTTAGCCGCTGGGCTATCACCACACATAAAAACTATGTAAAGTAACGCTTGGATATTTTCATATCTTCATACCTCAAGTGGTTGATGACGTAACCGACTATCTGATCGATCATACACTAGCTATATGTGCTGAATATGCCAGCAACATGGAAATCCATATACGTTATTGGCCGACATGCTTAGGAGGATTGAATACTGCAAGGTGTTCGAATAACGATACTCGCTTGCCCGAGGCCTTCACTCCTTCAATCAACTTAAAATCCTGAGCGTCACTGAACAACATTCCTCTGCCAGTCATCGACGAATTGGCAATCCGGTCTTTGAATTTAGGTTTGTTCATCAGAAATTTTAACAACCCATTGCTAGCAAGAAAATATCCAATCCATGAAATAAGATACTTGTTGCGGGATTCATCACTAGAAAGATTCTGCAAATACGCATCAAGGTGACTGACCAACGGTTGAGTTAGACCAGATCCAGAATCACTCCGTAACACTTGCTCCAGAATCGCCATAATTTTTGGGAAAGCCTTGATCCTCAGCGTACCGAGCATCAACAACATGCTGACAACCTTTTCAAGATTGAATGGATCAACCGTTATCTTCAGCCTTCCTTTACGGGTCGTAATATCAGCTAGAAATCGATCAATAACACCTGTACTCGGATGGAGCTTGTCGATCTCGACAACAGCAAGGTAAAGCTCCCGGAACTGTTTCCATGTGAACCTGGACTTTTTCCTTGGATAAACGAGGTGATAGCGTGATACCCAAGGCCGAAACAAACCATCAGGCAAAGTAGATATCGAAGTCTTCTCATCGCTCAACTCCAGGTTATACTCCTTCAAAGCTGACTGGAGCGCCTTTATCACCACTCTCGCATCTGATTCAGACGAAACAAGAATGCGATAGTCATCCTTAAATCGTACAGCTTCACACTCAATACACCTTTTCTTCAATTCAGCAGTAAGTATACGATCCACAGCCGAAACTACAATTTCAGAAGCAATATCCGAAACCGCAGGACCGATTGGTAAGCCGTTAGTGCAGCCATCATTAGCCATCTGAAAAAGCTTGTCGAGCCGATTTCCGACGAGCTTCAGGTCACGCCGATTCTTACCATTCTTGCCATGTCGGATCAACCGTTTCCCATGAATCGCCCATGCAAGGCTGTGGGTATAGACGGAAGGATAGAAATTCTTGATATCTGCCTTGACGATATGTGTAAATTTGTACGCCACCGTTGCCAAAGCATCATCAGTCATGGCGATGAACTCGTAGATCATGCGGCCGCTACGGAGCTCACCCATGCGCCCTGGCTTCTTCCGGTTTACGGGGACGGGAAAGCTGTACGACGAAACGATGCTATCCGACGGAATCATTGCATCCACTATCGTCTTCCAATTACGGGTTATATGATATGCGATATCGTTGTGTATTTTAGGCTCGATAATTCCAAATGTTCGATCACTCAGCACTGTCTTAGGGAAATGTACCCGGACACACTCAGACTCCTTCAGTCCCTTGAACTTTTTACTATCGTAATCGAAGTACTTTTTCTTCTTCGCAGGCATCTCTACCACACAAAAACACGGCGGCAAAACGTAAGCCTCAGGGTAGTAACCATATTTCAGAAGCCAACGGTAAACATCTGACGACTTTAATGCACGAGCTAAGGATGGTCTGATCAAACAGCTGAAACAGTCGCAACCGTATGCCTGAATCAG
>CAZLDH010000241.1:0-1896 GCA_964558275.1 uncultured Chitinophagaceae bacterium
GGGCCGAGCTTGCCGTCGCGGTCCACGCCGAGGAACCGCTGGAGCGCCTTGATGGTGGCTGGCCCCGCCTTGCCATCCACGGTCAGCCCCGGGTCGAAACCCTTTTTCTTGGGCTTTGACTTGGGCTTGGCGGCCGTCTTCTTCGGCTTCGGGTAGGTGCCGGCCTTCTGCGCCTTCACCATCGCCGCCTCTGTGGCCGAGCCCCAAAGCCCGTCCGCCTTCACGCCGAGC
Organism: uncultured Chitinophagaceae bacterium; assembly: GCA_964558275.1. Classification (GTDB taxonomy): domain Bacteria; phylum Bacteroidota; class Bacteroidia; order Chitinophagales; family Chitinophagaceae; genus FW021-bin31. The sequence goes on from CAZLDH010000241.1 coordinate 232, forward strand.
TTCTTCTGCGCCTTCTTCACCGCGTCGCGGGTGGACGGCCCGTAGGTGCCGTCGTCGGGGACGCCCACGTTGCGCTGGATACGCCGCACCGTCCACGAGCCCTCGGGCGGGTCGTAGCGGAAGGCGGTCGGCCCGGGGAGGATCGCCTTGCCCATCTTGAGGCAGCGGTTCCAGCGGGTGGTGCGGTCCGCGAGGCCGTTGGTGCCGCCGTTGACTGCGAGGGTGGCACCGCGGATGTCGCGCCGGTCGGCGTAGGAGTTCATGGGGCGCGCCTGAGTCCAGTACCAGTCAATACCGATGAAGGCGTACTTCAGCTGCTCCAACGCCTCGGGGTGCTCCACGAGGTAGTTCTTCGACGGGACGCGACCGACGCTGTAGGCCCACGCGGAACACTTCGTGTAGTTGAACCGCCCGGTCAGCTGGATCGGCCCGCGTCCCTTGAAACGCTTGCCGTCACCGGGGTAGCAGTTGCCGAGGTCGGAGCAGCGGCCCTCGTAGGCGGCACCGGAGGCGATCTCTTCCATGTACATAAGGCCGAGGGATTCGGTGCCGACCTGAGCGAGCCACATCGCAGCGCGCTCGACGGTGGTGCAGCCGCATGCCTGCATGGAGGCCTCGACGTAGGGCAGGAGGGTCTTGTAGCGGGAGAGCGACACGTAGCCTCCCATGGCCTTGGACAGGGTTGCAGCGTCCATTGGGTGCTCCTTCTACTGGTCTCTGTGGCGTGCCGTCTCCCGGCGGCTGGTTTCTTTGATGACGGTGCGGGACTTGTACAGCCACGTCGCGGCGACGGCGAGGTAGGCGATGCTGGAAGCGATAGTCAGCCACATCTCCATGCCGAGCTCGTAGCGCGTGTTGACGCGGCGGACGGTGCCGACACCGGCGAGGAGCGCGACAGCGGCCCCGCCGAGCATGAGCATCCGCCCGAGGGGGTCGCGCCACCACGAGTGGCGGGCACGGACCCAGTACACGACGACGAACGCGAGGGTCGAGGCGAGCGCGGCCACCGTTGCCACGATGAGAAAATCATGGGCTGTCACGGCTTATTCACCTCCGCCTCGGTACGCGGCGCGCATCCGTTGGGAGAAGTGGTTGTTCTGTCGGTGCGCGGCGAGCTTGTGGGCGACCATGTACGCCTCCCTGATGGTGTCTTGCGAGTCGGTTTGGTGCCGGGCCGCATCCGCGACTTCGGCGGCGGCGGCGGCTCTCTCGCGTTCGAGGCGGCGGCGTGAGGGCAGCCACGCGAACAGTCGGGAGATCATGTGGTCCCCACCTCCGTGTCGGCCTCTCTGTCGTCGGGGTCGACGGGGAGCGCGGAGAGGATCTTGTCTGTCGTGGTGCCGTGCTCCCGCGCGAGCAGCGACAACGCGGAGAGCGCCTGTGTGGCGGTGGAGCGTTCCCGTTCCGCGGCCTGCTGGTGGAGACGGATCACTTCCTCGTGCTGCCGTCTCGGGACGAGGTCGCCGCGGATGATCGCGAGGATCGCGACCAGCAGCACCGTGCCGGGGCCGAGGTAGGACCACGGGATTGCGGTCAGCAGCATGTCCATGTGGCCCTCCCTCCCCAGGGATGTGGTGGTCAGTCGCCCGTGGTCTGCTCGGGTGTGAGGCCAGCGGTCACGGCAGCGTCGATGGTGTGCTGTTCGACGCCGACCTTGACGGCCTC
>CAZLDH010000242.1:0-1865 GCA_964558275.1 uncultured Chitinophagaceae bacterium
CAACGACCTTCGGGTTATGAGCCCGACGAGCTACCTCTGCTCTACCTCGCAATGTATAAATATGCATCCGTTTTATCAACGGAGTGCAAAGATAGTTTAGTCTTTTTATTTCACCAAATAAAGAAGGGAAAAAAGAAAAAATTATTGCGATATTACTAGGGAAGAATTTTGTAATTTTGAGATGTTACCATAAACCAAGAATATGAGCAAAGGAGTTGTTACAATTAAAGAAATAGCCAAACAATTAGAAATATCGCCTTCTACGGTGTCCCGAGCCCTTAGCGATCATCCGAGAATCGGTCTTCGTACGAAAATGCAAGTAAAAAAATTAGCAGAAGAACTGGGATATGAACCAAATAAACAGGCGATAGCTTTTAAACAAAAAAAGACTTTTACCTTAGGTCTTATTTTGCCCGGGCTACAAGAGGATTTCTTTTCTGATGTGATCACAGGAATTGAGGATGTAGCACTACAGGAAGGGTATAGCGTGCTTATTGGACAGTCTCACAATGATACGGAACAGGAGGAACGTATATTTAAGACCATGCTGGATCATAGAGTGGATGGCATGCTCATTACTATAGGAAAACACACTTCCGCAGTGAAAAGGCTACAAGAAATAAATAAGCAAAATCTGCCTATTGTCTTTTTTGACCGTATTCCACAGGAAAGTAACAATATTAACGCTGTTTGGTGCAATATTTATCATACCACCATGGAGGCGATAGATTATCTGGTTTCCGTTGGGCATCAGCGCATTGCTTATCTTCGGGGACCGGCATCTCTGAATATTAAGAATGAACGGGAGCGTGCTTATGAAGATGGAATAAAAAAACATGTACTGCCCGGAAATTATGTTTTAAGCACCGATTTATCTTCCGATTTAACCTGTGATGCGATGCAACAATTTTTATCTTTGGCGCAGCCGCCTACCGCAGTTATTGCTTTTAATGATAATGTAGCCTTAGACGCCATCCGGTATTGTAAAGAACAGGGATTAGAAACGGATAAAGATATTTCTTTTGTTAGTTATGGCAACTGGCCCATTACCGATTATATGGAATCTCGTCCATTAATTTCTATTGAACAATTTCCTTATGAACAGGGGAGCAAGGCTGCGGAATTATTGTTTGATATCCTGAAACAAAAAGGCAAGACAGATCCTCGCAATATTATGTTGGAAAGTGAAATGATTTTGCATTAACTTTTATAACAAGAAAAGAACCTTTTTCCTAAAAGTCAATTTTTATATTAAAAAATACAAAAAATTGCGCAACCGATTGAACTCGGCATTGCAATCCTTTGCACTGAATTTTCACCGCTTTATTTCAGGTTGAATAATTGGATAGATGTATTAAGTAATATATATTGCAAACCGAAAGCAACGGATTTATGGGTAAATAAGCTGTTTTCAGATATCATTTAATCATAAATAATTCATCGAGCTAATAATTGATTTTGAAATAAACTCTACTAATTAAAATGACATACTGTTTACAAAGAAAGCAGCTTTATGCTGTGCTGTCTTTTAGTGTTTTCTTTTTGTTCCTGTGTATTCAGGGATTTGCTTATACTCTTTCTCCTTCACTATATTTAAAAGACAGTCTGCCTTCCAATGACAAAAAGGTTGATACCGACACGACGCTCGCAGGAAATATGTCTGATAGCCACTTTACAGGAATTGATATTAAGCATATTAATGTGAATGATACCGTATCTGTAAAAAGAATAGCACGTCAGCCTTATATTTCTCTACAACAAATGCTTGAAGGAAGTGTAGCAGGTGCTTATGTAGAGGAGCCTTCGGGAGAGCCGGGTACACATCAATATATATTTATTCGGGGATTGAGTTCTCCATTATTGGG
>CAZLDH010000243.1:0-1861 GCA_964558275.1 uncultured Chitinophagaceae bacterium
ATAACAAAATACGTGAAAAAAATTGTTACCTTTATACTAACGGTGGCATTTTTGCCACTGTTAGTTTATTCGCAAGAAAAATTACACATACAGTTAGCCAATCAATATATTTTAGACTCTCTCTCGTATATTGATGAATCTGATAATTATCAATTTATTGGCGATACACTTTATTATTTAGCAGAACATAATAATATTTCAACAATTTATAAAAAGACATCAGAGCGTGGGATTAGCAGACCCGTATTTAAATACAAGAGTTCATCAGATTATATGGGAGTATCCTAAAAACTTTGTAAGTTATTAAAAAGGGGTTAAAACGATATTTAGTTTTAGCCCCTTTTATATTTTAGTAACTTATAAAAACAGACATAATGAAAAAGGAAGATTTATTATCAGAAGACTTCTTAAAACAATTTAAGACAGGAGATGAACTTTTGTCTTTTGTTAAGCAACTTCACAAACGAGGTGTAGAAGCTATGTTAGAAGGAGAACTAGATGCTCATTTAGGCTATAAAAAGCATACTAGAAGCAAGGTGTCAAACGCACGTAATGGATATGGAAAGAAGAAAGTAAAGACCACTTTAGGTGAAACAGAGATTAATGTTCCAAGAGACCGGGATGGAAGCTTTAATCCAATGATAGTTCCGAAGAGAGAGAATATGCTCGATGGATTGGAGAATATTATTATCTCGTTTTACGCTAAAGGGATGAGTAATAGCGATATTGAAGAACAAATACGAGAGATGTATGATTTTAATGTATCTACGACAACAATTTCCCGCATTACAGATCGTGTAACAAACGACATCATTGCTTGGCAAAACCGCCCACTAGAACCTGTTTATTTGATTGTTTGGATGGACGGGATAGTATTCAAGGTAAGAGAAGGTTCTAAGGTAATCAACAAGACCATTTACATCGCTATTGGACTACGTAGAGATGGAAAAAAGGAAGTACTAGGGCTATGGTTAGGCAAAAATGAAAGCGCAGCATTTTGGATGAGTGTGTTAACCGATATGAAAGCAAGAGGAGTAGAAGATATTCTTATTACTGCAACCGATAACCTTAATGGATTTACAGATACCATTAAAAATGTTTTTCCTCTCTCAAAGACTCAAATATGTGTTATCCATCAGATCAGAAATGCTTCCAGATATGTCGTTTGGAAGGATAAAAAAGAATTCGCCAGAGATCAAAAGGAAATTTATACCGCTCCGACCAAACAAGCTGCGGAAGCTGCTTTAAAAGACTTTGATGAAAAATGGAGTTCTAAATATCGGTATGCTGTTCAAAGCTGGCAGAATAACTGGGATGATTTGACCGTATTCTTTGAATTTCCAGTTGAAATTAGAAAAATTATTTATACCACTAATTTAATTGAAAACTTAAATGGAAAAATTAGAAAATACACTAAAAATAAGCTGTCATTCCCTACAGATGAAGCAGTTATGAAATCAGTTTTTCTAGCTGTTAGAGAGGCTACCAAAAAATGGACAATGCCAATTAGAAACTGGGGCGTAGTTTTGAATCAATTTTTAACTATCTTTGAAGAAAGGGTTAGAATATAAATCCTAACCCCTTAAAAATAATTTACACACTTTACGGGATAGTGTCAAATAATACTTAATGAATCTATTTAAATATTCTACTGTTATTATTTATATAATTTTAGCAATTATATCCTATTATTTGTACATCTGCTGGGGTTTAGATGCTATTATTTCTTCATTAATTATTTCTGTTTTTTCAAGTTTTCCATTTTTTTTTAGAGCACACAGAAGATTGCTTTTATTTAATTATATATTATACCCGTTGTGCATTTAGGACAAATTTACTTTTAAATGATTAATTGGGCGAT
>CAZLDH010000244.1:0-1840 GCA_964558275.1 uncultured Chitinophagaceae bacterium
GAAATTTTTATGTAGGAAGTACTATTTTTTCTTATTATTGCAAAGAAACGGAATTTTTACAAATAAAAGTACCTAAAATCTATAAAGTAGCTCCTAAATGAGTCTAAAAAATATATCAATCAGCCCCCTTTTTCTGGCGCAGTTATATCAAAGTCCGATTATTCCGGAGAAATTGAAGACAGATACAGCGGAACAGTCACGCCCATTGTCTTATCTTGGTAATAATCATAAACATATTACTGTATTTATAGAGAATGATAAAAATACCTGGCTTCCTGAAGATTTATTTACACTTTTGACGAATATTCTGAATGCTTGTCACTGGAGTTTGGAGGATATTGCATTGGTTAATGTGAGTTCGTATCCCAATGATGATTTTGCTTATTTTAAGCAGGAGTTAAATCCTGAAAAAGTAATTTTACTGGGAACCGGTTTCGAAGATTGGTCTGGTGTACATGTAGAAAAAAATAAAATAAAAATAATAGATCATTGCGTTTATTTATGGTCAGATAGTTTACGATTAATGCAGCAGAATAAAAATTGTAAAAAAATGTTTTGGAGTGGATTACAAGAATTACTTAATTTTAAATAAAAGATATGAAAATCTTGATCTTTGCTACTCATAATGAGCATAAAGTGGAAGAAATTAGGTCGTTAACTACAAAGGATTGGGATATCATTAGTTTGGATGACTTAGGATTTACAGAAGATATTCCGGAACCTTTTGATACCCTTGAAGCAAATGCCCGACAAAAATCGGAAACGATATACAAAAAATGTGGGAAAAATTGTTTTTCTGAAGATACCGGTTTAGAAGTTTATGCTTTGAAGAAGGCTCCCGGTGTCTTATCGGCTCGTTATGCGGGACCGCAGCGTAGTTCGGAAGATAATATAGCTTTGTTGTTAGAAAATTTAAAGGGTACTGAAGATAGAACAGCACAATTTAGAACGGTAATATCCTTTATTTTGGATGGAAAAGAAGTGCAGTTTGAAGGTGTTTGCAAAGGTAAAATTGCCGAAAAGCGTGTTGGTGTTAGTGGTTTTGGTTATGATCCTGTTTTTGTTCCTGAAGGGGCTAATCAAACTTTTGCCGAGATGTCAATGGATGAGAAAAGCAGGTATAGTCATCGTGCAAAGGCTTTTAAAAAATTTACAACTTATCTGGAAACCTTAAAATAGATTATTTCAATGGCTAGAATAAAGATTTCTTGTCCTAAAGCACTTTCTTTTTATACCGAAGTTCCTGTTTTGATTGGTGCTGTTAATTATGGTGGACATTTAGGAAATGATGCAGTTCTTTCGATTATGCATGAAGCGAGGATGCGTTTTTTGAACGCATTGGGATGTAGCGAAAAGGAAGCATTTGGTGCAGGGTTAATTATGGCTGATGCTGCCATTGCGTATAAGAATGAAGGTTTCTACAGAGATGTTTTGTCGGTTGGGGTAGTTGCTTATGATATTGGAAGTGTGGGGTTTGATTTGTTTTATGAGTTGAGTTGTAAACGGGATGAGGAAAAGATTATCATCGCTCAGGCAAAAACAGGCATGGTTTGTTTTGATTATCAAAAGAGAAAAACAATACGTATTCCTGATAAGTTGAAAAATGCCTTAGAAAAGGAAGAATTGCTTTAATGATTGTACTATGAAATTAAATAAATATGTTGGTTGGTTTTTGGTGAGTCTTTTCTTTTTGACTCTTTTTTCTTGTCAAAAGAAAGCGCATTTTATTGATGAGGATGAGATTGGAAATGGAATTCATTATTATCCGAATATTTTGAATGAGCGTTATATTGATACATTTAGTCAGAATGAAATTGAATCACAGGATGTAAATTTTAAA
>CAZLDH010000245.1:0-1816 GCA_964558275.1 uncultured Chitinophagaceae bacterium
GCGGCGCTGGTGGCGACCAGGTGCGGCTCGGGCTGGCGGGCCAGGACCGCGTTGATGTTGACCACCGACGCGCCGTCGGAGTCGGTGAGGTGCGGCAGCGCCGCACGGACCGGGTGCACCACCCCGAAGAACTTCAGCGACAGTTCCTCGGTCCAGTCCTGGTCGGAGGTGGTGGTGAACGTGGACACGCGTGAGGCGCCGGCGTTGTTCACCAGATGGTGCAGCGCCCCGAAGCGGTCGAAGGTGCGGGCGACCAGGTCCGTGACCTGTGCGGGCGCCAGGACGTCCGCGGCCCACCAGGCGAGTGCGCCGGGGAACCTGCGGGCCAGGGGCGTCAGCGCGGCGTCGAGCCGGTCGGCGTCCCTGCCGCATGCGGCCACCCGGGCGCCCTCCCGGAGGAGCTGCTCGACGGCGGCGAGCCCGATGCCCGAGCTGCCGCCGGTCACCAGCGCCACGCGGTCTCGGAGTTGAAGGTCCATGACAAGAGGTTAACTCATAAGCAGTTGATATGTAAGGGAGTTGCCGGAGTCGTCGAACACCCTGGCTGCCGCCCTCGTGAAGTGCCCGTATCGGCCTCGACGGTGATCCGAGACACTGCCGTGGCTTGACATTCGGTTTAGACGTAATACTCTTAACGCTCAAGCAATCCAGTGAACTGGATCACGCGAAATAGGGATCAAGGAGCACAGCATGTCTCAGTCGGGCGTTCGGCACCCAGGTGGAGAGGGGGCCCCGGCCGCAGGCGGCACCGCGGTGCACGCGACAGGCGCGGGGCCGGTGCTGTTCTGCCTGCACGGCCTGCTCGGCTCGGGAGCGCAGTTCTCGGTTCTGTCCGGCCTGGCCGACCGTTACCGCGTGGCCGCGTGGGACGCGCCGGGCTACGGCGGGGCCCCGGCGCCGTCGGGCACGCCGTCCGTCGAGTGGTACGCCGAGCGTGCCGCGGAGGCGATCGCCCGGGGGACGGCTGCGGGGAGCGCCGACGGCGACGGCGCTGCCGGGCACCCGGTGCACGTGCTGGGCACCGGCTGGGGCGGTGCCGTCGCGATGCAGCTGGCCACGGCGCGCCCCGATCTCGTGCGCAGCGTCATCGTCTCCGATTCGTCGGTGGGCTGCGCAGGCACCTCCGGGGCGCAGGACCTTCGGGCGCGGGCGGACAGCGCGCAGGCCGGCAGCGCGCAGGCTGTGGCCGCCGAGGCCGTCGCGGGCGTCTCGCCCTCGCTGCCCCCCGAGGCCGTCAGCGCGATCCGCGCCGCACTCGGGAGGGGCGTGAGCTCAGCCGGGTACGCCGCCGCGGCCCGCTCGCTCGCGGAGGCCGACCTGACGGTGGCGCTGCGCGGGCTGCTCATGCCCAGCCTCGTCATCGCCGGCGAGGACGCGGGCGCCGCGGCGGTCCAGGCGAGCCAGGACATCTCCGCCGCGATCCCCGAGGCGGTGTTCGTCACTATGCACGGCGCCGGGAGGTTCACCCACCTGGAGCGCCCGGACACGTTCACGGCCTGGACGCGCTCATTCCTCTACATCGTCGACAGAGTCGCAGAGGAGGCCTCGGCATGAGGCTTGACGGAAGAGCAGTGCTGGTCACCGGCGGCGCCCGCGGGCTCGGCCTGGCGATGGCCCGGCGCATCGGCGCACTCGGCGCCCGGGTGTGGATCGCGGACATCCGCGAGGACTGGGGCGCCGCGGCGGTGGCCGACCTGACCGGCGAGGGGATCGACGCGCGGTTCGTCCGCGTCGACGTCGCCGACCCGGATTCGGTGGACGCCATGGCCGCCGCGGTGACCGCGGACGCGCCGCTGTACGGGCTCGTCAACAACGC
>CAZLDH010000246.1:0-1814 GCA_964558275.1 uncultured Chitinophagaceae bacterium
AATTCTTCTACACTTGCATTGTTAACCCAATGGATATCTTTCTGATTGAAGTAGGCATGATAATACTCTGTGATGATAAAAGCGATAAGATCTTCTTCTACTTGTGAAAGTTTGCCATCTGCTCCTTTCAAAATAATTGCTATAAGAGCAACCAAAAAGTCTTTCTTTTCAATATTATATTCCTCCTTGGTCATCACAAACGGATTCATGGTTATAGGAGCTTCCTCTTTATAGGTAATGTAATTACCTCCATAATAAGAACAAGTTCCTGAATAAGAATCCCCAGTATCTATAACAACAACATCCGTATTGTATAACAGATATTGTTCGATTAGATTATTCATAAAAAATGACTTACCGCTACCCGAAGGGCCAATAGTAAATTTGTTTCTATTGTTTATCCATCCAATTTCTCTTGAATAATCGGCCGGATCAATTTTAATTGGGATTCCTTGCCGATCTGTAAATTGAATAGAAAAGCCCTTAGGAGCAGGTTCATCTATTGGTAGTGTTTCCTTAAAAAAAAAACAAACTGCAGCATCTGCAGTAGTAAGAAACAAATCATATTCTTTTAGCTCCACGCTATTACCAGGAATTGCTGATCGGAAAAGCTCGAGCTGGTTATAAGCGTTTTTGGAGGGGATAATTCCCTGACTAAACAAAGCGTTTTCAATACTATTTGTTGTTTTGGTGAGTAGTTCGGATTCACAGCATACCAGAATATTAAAATGTGCCTTCACCAGCAGTTGGTTACTCCGGGCAATTCCTTCAAACATTTCTTGAATGTCTTCTACTGCATGATCGTTTTCAGGATCTGGTATGCCTTTATGCTTATTTTGTTTTGTCTGTAATTTTTGTATTGTTTGAGTCTGTTTTGGAATTTCGATGACTTGATTATAAACTAGTGTAATGAAATTTGGAACCTGGTGCAAGAAATGCATCGTATCCATAGGGAAATCATCATTTGTTTTATAAGCAGCAATAGTATTTGGAAGTTCTATTCGATCAATATCAATTAGAGAGATCGAACGAAGTGTTTTTTCTCCAATTTCTACGTGACTTTTAGTCGCATGGAAGTTATCCATGACAATATTTTTTTCTGAGAAGTTCATCGTGATAAACCTAAGGTAGAGCATATTGAGCTCTTTCTCTCGTAAAAGTTTAGGCTTAAAACCAGCAGAGTCTAATGCCTGCATAGCCTTCTGTACTGAAAGCTTATAAGCTCTAAAATCTTCTAAAAAATGTTTAGCGTTATTTCTTAGGTTTTTTGTTAGAACTAGATATGTGTTAATTTTGTTATACTCTCTACCATTAAAATGTTCATTATATTTATTCTGTAAAAAAGTACTTGCATTCTGAGCTTTGTATTTAGCTTTTGAAAGCACATCTAATTTTTGAATGGTAAATCCTTCTCCAAGTATTTTAATGATATTCAGAAAAGTAGAATGAAAACCCTGATATTGATCCTCATTCGCTGAATATTGTTGAACGCTATTGGTCAGTTGAAAAACCGCACTAAGCTCTCCTTTTAAACCCAGTAAACAATGCATTTCCTCATCAGATGTTTCTACACCTAAATAAGGCTGTTTAAATATTTTTTTTCTTGCCATAACCGTTTAAATTAGTTTGATGAACAAAGTAACCTTGTTCTTTATTTTTATTGTGTAGTCCTTTCCTTTGCTCTTGAGAGGTGTAGAAAATTCCACCACAAAAAATTATAGCCATGGTAAATGCCCCTGCCATGATACCTAGGATTGCGGAAATTAAGCCACCAAGCATTACGCCTGATATTACCGTTGCTAGGGCCCAGTAGA
>CAZLDH010000247.1:0-1802 GCA_964558275.1 uncultured Chitinophagaceae bacterium
AAAGGCTCATCTTGCGGTCTTCCTTGTTCAGGGTAACCACTTTAGCTTCGTATTCTGTGCCCATATCAAAGAATTCTTTCGCATTGATTGGGGTAGAAGACCAGCTGATTTCTGAAACGTGAATCAGACCTTCTACTCCCGGAAGGATTTCTAAGAAAGCACCATAATCTTCAATATTTACAATCTTTCCTTTCACGGTAGCACCTTCCTGAATTTCATCAGGCAGTGTATCCCATGGATGAGGAGTCAATTGTTTCAAGCCTAAGCTGATACGTTTCTTTGCATCATCAAAGTCAAGTACTACAACATTTACTTTCTGGTCTAATTGTAATACTTCCAATGGATGGTTGATTCGTCCCCAGCTGATATCTGTAATATATAATAAACCATCTACACCGCCTAAGTCGATAAATGCACCGAAATCGGTGATGTTTTTGATGGTACCTTCTAATACTTGTCCTTTCTCTAATTTAGAGATAATCTCTGCACGTTGTTCTTCAATGTCGCTTTCAATAAGTGCTTTGTGAGAAACTACTGCATTCCTAATGGCTTCGTTAATCTTAACCACTTTGAATTCCATCGTCTTGCCTACATACTGGTCATAATCTGTGACGGGTTTGACATCGATTTGAGAACCAGGAAGGAAAGTTTCCAATCCGTTGATATCCACAATAAGACCACCTTTGGTTTTATTAATGATGGTACCGACGATAAGTTCACCGGTTTTGTAAGCGTCCACAATGTTCTCCCAAGAGCGGATAACGCGTGCCTGTCTGTGACTCAGGTGTAGTTGACCATTTCTATCTTCTTTCTCAACGACATAAACTTCAACTTCGTCGCCTTTTTTAAGATCAGGTAAATCTCTGAATTCATTCAGAGAAATAAGACCATCAGATTTAAATCCAATGTTGATTACCGCATCTGCATTTGTGATGCTGACTACGTTTCCTTTTAGAACCTGTTCTTCTTCTATATCTTTGAAAGTGCCGTCATACATTTTCTCATATTTCTCTTTATCCTCTTTTGAATAAGTAGAAACATGACGTTTGTCGATAGACCAGTCAAAGTCATCATGTGCAGAAGCTACGGGTTCTTCTTTAGGCTCAGGAGCGGATGCTTCTTCTTTAGATGCTTCTTCGGATGCAGTAGCGTCATCTTTTTTTGTGGCGTCGTCTTTTTCAACCGCCTCTTCATTTTCAACCGCTTCTTCTTTTTTAGCTGTTTCTTTGGTCGAATCCGCCTTGTCACTAGCAGTAGCTTCTTCCTTAGCTTCTTCAGCCTTTGGCGTTTCTTCAGCAGTTTTATTTGTTGTCGCTGTTTCTTTCTGCTCTTCTTCAGCGTTTTGATCGGTTAGATTTTTGTTTTCTTCCAAAATTGATAAATTTTTAAAATAGTGGAATTTAATTAAAAATAGGAACGGAGCCACCTCCACAAAAGTAACAAGGTCCCTTTTAACGGAGTGCAAAGGTATATATTTATGCTATAATATCAAAAATTGCTATTGATGAAGCAGGGCTGTTGAATTCTATAAAAGATGTTGATAACTATAAAGCAGAGTCCAGTCGAGAGAGAAAGCGTATCTGGCCTCCTTGATATTATTGAGTTGGTAGTGTCTGAATAGATTAAGTGCCATACTTCTTAAGATAGCCAAATTGAAGGCTCGTTTCTTGACTCGGCTTCCATCCTCAAAGAAGCTCACATCTTTGACATAATGATTTTTGTTTTCAATCCCCCAATGCTCTCTGACTACCCGAATTTCGCAATCAATATTATTGAGTAAAATTTATCTACTTTATATGGTA
>CAZLDH010000248.1:0-1773 GCA_964558275.1 uncultured Chitinophagaceae bacterium
AATTCTGCTCCGGGTCAGCCTGAATCTCAGCCAAATACTCCATCACATCAAGATCATTCACAGCATCCTTATCAACCGAATACTGCGCTCCTTCAAACTCGATGAGGGCCTTCTTCACGCGAACCTTCTCCGGCTCCGTGTTCAGCGCCTTATCCGCCACAGTCTCAACTTCACTCATTGCCCAAACCTCCAATTTGATCTGCCCAGGACGATTGTTTAACCAGTGAGGGCGGCGGGCCTGGGCAGGAATAAATACCGCCCCCACTGGGGTCTAAACATTATTCAGACGAAGGGAACGTAACCGCCCCCGGAAACGTACTGTTACCGGGGGTTGTCATTCCCCCGAACCACCGCCGTCTCCGCCGGTCCCGTTATCAAGGTGCTTCACGTAATACGCCTTCAGGTCATCCGACCAAAGAGCGTCCACGGTAACCTCGTAAGCGATAACGTCTTCATCTGAATAGGTCACGTCGCCAAGCTCAGTAATCTGACCGTTGGGGACGGACACGCGAACCTTCTTATCGCCGTCACGAACATCGAAGTTCCAAACACGCGACGGAAGCTGCTCAAGATCAAACTTCGCAGTAATAGACGAACCGGAAACGGTGACGTTATCCTCACCGCAAATTGCCTTCAGCACGTCAGCGTTAGACGACTCAATAAACGAGAAGCTGAACGACGCGCTAGAGTCGGTCTGAAGGTTCTTAACGATCCGACCGCCCCACGCCTTAATCTTGTCCGAAGACTTCTCGTTCGTTTCCGTGAGACCATCTTCAGAAATGAAACCATAATTAGTGAACGCGGCATCAAGCGCGGTAGTCGCATCAGTCGGCAGGGTCGTCCCCAGCGGTGCGGAAGAAACACCACCGCTAACACCGGTATCCGGCTTGCCAACGTTCACATAGGCCGTATTAGACATATTTACTCCTAAAAGTTAAAGTAGTTCGGGCCTTAGCTGCCATTGGACAGAGGCCTGGTATCGGGGTGTTTTCGATTGACCGTCTGGGTAGAAGACGGGGTGCCCGACTGAGGTTGATTTCCTGACTTTCCCGTCAGGCCGGTACTGTTCGGACATGAGAAGCCCGTACACCTCCCGGCACAGGTCGGATGCTGTTTCACGTGAAACGGCGTAACAGCGCACCATCACGAGAACAGCGTCTGTGACCATGTTTCGACGTGAACCACCCGTAATCTCATACGACACAAACGGCAGCCGCATGGCCCCCGCAGAGTCGCCCTGGGGTGTGGCACCGACCGTGTGGCCGTGAGACGTCAGAAGGTCGTAAACGTATTGCTCCGCATCGGCAGGAATTAGAACGTCCATCACACCCGCCTACTCGCCAGGGCACGCAGCAGACTATTAGACTTGGACTCAGCGCGAATCGCCTCAGCAGAAGCAGTAACCACCGAAGCGCGGGAACGAGTGCGCCCGTCACCAAGTGACGATTCGTAACCAGCACCCGCGTCGGCAGCAACAGCATCAGCGGTCTTCTTCAGTTCCTTTTCAACAGCGGGAAGACGGCGCAGCTGTTCGAACACGCCACGCTTCCATTTGAATTCAACACGCTTCATCCCAGCTCCTTAACCCGCTTAACGCGAATCACGCGCCCCGGCTTGAACCCGAACGGCCCGTTATCGAAATCACGCACGCCTCCGAGCACTCGGAACGTGTCGCCCGCGATAATCATTCGGTCATCGGGGAACACTGAGAACTCAGACGGTGCGTAAACATCGAGGTCTTGGACTACCGCATCCCGGTTGGCTGAGAAGATT
>CAZLDH010000249.1:0-1773 GCA_964558275.1 uncultured Chitinophagaceae bacterium
GTAGTCGTCGGTGAATCCCTTCAAGTCGTTATAAACTACTCCATGATATGGCCCATGCTGGAACTCCTTGAACAAATCATTGACATTAATAACGAAACCATGTGGCTTTTCTGCCTCATCATAAGGTCTCATACCGTGATCACATGAGCAAATGGACGCTGATCGAGCCAAAGTTGCCAGCCGTACGTCAAATTTTGACCCCTGATAGCTTGCATACTTCAGCGCGTCTTGCAATTCCGTATCAAGATCTTCATAACGTTTCTGAACCAGCGACTCAATGCCCGACATACCACCTATCAGGCCTGCGAGTTTCTTTCTGCCATCTTCGGAAAGACGGCTACGTGGGTCCTTGTTTTCAAAACAACGCCGACGCCCGGCGGCAGCCAGCCATCGACATATCTCGTTCAGATAACGAAAGTTACCGTCAGCTTTCTGGACGATGCAGTCAGCATCATAATCATCCAGACCAGGGAACGTCTTGTGGATGTATTTTTTAGCATCGCCTTTTGCGATTCCACCAAGACTGGGAAGCTCTGTTGATTTATGACTATATTTTTTCTCAAAATCATTAAACAGGCAACGCACCGATCCCGCTTGCCCGCCCTCCCACTCACGAGACCACGTTGTAGATATTATCAGCAACTTGTATGGGGTTGCGGCAACACGATCGATAAGGTCTTTGACGAATCCAAATGTTTCATTATCGAATTTTCGTGCCAACCATTGAGAATCATCAAGCACCAGCACTACTGGTAGCTGGTGGTCCATAAATGCCATCATAGTGTCGACAAGCATCAACCTGAGCGCGTCATGCTTTGATTTCCTTGCAGATTCCAAGTTGAATTTATTCTTTTTGAGAAAATCCTTCAGTATTTGCATGGCGATTGGCGCAATATCCGAAATATCCATAATGGCCGATACGCCGGGGATTTGACCAATCGCGAGTTTTCCAATTTCCTTGGCAAAGTCCTTCTTGCGTCTGGCTTGTATTTCCTCTTCCATGTAGCGCACCAAGTGAGGTTCCAAGGCGGACAACCCTTCGCTCGCCGCACAGAAGTGACCGGTGGCTTGATGCTCCGAGGGATCGCGGCCGCGCAATGCCCACCACAGCCACGGGATAGGCGGCGCCTCGCCATTCTGATGATGATCGAACTGACCACTTTCCGGATTCAGCTTGAGCTGATAATCCAGGCCTCCATCTGGTTTCGGTTCGGGCAACGTGGGCGGCCAATAATTTTCGGGATCAGCCTTTTCGCTCAGTCTTTTGAAAAACTGCTGAACCAAGCGTGTCTTGCCAATTCCGGTCTCACCGACCAAGACAATCCATGTTGGATTGCCTTTTTTGGCCTGCTCCCAGGCATCCATGAGCTCATCGAGCTGCTGGCCATAACCAACAAATTCCATCGGTTCGATCTGTATGTCGCCCATCCCGTTAACCTCCCGTCAAACATGAGCCATGCGAACCAGCCGCACGCAACAACCATCCATCGTGAAACGCTACGCAAACTCGATATACACGAATCCCGCAGCAACACTACTTGACCCGCCACATGGAGCACTATATCCGCCGAAAAATGGACGGTGCGGGGGCTCTTGGGGTGTTCGTGTACCTTCGGTCATTGGCCAGCTCCCGTTTTTTCCAGATCGGAATGACGCCCTTCCCAACGCTTGTACATGGCACTGAACTCGGCACCCGACATGGTTTCGTGTTCGAGCAACGCCTTGGCCAATGCCTCGATCAGCTTTTTGCGCGGCTCCAGCACGCCTTTTGCG
>CAZLDH010000250.1:0-1767 GCA_964558275.1 uncultured Chitinophagaceae bacterium
CTTCGATTCGCTTGACATCCCAGGGGCTTATGGCCTCAAGGCCTTTGCCGTTGGCATGCAGTACCATTGCCCACCCGTTATCGGCCCACGCGACAACTTCTGCCCCGTGGCTGTGGAACTTGCTTCTGTATGTGTCGCTAAAAGTGGCGTATGTGTTCGGCTTGGCTGGGATCATTTCTGGTTCTCCGTTTCTGCTTGGTTGATCGCGTTGTCGATTCGCCCGGCGAGGGCTTCGTAATCGTCTTTCGATAGGACTGCGAATGTGCCGCCGATACGTACCCATACGCCCGGTTCTCCGTTAGCGAGGATTGCCGGTTTGACGGCTGCGTAGTGTGCGTCTTGCTTGTTTTTCCAGTGGTGGTGGTCTTGCTCAATGAACATTTCAGAGTCCCTCCGATTCGAGGGCTTCCAGCATTTCGTAGAAGTCGGAATTGTCGTCATTATTCGAGTCCGTTTCTTGCATCGCATGTGGTGTGACCTGGACTTTTGATTCCCCATTTTCTGCTATACCCATATTGTTATTAATAGAGGTAGACTTGCTGGAATCATTCGCGCCCTTAGAGGGGGTTGAGCAGAAATTGGGGAACTTTCGCACATAGCACGAGAGGTCCACATCATCACCCAGGGAGTACAGATTGTCTTCGAGGTTAAGGAACCCCTGCATCCGCATTTCTTCTATATCCCGATCACACGTGGTGCCAGGAATGCCGGTGCCCACACTCACGCGGTTCTTCCGCGAATTCGGCTCAGCGTTCAAATACTGAAGAATCTTCATGCGTCGAGGCGGCACACTGTCGTAACCAACCTTCCGGCAAACGTCCATAGCCACGCCACGATCAATGCCGACCGCGATCATTCCCTGGAACAGTGATTGCAGCTGATTAAGGAACCTGTAGATGCCCTCTGGTGTCGGTGCCGCTACAGCGTGACCGCGCCAATCAACCTCGGACGGAGTTCTCAACCGTGTAGTCTGATCAGCAATATCGACCAGCTCATCCACCTCGCCATCGGTAGCCGCGCTATCCGCAATGTTCGCGCTCTGGATAACGGCGAGCACTGCGTTCTTATATGCGGCGAGCCGCTGCTTCTTCGACCCACGTCCAAGCGCGGCCTGCTTTGCCTTCGCCTTGCGGCTCTGCTTCGTTTCAGCGGGAAGGCGAATGAGCATGAACCTGTCACCCATCTGCGCAATAACGGAGTGGTAGGAGTCCCAGATTTCCGTAACAGCACCGATGACGGTGCAGTGTCCTCGCCATGTGTAGGACATGCCGCCGTCCGTCCCAACTTTCCGCGTCCATTCGCCGTCGTAAACCTCGCGGAGTGCAGCAAGGACGGCCTGCCGACGATCACCACTCATGGAGAGGATGGAGGTCACGTCTTTGATGAGCAGGATTCCGTCTTCCCCGATCTCGCGGAGAAGCCCACCTGATGCATCATCTGTGCGTTCCTTCGAGCTGGTCGCGGAGAGCAGTGCACCTTCCGATGAAATGTTGGAGGCTGTAGCGACGTTGGGCAACGCTTCCAGCGGCCACACGCGCTCGGTCTTGCCCCCACTGGCTGCGCCGATGATATTGAGCCACGGTGCATCCATGCCGAGCTGGTGCCCCACAGAGGCTCCGATGAGTGCGTAGATGGTGGGCATGTCGCAGTCGTCGCCAAACAGCGCGTATGCGGCTTCGTGGAGGGCGTTGAGATGCAGCCCTCTAGGGTGTTGTGTCATAAGAATTCCCTTTCAGGGGATGAGTCCCCGCAATGGGGACGAAGAAT
>CAZLDH010000251.1:0-1717 GCA_964558275.1 uncultured Chitinophagaceae bacterium
TCGTGCGGCGGCTTGTTCGAGGGTCTCCCCCGGTTCGACTTGGCCGGCGGGGAACTGCCAGGACAGGCTGCCTTCTTTGACCCGGCGCTGGACCAGGAGCAGTTTGCCGTCGTTGATGATGATGCCGGCCGAGATGGCGGGGCGTTCTTCGGGTGCTTCGGTCACGCTGACTCCTGTAACAGTTGACGGACGGGCGGATACACGCTCTCGGGTGGAATGAACCTATCGAGGGCCTCACGGGGTGCCCAGCGCACGCTGTCATTCTCGACCGGGTCGCGGTTCTCCGGCTCGCCGGCGAGGTAGTCACACAACAGGTAGACGCAGAACACCCCTGTCTTGGGGTGGGTGCGACTGCCGATGCGGTCACGGACGGCGCAGTCGACCCCGGTCTCGGCGAGCGTCTCGCGTACGGCTGATGCGTCGGGTGAGGACTCGGGCTTGACCACGCCGGCGGGGAACTGCCACAGGCTGGAGGTGTCGGTTCGACGGCGGACCAGGAGCACGTCATCGTCCTTGGTCACCACGGCGATCGCGACGTGCAGGACCCCGGGCACGTCTGCGGCCGGTTGCCCGGCGAGTGCGTGGAACCTGCTTTGCACA
Organism: uncultured Chitinophagaceae bacterium; assembly: GCA_964558275.1. Taxonomy (GTDB): domain Bacteria; phylum Bacteroidota; class Bacteroidia; order Chitinophagales; family Chitinophagaceae; genus FW021-bin31. Next base: position 601 of record CAZLDH010000251.1, read on the forward strand.
TCGTCGGGTGCTTGGTGGAGTTGTTGGTCGAGCAGTTGTTGCAGGTGGGGCCGAGGGGTCATGTCCGGGGTCTCGTGCCAGCGGGCGACGGTGCGGGGCGACACTTCCAGTCGCCGGGCGAAGTCCTCGCTGGACAGGTGCGCGGCCTGCTGAAACGCCGCCGCAAGCCGTCCGGTCCACTCGGTCACTGACACAGCGGCGACCCCCGGTCACACACGGACACGATGTGTGGCACCCAAACGTCAGGGAAGCGGCATCGCAGGGTCATGGCTTCGCCCCGCTACGCCCGGTTGCCTTGGTGGCATGACGTTCAAGCGCCTGCGTTCTGTGCTCCAGCCGGTCAACCCGCGTCTGGAGTTCATGAAGCTGCGCCGCGAGCGGGGCCGTGACACTGCCGGGCATCGTAACGACCCTGGCCCGTGCGCCTCGTCGGGTGGACACCACGCCCTCGTCGGACAGCATCCGCAACGCCTGCTTGACCGTCATGTGCGAAACGGCCGCCTCGTCGGCAATGGCCGCGATCGAGGGCAGCTCGTCACCGACCCGGTAGCGACCCTGCCGGATCTGGTCACGCAGCACGGACGCGAGGTGGCCGTACCGGGTGGAGGGCGCGGCGTCGGACATGCCGACGAGTGTAGCGGCCAGATGGCTAGACAAGTCCGGCCTCCATATGATAGCAAGAGATAGCTAGCTAAGTTTATCGAGCGAAGGAGAAGATCAATGTCCATGCAACGACGGATCAAGGTGGAGCACCGCGACGTGTTCCCCGAGGGCGCGTTCATGAAGGGCGCGGTGGAGCCGGTGCCGGATTTCAACGCGCCGGCCAGGCCGGACGGGTCCCGGCCCCAGCAGGTGGACAAGGACACCGGGCTGTTGTTGTGGCAGGTGGTGGTCCTGGACGCGGACGAGGACGCGGGGAAGCGGGACACGGCGTTGTCGGTGAAGCTGGCGGCGAGGGTGCAGCCGGCCGCGCCGAAGAACGAGACCGGGTTCCCGTGGCGTCCGGTGGAGTTCGTCGGGTTGACCGCGCTGGCGTACGTGGACGACTCCGGGCCCCGGCCCCGGGTGGCGTGGTCGTTCCGGGCGGACGACCTGACCGCCCCCACCACCAACACCA
>CAZLDH010000252.1:0-1716 GCA_964558275.1 uncultured Chitinophagaceae bacterium
TGTCTCAAAACTCAATATAGTAAATGTTTTCGAGGTTTCTGAGCAAACCCTAAATAGAGAAAAATATTTCAAAACCGCTGCCGGTAGAAAATTCTTAAAAAAGAAAATAATCATTTGATTCTTCTCTTTTTCTAGATTTATTCTCTTTTCCCAATTCTTTTCAGATTTACTCTTTTACTTTGTAGTATAATTAAAAAAACAAATGTTATGAAAAAAGTAATGTTAATGAGTGCTATTGCACTCTTCGGATTTGCAGGAACAACCTTTGCTCAAGATTTAAGACCAAATCAGGTTCCTTCAGCTATTCAACAGGAATTTCAAAAGAACTTCCCAAAAGCCTCTGATGTGGAATGGGAAAAAGAAATGAATCACTATGATGTAGAGTTTGAAGTAGGGCTTTTAGGTACAGATCATGAAGTTTGGTATGATGAAAACGGAAAACTACTGCGTCATGAAGAAGAAATTTCAAAAAGAGATCTTCCTAAAGAAGTGACAAATACCATCAATAAAGAATTTGACGGCTTTAGGGTTGGTGATGTAACTAAAATTACAGAGGGTGATCAGGTTAATTATACCATGGAGTTAGAAAACCGTGATGAAGAATGGGATGTTGCTATCGATGCCAATGGTAAGATTCTGCAACAAAAAAACGATTAAGTTCCCTTTCTAACCTCATCTAAACATTAAAGCATGTCCGAGTGATAGTTATTTCACTTGGACATGCTTTTTTTATCACATTAATCAAATTATTGTATTAAAAACTTAGTAACAACAGGTAAATGATCAGACCATTTCGTCCCCGATATGGCGTACTGATCAATAGGTTGTAACCTGTTTTTTCCCTTATAAAAAATATAATCTATTTTTTCCCGAGGCGCATCAAACGGAAAAGTTAAGTCACAATCCATCGTACAACTTCTATGAAATACTGTTGATATATTCTGTATAGCCTCACTACCCGGTGTTGCATTAAAATCTCCACAAATAATGAACGGAATTGAAACAGCAGAAGCTATCTTAGAAATGCTATCTACCTGCATTAATCTGGTTTTTTGAGAAAGTCCGAGATGCGTGGATGCAAAGTTAAGTTGTAAACTATCCCCGCCCGAACGACGTTCAGTCGGGCGGGCTTTATACTGCACTGTTATCAATGACACAGCTCGAATCTCTTCCCCCGAACTATCTGCCTTGGGAAGGAGATAACTTGTTTTTTTAAGCATAGAAAGACGAGAAAGTACAGCAATGCCATAAGCGCCATCATCATAATCGAAAGTTTTTGTAAAATGGGATTTCATTCCTGTTAATTTGGCTAATCTTTTAGCCTCATCCAGTTTACTACCGGAACGATTTGTATGCACATCTATTTCCTGCAAGGCGACTAAGTCGGGATTCACCTTATTAATTACAGCAGCAATACTATCTAAAGTAATTTTACCCGGAGGATTTCCCGGCGCATTTCCATGATGAATGTTGTAGGTCATTACAATCAGCGTATCCGTTTGCTGATTATCTGAATTAGATTGTGATTGACAAGATGAAAAAGTCAGAAAAACTAATGCAATCAAAAATATAGAACAATATTTCATGTGTTTATTTTTTATTGTTTTTAAGGTCACATGTAGCCTTTGATGATAAAAATAATCATTTTTCTGTGTGTTAATAATTATTTTTATCATGTCGGGTTCATGGAGTAAATTTAAAAAGAAACCCACTAAG
>CAZLDH010000253.1:0-1699 GCA_964558275.1 uncultured Chitinophagaceae bacterium
ATGCCTTTATCACCACCTGGAAAACCACCACCGCCAACGAAAGCATTACTATTCCTATAAACGATAATTACACCTATAGCTATAAGGTAGATTGGGGCGATGGCAGTAGTACTTCTTCCTACCAAACAGGAAATGCTACGCATACCTATGCCAACGCAGACACGTATACGGTAAAAATTACCGGCGATTTTCCGGCGATTCAGTTTGGAGGCCCCCACAGTGATAATACCAACGATGCTAAACTCCTCACCATTGAGCAGTGGGGCACGCAAGTGTGGCAAGGGATGGATAAAGCCTTTATGGGATGTGTAAATCTAACTACGGAATCGGACCACGATGCACCGATATTTGCCACCAATACTACACTTTACCGAATGTTTGGCAATTGCTCTTCCTTTAACTCCGATTTGAGTGACTGGGATTTGAGCCCCGTTAATGAGACCTCTTTTATGTTTTACGGAGCAAGCTTGTTCAATAGTGATATTTCGGGGTGGGATGTGTCTAACGTCACCAATATGGAGCTTATGTTTGCCCAGGCAGAGGCCTTCAATCAAAATCTTAATAATTGGAATGTGTCTAATGTTACCCTGATGCGTCGCATGTTTTATGGCGCCATTCACTTTAATCAAAATCTTAAAAATTGGGATGTTTCCGAGGTAGGGAGTATGGCTGCTATGTTTTATAATGCTGCTGCTTTTAATCAGGATTTAGGTAGCTGGGTCGTGTCTAATGTAACAGATATGATTCGAATGCTCGATAGCTCTGGTTTTTCTACGGCCAATTACGATTCCACCCTAATTGGCTGGGCTGCGCAGAATGTACAAGCTAATCTAATATTAGGTACAAACGGACTTACCTATTGCGCTTCAGAAAGTGAGCGTCAATCGCTTATAGATAATCACGGCTGGTTGATAATCGGAGATAGCAAGGATCCCAATTGCAATAGTAATGCCCCGGTTATCACCTCCAACGGAGGAGGAAATACGGCTTCGGTTAGCATAGTTGAAAATACTAAGGCGGTGACCACCGTAACCGCTACTGATGCAGATGCCGGAACGATTTTAACTTACAGCTTAATTGGTGGAGCCGATCAGACGTTGTTTTCCATTGATAGCACCAGCGGCGCCTTGATTTTTAATTCTGCTCCCGATTATGAGAATCCTGCGGATGTCAATGAAGATAATAATTACGAAGTAATTGTTCAGGCTTCTGATGGAACCAATACAGATGAGCAGGCAATTACCGTAAGCATTACGGATGTAAGTGAAGGATTTTCTATTTTTATAGCTATTATCCCCAATCAGGATACCATTAGCCTGAGTGTCCATTCTTCAGATGCTATTCAACAGGTAAAACAACAGATTCAGGACTCTACCGGCATCAATCCGAGCCAACAGCAACTTTCCTTCAGCGGACAGGTGTTGGAGGATGACCGAACCCTGGCAGATTATAATATTCGGCAGAATGATACTTTAGATCTTACAATAATTACTACAAAAATTACGCAACAACCCAAAGATACGACCGTTTGCCCTGCTGCAAGTCCTTTATTTGTAGTGACGGCTACCGGTACTAACTTGAGTTACCAATGGCAAAATTCTACGGATGAGGGGGCAAATTGGGGCAATATGTCTGGAGCAACAACCCCTACGCTTAGCCTCTCCAATGTACAGCCTTCCGACAGCGGAACACAGTATCG
>CAZLDH010000254.1:0-1697 GCA_964558275.1 uncultured Chitinophagaceae bacterium
TATTTTCTTTTTCTTGTAACGACAATGATAAGAATCTGTCACTTAGCTCTGAAAAAGAGCTGTTGTCATTTTCCTTTTCCAAAGAACTGAATAGCGGAGCCCATATCAGACAAGGTATTGAAGCGCGTGTTAGTACTGACGAGATTATTGTGTTTATACCCGACAATGTGGAAAAAACGCATTTGATAGCTTCGTTTGAATTTAAAGGATCCTCGATATGGGTACAGTCAACGAAACAAGAATCCGGTGTAACGACCAATGATTTTACTCAGTCCATAACGTATGTTATTCGGGCAGAGGATGGAAGTACAAAGGAATATCGAGTTAAGGTTTTGTCCGCCCCTGATGCGGTTACAGACTATGGAATTCCTCATGTATTTATTTATACCAACGGAAAAGCTCCGATTAATTCAAAGGAGGATTACGTAAGTGGTTATATGGTGATAGACGGGAATGGAACTTTTGAGGATTATCAGGGTGTCATGAAAATCTGGGGAAGAGGGAATACCTCTTGGCATTTTCCAAAGAAACCATATAAAATAAAACTGGATGAGAGCGCCCCGTTGTTTGGTTTATATGCTCATAGGGAATGGATTCTTTTAGCCAATTGGCGGATAGGAAATTTATTAGGTAATGCCATTCCCTATAAAATGGCACATTTACTGGGAATGTCTTTTACCAATCATATGATCCCGGTGGTTGTAACACTCAATGGGAAATTTATGGGATTTTATGATTTTACAGAGCAAAAAGAGGTAGGAACAGGGCGGATTGATATTGGTGAAGAGGGCGTACTCCTCGAGCTTGATTATGAGATGGATGAAGATTGGCAGTTTTGGACAAGCTCGAAATTGTTTAGTCTGCCGGTGATGATTCAGAATCCTGAAGTAGAGGACAGTGCTGAGTTTAATCAAATAAAGAATAAATTTACGCACTTGTTGCGGCTAATAGATAGCACCACTTTTCCCAATAATAATTATTTGGATTATTTTGATAAAGTGTCTTTTGTAAATTACATGCTCGTTTACCTCTTTACCGATAATGAAGAGATTAATCATTTGAAAAGCACCTACATTAATAAGAAGCCTGGTGGGAAATATAAAATGGGTATCATTTGGGATTTTGATTCAGGTTATGGATTTGTCGGCTACAGAACACATTTTAAAATAAATACCGCAACTACTCCACTATTCTGGCAGGGAAAAGAGGCTGGTCTGGGTACCGTTTTTTTCGAACGGCTAATGGAAGATCCGCATTTAATCACCCTTCTTAAAGAAAAATGGGAATGGTTTAAAACTGATAAATATCGGGAACTTAGAGATTATGTGATTCAATATGCGGGGCAGACTAAGAAAGCCTTTAACATGGAACATCTCATTTGGGGAAAGCGAGGTTCCTCAGGCGACTGGCAAAAAGATTTGCAGGAAGTTCTTCAATGGATGGATGCAAGGGTAAAATATATGGATAGTTATCTAGCCGGATTGTAATTCCATTGGGTCATCCATTCCGGCGATTCTAAGGAGATATTTAGAGGCTCATTTTTTGGAAAGGGTAAAATGTAAGTATAGCTTTTAAATTATTTCCTCTTTAATTAATTTATGATTAAATTGCATGAAAATTCAGAAATGGCTAAAAAGATATCACAGGTTTTAGATGCTGAAAAATTCGGTCGTAGAGTATCGCAGATTAGAGAAGAG
>CAZLDH010000255.1:0-1690 GCA_964558275.1 uncultured Chitinophagaceae bacterium
GGCCCGCTGCCGACGAGCGGAGCCAACAAGATTGATCGCCAGTCTGTGCGGGAGCGGTACCTGGCGGCGCTGGGTGCCCTGGAGCCATCATGAAGGACCTGAGCCTCGAGCGTCACGGTCCGGTGGGCGTGCTCGTCCTCGACCGGCCGCAGCGCCTCAACGCGCTGACACCGTCGATGGAGGCGGGCCTGCATGACCTGTTGGACGAGCTGGCCGCAGACTCGAGGATCGGCTGTGCCGTGCTGACCGGCCGCGGAAGAGCCTTCTGCGCCGGCGAGGACATCGCCGGTGATGAGACCGGCCGCCGGGCGGCCGCCCCGGGCGACGACGAGGACATGGCTGACTATCTGGCCCGCTGGCAGGCGGCCGACGCAGACACCATCGCCAAGCTCACTCACCTGTGGCAGCTGCGTATTCCTATCGTCGCCGCTGTGAACGGGCATGCCCTTGGGAAGGGATTCTGGTACCAGCTCGCGTGTGATGTCAGCGTGGCCGGACGCAGCGCCGTCTTCGGCCAGCCCGAGGTGCGGCACACCTCCAGCACGTCCTACCTCTTCACGGCTCTCGCTGGATGGCAGAACGCCAACCGCTACGCCTTGACTGGAGACCACTTCGGCGCCGACGAGGCGTTGAGAATGGGCATCGTCAGCGAGGTCGTGCCCGACGAGGGCCTGCACGCCCGAGCCGTCGATCTCGCGGGCCGCATCGCTGCCGTGCCAGCGCCGGCCGTCCGCCTCGCCAAGGCCACAGCGATGCTGGGCCTCCAGGTCTCCGGGCTGAGCGCGGCGATGCAGCTGAACGGCGTACTCGCAGCCCTCGCCCACGCATCGCACTCGCGGCACCGAGAGTCACTGTTCCACCTCCAGGCCGAGGAGGGGCTCGATGCCTTCCTCCGAGCGAGGGACGGCCCCTTTGAGAGCCGACCTCCGGAGGACCATCCACACGTGGCCGGGAAGGACTGACCACCGGGCCCACCATCCAAACAGGAGCAGTCATGCACTGGAACCAGAGCCTGCTGGCGGCGCAAGTCGTGTCCGAGCTCGAGGACGCGGTGGGTGCCTCCAACGTCGCCACCGACACGTCTCGCTGCGAGGAGGCCGGGCTCGACCAGTACTGGCTGCCGCACATGTGGCGCGCGAAGGGCGAGTCCTGCCCGACCCCCTTTGCCGTGGTCATGCCGACGACGACCACGGAGACGTCCGACGTCCTGCGGATCTGTAACGCCGCCAAGATCCCGGTAGTGACGCGCGGCGGCGGCTCAGGGACCCAAGGCGGCGCTGTGCCGCTGTACGGCGGAGTGGTGCTCGACACCAGGCACCTGAATGCCGTGTTGGCCGTGGACAAGACGTCGCTCACGATGAGGGCGCAGGCCGGCGTCGGCGGCACTGCGTTGGAGCGCGCGGCCAATGCCCAGGGCCTCATGCTGGCGCACTACCCCGCGTCTGCCGAGTTGGCCACGTTGGGCGGCTACTTGGCCGCGCGCGGCTCAGGCGTGATGTCGACCAAATACGGCAAGGCCGAGGACATGGTGCTCTCGGCGGAGGTCGTGCTCGCGGACGGCAGAGTCATCGAGACCCACCCCGTCCCCAACCACGCGTCCGGACCCGGGCTCCTGCCGCTCTTCGTGGGGTCGGAGGGAACGTTGGGCGTCATCACGACGGCCACCATGCGGCTGGACCCGCTGCCGGAG
>CAZLDH010000256.1:0-1688 GCA_964558275.1 uncultured Chitinophagaceae bacterium
GGCCCTTGACTCGGGTTGCAGTAGCCATGATGGTGTCTCCTTCTGTGGGGTGGTGATACTAGGGTACGCGCCCGGTGGGGGAATCGAACCCCCGCTAACCGTTCCGGGCTTCCAGCTCAGTAGGCGATGGCGTCGTCCCAGGCGTCCCGGGGGACCGAGTAGGGGTTCCGGTCATAGGTGTTCGCCCCGCTCACGAGCCAGACGGCGGGCTGCTCGCCCTTGTCCTCAGCCTCGTCCTCGCCCTCCACGTAGACGCCCTCGAACCGGGCGGCGAGCGGATAGTTGGGCTGCTCCGCGACGAGGATCTTCCGCTCGCCGTGGCCCTCGTCGGCCGCGCTCTGGAGGATCTCGATCAGGTCGTTGACGGTCATGTCTCCCTTTCCTGGACCGGGGCCGTTCCCCGCGTCTTACCTATAGCCTACTACGAACTTACCTAGTACACAAGCCCTAGGCCGAAGTTACTCTGGAGTAACTTCTAGCGCCCGGTGGGGGAATCGAACCCCCGCTAACCGTTCCGGGCTTCCGGCTCAGTAGCTGAGCCAGTAGTCGCCGTCACTCCCGGCCATAGTCACGTACAGGTTCTCGTCCTCAGGCGTGTTACCCGAGACGCTGTCCGGGTCGTCACTGATGAACACCTGAGCGCTCCCGAACCCGTTACGCTCCGCCCGCTCCAGGGCTTTACGTAGCTCGGTTACCGTGACCCCCGGTAGCGCTGACATCAGGTCGTCGTAGTTCATGTCGTCCTTTCTCGACCGGGGCCGTTCCCCGCGTCTCGTGCCCGGCGCGGGAATCGAACCCGCCCTAACCGTTCCGGGCTGTCCTCCTCAGAAGACGAACTTCACCAGGCCGTCGAGGAACATATCCCGGTCCTCGTAGTCTTCCTCGATCTCGGCCCAGGTATACACCGCGCCGGGGTCGTCCACCGGGCGGAGCCCCGCCTCCTCGATCACCATGGCCGGTAGCGTCGGGTCGTACTGATTCCCGACGACGTCCCAGAGCTTGTAGCCCCGCCGCGCCATCCAGGCCGGAAGCGGCCCCCCGTAGCGCTCGGTCAGATCCCGGCGGTTGAACCGGGCCAGCTCGATTCGGTTCCCATCCCCCGAGTAGCCGGGGCCGTACAGAACCCCTTCCTCGGGGTCGTAGTAGTTGTCCGGGTCGTTCAGCGCCGCCCTGATGATCTCGTCTCGCATGACGTCCTCTCTCGACCGGGGCCGTTCCCCGCGTCTTACCTATAGCCTACTACGAACTTACCTAGTACACAAGCCCTAGGCCGAAGTTACTCTGGGGTAACTTCTAGCGCCCGCCCGAGGGAACGATCCCCGGTTCGCCTACGCGGGCTGTACTACTTACCGATCCAGCCCCGACTCGATGACCGCGCCGATAGCCTCCTCCATCATGGAGTCCCGGAATTCCCAGGGCGCGCTACCGAAGAAGCCCTCGCCGTCGTACATGCACACGTCCCCGGTAGGGGTGAGCTGAAGCCGGGCCACTACCTCGCCTTCCCGGTCGTGAACCTTGACCTCGTTACCGAGCGCCGTAGCCGAGCCGCCCTGATCGATTAAGGTGACGTCCGCGTTGAGCGCGTCCCGAACCGAGTACATATCCATGACTACCTCTCCCAACCGGGGCCGTTCCCCGCGTTGTACCTATAGCCTACTACGAACTTACCTAGTACACAAGCCCTAGGC
>CAZLDH010000257.1:0-1683 GCA_964558275.1 uncultured Chitinophagaceae bacterium
CTTCTATGTTGAGGTTTTGTTCAAATTCCTGATAATATTTTTTTACTTTTCACATTTGAATATCTATTTTGAATAGTAAACATCAATAAAAAGCACACTTCAATCAACAGTCAACGTTAGTTTTTTTACCTAATCCGTGCTGCATAGTTACATTCAGTTTTTTAAAATGGCACTTGCAACCTTATTAAACAGTCCTCTTTGATGCAATCTCCATGCTGTAGAAATTAATTAGCGGTAAGTGCCATAAATGCTTTTAAATTGTGTTTTATCTATTTGTTTCATAACTTTATCCCATCAGGTCAAACGGAGCCGTAGCAATGCCGGCGGGCAACTCGGCAAGGGATAGCCTGTGGCCGATGGAGTAAATCGATCTTTATTGAGGGGCGGGAAATTTTTTCTCGGCCCTCATTTACTCTTGAGGCCCCCATGCCTTAAAAAACGCAACCTCGCTTAGCTTACCACTCCTTTTTCATATTTAACGCCATTCAACCATAAATGTCTCATCCTGCTAAGTAAATGTTTAGCTATTTTTATAATGGCTTTATTCTCACTCATCCTTTTACAATACGTCCTGTATTTCATCAGCATAGCCGGATCTTTTCGAATAATAGTCCAACTGCTTTCCACAACTGCTAATCTTAAAAAAACATTACTACGATGAGTAATTCCACGAACGCTATCTTTGTCTCCACTACTTCTCGTATCCGGTACAATTCCCACAAAAGAGCATAATTTGTCTAGGGTCTTAAATCGCTTCATATCCTGAACTTCCGTTTGGAAAACCATCGCATTAATCAGTCCGACCCCCGGAATACTTTGTAGTATTTCCTGAACTTCTAACCAACCCGGCTGTCGAGACAGCTTTCGTATAGCTCTGGTCGCTTTTAGATTTATCTTTCTGATTTGTAGATATTCTTCTATCGCAATATCTAAAGTGGTATTTAAGGCTTCTTCCTGCCCGGATGCCAGCTCCCTTAGCTTGCTAATAAACAACTTACTCCAGTATTGATTGGGGTTGATGTGTTCTAGTTCCAATCCATTAAACATCAAGATACTCCATATCCGGTTCTTGCATCTGGTCTGATCTTTTATTATTCTCGCCCGCTGCCGGAGCAAACTCCTGGCGTGCTCCATCTCTATACCGGGAATGTAAATCCCCTCTAATCGGCCCTTGCCGAGTTCTCTGCTTATCTTAGAAGCATCTATCTTGTCTTGCTTTCTCTTTCTATCTTTGTCTGATGAAGGCACATCTGCCGGATTTATTACCAGACAATTTACGTTATGTTTCTCAAAATAACGCTGTATTCCAAATCCACAAAACCCTGCTTCGTAGGCAATTTGAAAATAGGCCCCCGGATAGTTTTTCTTTAAATGCTTTAACAAAGAAGGTGCATCGGGATTTTGGCTGAAATTTTCTAAGTTGAATTCTGCATTTCGAATATCAACTCTCCAACTTTTCTTGTGAACATCTATGCCGCAAAATAATGACATCCCAGTAAAATCTAATTGCTTAACTTTGGTTTTCATGGTTCCTGGTTTTAAATGTTTGATCGAATTCTCTAATTTAATTTATTACCAGGAACTTTTAAAAAGGTTTGCCAGTTTTAACGCTACCTCATACATATAACCTTATTTTAGGCCCAAAATCTGAATTATGCAAAGAAGGAAATTTATTCAACAAGG
>CAZLDH010000258.1:0-1629 GCA_964558275.1 uncultured Chitinophagaceae bacterium
GCGGCACCGGCGAGGACAACATCAACGACGCCATCGCCTCGGCCAACAACGCGGCCAACGCCGGATGGAACCTGACCGCCCAGGGCGCCAACGGCAGCAACGTCGGTCCGGACGACACGGTCGACCTCAGCAACAGCGACGGCAACATCGTGGTCGGCAAGACCGCGACCAGCAACGACGTCACCTTCGATCTGGCCGACGACATCGCGGTGGACAGCATCCGCCTGGGCAATGACATCCGCATCGACACGACCGGCCTGTTCATCGTCGATGGCCCCAGCATCAGCATCAGCGGCATCGATGCCGGCGGGCTCAAGATCACCCACGTGGCACCGGGTACCGACCCCACCGATGCGGTCAACAAGTCGCAGCTCGACCAGGTGGCCGGCGACGTGCAGCAGCTGGCCGACAACGCCGTGCAGTACGACGGTGACGACAAGAGCCAGGTCACCCTCGGCGGCACGACCTCCACGGACGGCGGCAGGACCGGCGGCACCACGATCACCAACGTGCATCGTGGCGAGGTGTCCGCCGACAGCACCGATGCCGTGAACGGCTCGCAGCTGTACGAGACCAACCAGAAGGTGGCCGACAACCGCACCGCCATCCAGAACATCCAGGAAGGCCAGGGTGGCTACTTCCAGGTCAACGACAGTGCCGGCAAGGGCAAGCCGGAGGCTTCCGGCGAGGATGCCACCGCCGGCGGCGCCGGCGCGGTGGCTTCGGCGGACGAGAGCACCGCGCTCGGTGCCGGCGCCCAGGCCTCGGGCGAGGGCAGCGTGGCCCTGGGGGCCGGCTCCGTGGCCACGCGCGAGGATGCGGTGTCGGTCGGTGCCGATGGCTACACGCGCCAGGTGACGCACGTGGCCCCCGGCACGGCAGGGACCGACGCGGTCAACGTCAACCAGTTGAACGGCGCCGTCACCAAGGCCAAGAGCTGGGCCAAGGCCTACACCGACCAGCGTTTCGACACGGTCAACCGCAACCTGAACGTGCTCGGCGAACGCGTGGACGCCGGCGTCGCCTCGGCCATGGCCATGGCCAGCCTGCCGCAGGCCTACGATGCCGACCAGAGCTCGGCGGCGGTGGCGCTGGGCCAGTTCCATGGCGAGACGGGGCTGGCCATCGGCGTGTCCACCGTCAGCGAGAGCGGGCGCTACGTGTTCAAGCTCAACGCCACCACCAACACCGAGGGCGATGCCGGCGTCGGCGTGGGCGCGGCCATCGTGTGGTGATGCGGGGCGCGACATCGGAATCCAATACCGGGGACAAAAGCATGAAACAGACCAAGCACATCGTCGCGGCGGCCCTGGCGCTGGCCGTGGCCGGCGGCCTTTCCGCCTGCGGCAGCCTCAGCCACGACATCGCGCGCGACGGCACCAGCGCCGGGCAACTGGTGTGGCCGGCGCCGGACGACACCACGCCGCTGCACGATGGAGGCACCTGGCCGACGCCGGACCGCCTGCGCCGGATCCATGCCGGGCTGAACAAGCACCAGATCCAGGACCTGATCGGGGCGCCGCACTTCAGCGAAGGCGTGTGGAACGTGCGCGAGTGGAACTACCTGTTCCATCTGCGCGACCCGCAGACCGGCGTGGCCCGCGTGTGCCAGTACAAGGTGCTGTTCGA
>CAZLDH010000259.1:0-1605 GCA_964558275.1 uncultured Chitinophagaceae bacterium
GGCGAGAGGTTCACCTTGATGGTATTGACGGGAAGTCTCTTATGGAATTGTTAGATTACCCGCCATGTAGCAGCATTGCATCCCATACGAGCTGTAACCCGACGAGCCACACGGCCATACCTATTACCGGAGCTCGCCGCACAGAGACTTTGGCAGCTCGACTGTATAGGTAGACGCCGACGAGGATGACTACAACCTCTACGACGAAGTCCGCAACCGGATGGCTATAGAGTCCAGCTCCAACCACAGGCCCGCCCGGCCAAAGGCTTACACGGCTCGTGACGAAGTCGAGCAGTAGGTGCGAGATGACTAATGCGCCGGCTACTAACGCGACAGCCACACTCCGAGCGACCAAGGCACCAACAACAGCCATGACTGCTGCGAGCACAAGCACGCCGCCTAGCGTATGCGAGTACTCGATAGCGAACGCATGCCATGGTGTAAAGCCGCTGAACGCATTGACCAAATCCGGCAGTACCGATGCGACGAGTAGCAGCCAGAGGGGTGACCGGCCCGAGATTCGCTGTGTGCCAAGCGCGACGCCCAAATGGCCCATGTACATCGCTACTGCGCCTTACGCCTGATACGCCGATGCAAAACGAGGAGCGCAATGATTGGCGCGACGTAACCGATTGCTTGAAGTGCGTAGAACGGCATCAAGTTCTCCAGGTAATCTAACGCCCGAGGTAACCGGCGCAAAGACCGCGTAGCGGGATTTGCGTCCGGTTGACCGAGTTGTTAGCTGCTCGGCTTTTCGAGAGCAGTAACGAACTCGCCAATTACAGAAGCCGAGTATGCCACTGTCTGCGGCGCGCCTGCATTGGGCGGCGGAGCGTTGGCCCGCCTGAGGATCGGCTTTAGACCCGTGTGGACACCGTAGATTGGTGCATGGACGACGAATGGCTTGGCTGCCGGCCATGCCCCGTACAGCTGCTTGTAGAGAAGGATGGCATCGAGCAACGTGAGAGCTTTGCCGGGGTGGCCGCCTGCCTTACGCAGCCACTCGAGCGACGGATATGCCTTATGCAGGCGCCAAAGCCGCTCCGAGACGGCGATGTATGGAATGCCGGCGGCTTGCGCCGCCGCGCCCTCCATGACAACGAGGTGATGCGACACGCTGAGAGAGTTATACGAGCCCAAAAGCAAGACGCTTGCCCCGCCAGCATGCCCAGCATTCGCGAGCGCAGCGATAGCGTGCTTTGACTGCGCCATTGCATCGGCGCCAAAGCCACCGAACAAATCACCCCCACGCTCTTGTAGGACCAAGGTGGTGCAGCGGCACTGCTGTAGGGCATGCGAAGCCGACCCGTCCGCTACGCGCTGCGTGAGAGTACCGCCTGGCGCCACGACCATGTAGCTATCAACCGCGTGGCCATTTGTGTGCGCCAGCGCCGAGAAGACCGCGGGAAGGTTGCCCACATAGGTGAGGCTGTTGCCGACGAACAAGACACGGGCCGGATGGCCGGAAACCTGCGCTGCGCTGCAAGACGCAAAGACGAACAACAGCGACAGGAAAAGTAATGCGTATTTGCGCATGGGTTTTTGAGTAGCTAACGCTGGAATTCAGCCGCCGCCAGCCCGCGTAGCGGGATGGCGGTCGGCTGG
>CAZLDH010000260.1:0-1589 GCA_964558275.1 uncultured Chitinophagaceae bacterium
GCAAACTATATTTCGTTTGAAGTAAGCTCAGTTGATAATCAAACCCATGATGTGCAATTATATTTCAGTGCAGCGGGAAATATGGCAGTGAATACTCCGGATCAACAGGTAACGTGGAGCCGAAGCAGTACCGATAATCTGGATTTAATGCGGGTAGGTACAGAAAGTCAGGATATTTTGGGCCGCAAGGGAGATGATGTACGCATTGATTGGGGCTATTTGTATTTAGGAACTCCCGATGCAGCAGGAAGTAGTTCTGCAATAGCTTCATCCTCTGCTTCTGTAGGTGCATTTGTTTCTAGTGGAACATTAGATATAGAAGATGACCAAAATAAACCCCGCTCAGCCGGAGATAACCCAATAACATTGGCGAGTTCCTATGATTTGGGAGAAGTGAAATCAAAGTCGGTAAAAAGACATGTTGTCCTGGCATATGACCAGATATATTCCATAGAATACTTTCACAAACAGCTGAAGGCCTGGTGGAAGCGAAAAGGTATGACAACGAAAGAGATGCTTTCTAATGCAGAAAAATCATATGGTTCGGTAATGCGAAAATGTGATCGTTTTGATAAGAAACTCCGGAAACAGATGTTGTCGGCCGGCGGCGAGAAATATGCAAAGATATGTGAACTGGCTTATCGTCAGTCGATGGCAGCACATAAATTGGTAGAAGGACCGAAAGGGCAACCGCTATTTTTCAGTAAAGAGAATTTCAGCAATGGCTCTATAGCGACAGTAGATATCACCTATCCATCATCTCCGCTGTCACTGTACTACAATCCGACCTTGTTGAAAGGGATGATGATTCCGATTTTGTATTATAGCCAAAGTGGTAAATACGATCATCCCTATGCGGCTCATGATGTAGGGACCTTCCCTATAGCCAATGGAATGACCTATGGGGAACCCATGCCGGTAGAAGAATCGGGAAACATGCTGGTGTTGGCAGCAGCAATAACCCGTGCAGAAGGAAACGCTGATTTTGCGAAAGAATATTGGGATGTGTTTTCCAAATGGGCACACTACCTGAAAGGGAATGGACTGGATCCAGCCAACCAATTGTGTACCGATGACTTTGCGGGACACCTGGCACATAATGCGAATCTGTCTATTAAGGCGATTATGGGACTGGCCTCTTATGGCTATGTGGCAGATAAGATGGGAATGAAGGATACGGGAAGAGCCTATATTGAATTGGCGCGTGATTATGCGCGTCAATGGATGGAGATGGATGCGGATGGCGATCATTACAGCCTGACGTTCGATAAGAAAGGGACCTGGAGCCAGAAGTATAATCTAGTATGGGACAAGGTATTGGATTTGGGAATATTCCCACGCACAGTGGCAGAAAAGGAACTCAAATTTTATCTGACCAAACAGAATAAATACGGGATACCGTTAGATAGTCGAGCAACTTATACGAAAGCAGATTGGATATTGTGGACGGCGACGCTGGCCAATGATGCAAAAACCTTTCATGCATTAATGGATCCGGTGTATAAATACATCAATGAAACGCCCACAAGAGTTCCATTGAGTGACTGGTATCAAACGACCGATGCCACTCAGGTGGGATTTCAGGCAAG
>CAZLDH010000261.1:0-1583 GCA_964558275.1 uncultured Chitinophagaceae bacterium
AGCCTTAGATAAAGCCACAAAACCATCTACAGGTTGGAGAAAGTACTTGGTTAAAGACAGATCTCCTATTCTTTTTTCATGGGGAATTACATTATGCAGAAATCCTATAATCTTAGTTTGCTTATTTTTCTTTACTCTTCTCAATATCGTACCAAAACCGGCAGCCATAAAAGGAAGCCAATATTTCACTATAAGTAAATCCGGCGCTTCTTTACGAAGTTGCATTCCTACCTTAAACCAATTCAACGGATTTGCCGAATTTATACACCTGACAATGGGAACATCCTTAGGTGGTTTCGCTTCAGCATACTGTGTTTTTCCCGGAAAAAGGAAATCGGGATATTGCATAGAGAAAGTATAAATAGTCACATTATGCCCCTCCTGTTGTAATGCTTTTGCCATTCTTACACTAAATGAAGCAATCCCTCCTCTATAAGGATAAGCCGGACCCATAATGACTATTTTCATACCAATCAGTTCTGAATGTCAAAAATAGAGAAGATTTTACGAAAACTATTACTTATTTCATCTCCTCCTTCAAATCAGTTTGCAATATTATATAAAACCTTGTATTTTGTCATCTCTAACAACTTAAAACAACTCCATTATGAAGAAAATCACTTCCCTTTTCCTTATTTTAATTACTTCCTTTTCCTTCCTACAAGCACAAGACTTAGAACTGGCTTCTCCGGATAATAACATTTGGGTAGGTATCTCCACCAAACCTTTTTTAAATTATACCATAAAGAAGAATGGAAAAACACTCCTTACCAATGTCCGTGCTACAATGACACTAAAAAATGGACAAGTGTTGACAAAAAAAGGTAATATAAAGGGGCACAAGGTAAATACTGTAAATGAAACAATCACTCCAACAATCGCAGTAAAAAATAAAACCCTAACTAATCATTACAACGAACTTGTTATTAAATACAAAAACTTTAAAGTGGCTTTTCGAGCCTATAATGATGCCGTTGCTTACAGATTTGTCACCAATTTCAAAGACAGTATTATTGTAAAGTCGGAACAATTTAAGCTACAACTTCCAAATAAATCTACTGCTTGGTTTGCGCAACTTGACAATAAGGATAACGTGCAAGATCGCTGGATGAATTCCTACGAGCATTTATACGTAGAAAAATCAACAAACACATTAGGTACAGGCACAGCTGAACTGCCGTTATTAATAAACTTACATGAAAAAGGGAAAATTCTAATCACTGAAAGTGATTTGCATGATTATCCCGGGCTATATTTTACAGGAGCCAAAAATAACAGCCTAAAATCTATCTTCCCGCCTCGTGTAAAAACCAACAGGAAAAACGTAAAAGGTCAAGGCGGCTGGGATCGCGTAGTACACCCCAAAACCGTTTATCCCTATATTGCTAAAACAAGTGGAGAAAGGAGTTTCCCATGGCGTATTATAGCCATCGCAAACAAAGACATACAACTACTAAATAATGAAATTGTATATAAACTTGCGGAACCTAATCGTTTGGAAAATACCGATTGGATTAAGCCGGGACAAGTAGCCTGGGACTGGTGGAACCATTGGAATATCACCAACGTCGATTTTAAAGCCG
>CAZLDH010000262.1:0-1568 GCA_964558275.1 uncultured Chitinophagaceae bacterium
TGTTGTTCAGCCTGCGGCTCATGTGAGTCCTCCCAAGTGGCATTTAGGTCATACTACATGGTTTTTCGAAACTTTTGTTTTGAAACCACATAAGGAAGGATACAAAGAATTTCATTCTCAATATAACTATGTTTTTAATAGCTATTATGAATCTGTAGGCGCAAGGGTCTTACGCACAGATAGAGGGAATTTAAGTCGTCCCACTGTAGATGACATCTTCCAATACAGGGCTTATGTGGATGAAGAAATGGAATCCTTTTTACCTTCTTTAGAAGATAATAATCTGTACCCTCTGATTGTTTTGGGGTTGAATCATGAACAACAACATCAGGAACTTATGCTGACAGACATAAAATATATTTTGGGTCATAATCCATTGTTTCCGATATTTTCCGAAAAAGGAATGCAGAAACCGGAAACTTCTGGCGATGGAGAAAATTTTGTTAGAAAAGAAGAAGGGGTGTATGAAATTGGCTTTGAGGGATCCGGATTTTGTTTTGATAATGAATGTGACAGACATAAAGTCTATTTGAATTCATTTGAAATAAGTAAACAGTTGGTGACCAATATCGATTTTTTGCATTTTATTGAATCGGGAGGATATGCTAATTTTAAATATTGGCATTCCGATGGTTGGGCTTGGGTTATAGAAAATGAGATAAAAGCGCCGCTTTATTGGCATGAGGTTGATGGAGAATGGCAATTTTATACGCTGGAAGGAATAAAAACCCTGGACTTATCCTTACCTGTGTGTCATTTGAGTTATTACGAAGCAGCAGCTTTTGCCGCCTGGAAGGGCATGCGTCTGCCGACGGAAGCTGAATGGGAAGTAGCAGCAACAGATTTTGATTGGGGAAAACGTTGGGAATGGACGGAAAGTGCTTATCTTCCATATCCCGGATTTGAAAAAGCCCCCGGTGCGGTGGGAGAATATAATGGGAAGTTTATGGTGAGTCAAAAGGTGTTACGCGGAGCTTCGGAAGCCACCTCTCCCGGTCATAGCAGGCGGACATATCGAAATTTCTTTCAACCATACTATCGATGGCAGTTTACGGGACTTCGGTTGGCTAAATAAAATACTTTCACAAGAACTTAATGCTACGAAAATATGTCAAATTCTGCTGTAGATATATCCCCTGTGTCAAAAAAGTATAAACAATTTTATCATGAGATATTGGAAGGACTGACTTCAACACCAAAGCATCTTCCCTCTAAATATTTTTATGATGAAACCGGAGATTATCTTTTTCAAAAGATTATGCAATCCTCAGAATATTATCTTACGCGCAGTGAGAAGGAAATTCTGCAATATCAATCGAGAGATATTGCTGAAAAAGTGAAAACCGAAGGCGATACTTTTGATGTGGTAGGGCTTGGTGCAGGAGATGGAAGCAAGTCAATTTTTTTGATTGATGCTTTGTTTCAGCAGGGAATCATGAAGAATTATTATCCTGTAGATATTTCGGCCCATGTAATATCATTGCTGGAACAGAAAGTTCCGCAGCAGATTACGGGGGTAAATGTATGTGGGTATCATGGAGAGTATCTGGATATGTTGAAAAAAATTA
>CAZLDH010000263.1:0-1554 GCA_964558275.1 uncultured Chitinophagaceae bacterium
CGGCCAACCACCTTGCCCTTGGGCAGGTCTGCGGGAAGGTTAGTCACTTGGCCTCCTTGAGCCCCTTCTTGTACTCCTCAACGAGCACAAGCTCGGCGTCCTGCTCTTCGTCCTTCGGGTCCTCAAGCTCAATGCGAGCGCGACGGCGCTCACCCTCGGTGAGGAGAAGTTGATTCAGGGCGGAGTACACGACGGCAGCAAACTGCGCCGAGGGGCGGCTCATCTTCTTGAAAGTGGAAAGGTCCTCGCACACGCTGTAGGCGTAGGCCCAGTCGGACGCCTCATAGAAGTCGGACTGACCGGACTTCTTGATCGAGGCGTAGATGTAGCGGGCGCTGGGGTGCCAGTCCGGGTCCATCTTCGGAGCGAAGGGCTTCTCGCTGCGCACCCCCTTCGTCAGCTTGGCGCGGTTGCTCTTGTTGGCGTCACGCTTCCGGGAGAGGTCGCCACTGTAGTTCGGGATCGGGCCTGGACACATCGCAATCACATCCCTTTCGCCTTGGCTGCGGCTCGCCTGTGGCGCTGATATTCACGCGCCTGATCGTTGCGACACTTCTTGCACACCCGAGACTCGGTGCCATGGCGGTTTATTTTGATAACAAGATTATCGCCCACATAGGCGTGCCCCTGTGGGCAGTGCGTCTTCCTGCGATTCAGTGCGATGTAGTTCAAGCTACGATTGACATTTTCGCCCACGGTCACCGCCTCAAGGTGCTCCGGGTTGCAGCAGCGCCTGTTGCGGCACAGGTGGTCAATCTGCATACCCTCCGGTATCCGGGCAATGAAGTGATGGTACGTAATCCTGTGAACCCCTCGGCCACACACGGAGGAGACCGACGCTAGGGAATACTTCCCGTAGCCGTCCTTGTCGCAATATGCCACCCACTCCCAGCAGCCGCTATTCGCTACACGGACCTTTTGCCAGAAGAGGTCGGGGAGTCGAGAATCTCCGAACATGTCAACCTCCTCGGTTGATCGGCGGCGGAATGAACGTCTGGCGCTTCCTTGTTTTTCGTTTCTCGCGGGCGTGGAAGCGGCGAAGCAATGCCCGTGAACTGGAGAGGGGCCGGTCCGTGGGAAGTAGCCGGACCGGCCCCTTGGCCGTGGTTCGCGTCGAACCGGGTCACCACCCGGTGGCGATCAACACGACCCCAGTGGAGGGAAAGGCGGAAAGGAGGAACGCCTCTCTACCTCCAGAATCGAGGCCGTAGCCTCTAACCATCCAGCCGGTAGCGATTGGCTGGGGCTTCATACGCTGTCACTTACATAACGTCAAAGGAGTCCGGGGTGTTCCTCATCCCGCAAACTTTTCCAATGAGTTTTACGACGACGCCGACGACGCTCACGGCCAGCGGCACCCTGACGACCAGACTTCCTGGAGTGATGCCACCCGCACAGTGAGGTCAGCATTTCTATTCGATGATCTTCCCTGTCACCGAGGTGGTCACAATCCGTTGGGATTCTTTTGCAGCGACGACCAGAAGAGTCAACGAAGGTACAACGAAAGCCGTCAAGCTCAAAACGCTTTTGTCTTAGAGAATTCCAATTCGATGG
>CAZLDH010000264.1:0-1470 GCA_964558275.1 uncultured Chitinophagaceae bacterium
AGTGCAGCGCGGGGCCGTCCAGCCCCTGGATCAACTGCGCGGCAAGCGCGGATTTGTCCGCCGGAATCGGTGGGGCGGGGAGCGTGGCGGTCTGAGTCATGACGGCACCGTTTGGACGTCCAAATGAGAACGCCATGGTACGTTTGCTCCCGCAGGCCGTGGAAAGGACATGCCGACATGCACTTATAACCGGCGGGACGGTACTCCCACCGGCGAAAACTCAGCTCGTGCCAAGGACACCTGCCCGATAGTTGGCTGGATCCAGCCACAGCTTTTCCCGCATGTCTCCTTGAACCGTGAACATGCGTGGGGCTCTTTGCATTTCGAACACACGATACAGGTGATACTGCTCCGGTTGTCCACTGGAAAAATCAAGCTCGTTCTTGCTTATGTAAAAAGGGAGTGCCATGCCGAATCCCGTGGTTTTCACCTCGATGAAACGTTCACGCCCATCCTCCTCAAAAGACATGATGTCAAATCCAGCGCCGTCGCCTCGCGTCTTCGACACATGTTCAATCCTGTTTGCCAACCTCTCGTGTCCCGCGAGTCGCAGGCGGCTCCGTTCATAGGACAGGACAACTTTCTCACCAGCCAGGCCGAGGCTCCTGTTGAGGGCTTCGCGAGCAGCATAGTCGCGCTGGATTGGTTGATGAGAATAGGCTGGGCGTTCTTCGGCTATTCGCACGCCCTGAGGGGGGGCGACGACAAAGTCGCGGAAATTGATGTCAACAGGTGCCTGCCAGGCCTTGTTGAGCGCGACCAGGATGGCTTGGTCCATTTCGGCATCTCTCAGCAACTGGCGTTCGACTTCCTCTTCCAGCAAGTACTGGTAGTTGCTCAGTGGTTTGTAGCCCGGGATGTAATAACAGCCTGCGTCCCTCAAGATGGCGCTGATGTTCTGGTGCTTGCGCTCGATGGACCCACGAGATCGGCCTGTTTGCTCTTGCACCAGGCGGTTGTGGGCAGCCTTGTTGTAAGACTGACCGCCAAGCTCCTGTATGAGCATGTGACGGTAATCGGCCACAATGGTGGCCACTTCTTCTTGGGTCCAGTCCTCGCCGCTCATGATGTCTCCTGTGCACTTGGCAAGTTTGCCACACGCAATAGTTAGAACGGGTGCTTGCCATCCCCCATCTCGTCATCTGCGGCCCCGATGGGCATGCTTGTAGCCCTTGATCGGGGGCGCGCATGTTCCATCTTCATTACGACACCCATCTCGAGCATCTGGCCGATCGCCACGGGATTGCCGCCAATCTGGAGTTCTTGATGCCGACGCACCCGGCCCTCGGGCGCGGGGTGTTGCGCTATTCCTCTCGATGAATGCACGCTTGAACTGGCTCGCTACGATCCCTAATAAATAATGCAACTTAGAGAGGCACGCCTTCTCGCATGACATGCTGTTGGATCATGGTCGGCAGATCCCGCCAAGGCACCAGATCCACTTGAAATGGCAGGTCCGATTCCTCGAAA
>CAZLDH010000265.1:0-1468 GCA_964558275.1 uncultured Chitinophagaceae bacterium
ATATCTGTTATCTGTTATCTGTTATCTGTTATCCGTTATCCGTTGTCCGTTTTCTGTTTTCTGTTTTCTGTTTTCCGACATCCAAATAATATGCTCAATCAGAAACTTCCTTTCGCTAAAGTTACAGGAGGCAGGCCAATAATGAACATTCGATACCCACAATAACAACCACCCCACATCCCTAAAAGCCTTCCTTCCTCAAGGCTATGGAAAGCAGATTAGGCAATCACACCTGAGCCAATTAGTTCATCTCCATTATACCAGGCAGCAAACTGCCCCGGGGTAATCCCCCGCTGTGCTGCTCGAAATAAAATGTAAACACCTTTTTCTTTACAAATAACAGTTGCCTTTTGCAAAGGTTGTCTATAACGAATACGAACCTCCATTTCATAAGATGCACCAAGCGCCAATTTCTTATCAGGATTCACATAATGTACTTCTTCCGGGCGTATTTTCAAGGCATAACGATTTAAACCTGCATGCGTTCCTAATTGGCCGGAAAAAACCAGATTATTTGCTGTATCTATCTGTAAAACAAAAGAAGGATTTGGTCGTCCACCGATATGCAAACCCTTTCGCTGCCCTACTGTATAATAATGCGCACCTTGATGTTCGGCTACCTTTATCCCCTCCCCCCGCTTAAAAGAAAATGGCTTTGACAGGGCTTCCACATGTGCCATTTCTACCGGAATTCGATGATATTCCTGAATACGATCAAGCTGTTCATCAATTTCAATTACATCCCCCTTCTGTGGTTCTAATTTTTGCTGTAAAAAAGTAGGCAGACTTACTTTTCCAACAAAACAAAGTCCCTGTGAATCTTTTTTTTCTGCCGTTGCCAGTCCAGCTTCTTTGGCAATTTCACGAACTTCAGATTTCAATAAATTCCCAATAGGGAAAATCACTCTAGCCAATTGATATTGACTAAGTTGACATAAAAAATAAGATTGATCTTTGGATGGATCTTTGCCCTTTAACAAATGATGAATCCCTTTTTCATCCGTCATCTTTCTACAATAATGTCCGGTAGCTACATAATCCGCTTGCAAGTTTAAAGCGGCTTTCAAAAAAGGGTCAAACTTGATTTCCTTATTACATAAAACATCCGGATTAGGCGTTCTCCCTTTTTCATATTCAGCAAACATATAATCCACAATTCGTTTCTTATATTCCTTACTCAAATCAATCACATAATACGGAATATCCAAATATTCGGCTACCGCTAATGCATCATTAGAATCATCAATCCAGGGACATTCATTAGACTTGGTTACAGAATCGTCATGCCAGTTGCGCATGAATACACCAATCACCTCATAGCCTTGCTTCTTCAACAAATAGGCCGCAACACTAGAATCTACACCTCCCGATAATCCGACAACTACTCTTTCCATGTTACAAAATTACATTAATTTTCGGGATCAGTTAACCCAATTGGACAGATTACAGCGTTTGAAAAAGTTATAGT
>CAZLDH010000266.1:0-1459 GCA_964558275.1 uncultured Chitinophagaceae bacterium
ACTGGTCCTGCTGCAGGCCGACGGACGCATCACCAATGCCCAGCTGGCGGAAAAGGTGAACCTGTCCGCCTCGGCCTGCCTGCGCCGCGTGCAGCGGCTGGAGCGCGAGGGGGTCATCGCCGGTTATGCCGCCCGAGTCGACGCCGCGTCCGTGGGCCTGGACCTGCAGGCCTTCGTGCGCGTGCAGTTGAAGCAGCACGACACCACCACGGTCGACGCCTTCGCCAAGCTGGTCAACGGCTGGGACGAGGTGGCCACCTGTCACGCGCTTACCGGCGACATGGATTACCTGTTGCACGTCTACGTGAGCGACCTCGCCCATTTCTCGCGTTTCCTGCTCGATCGCCTGCTCAACGCCAGCGGCGTCGCCGACGTCAACTCCAGTTTCGTGTTGCGGACGGTGAAGCAATCGCCTTCGGTGCCGTTGGGTGCCGGCCCCTGATCGACGACAGGGGGCGTGGACACGGCATCCGCCATGACGACGACCATGCGGGATGCTCAATGCATAGACGGACGTTTTCAGCAGCGCGTGTTGGCCGGGTGCGGTGATGCCGGCACTTTGCAAGCCGCCCCTTGTTTCATATAATAGATCATAGTTCCAGTATATGAAACCTTGTTGCTATGGGAATTGCCTCCGTCGCCCTGCTGACCATCGGCCAATCGCCGCGCCCGGATCTGGTCGGGATCATGGCGCCGGCTATCCCGCGCTCGGTGGCGGTAAGGCAAGTCGGACTGCTCGACGGGATGTCGACATCCGACGTGCGGATGGCTTATGCCGTTCGATCCGGGGAAATGCCGCTGGTCACCAGGATGCGCGACGGCAGCGTCGTCTCGATATCCGCCGAAAAGGCCGAGAAAGGCCTGCAAGTCATGGCGGACCACCTGGTGAACGAAGGAGTGGATCTCATGGTCCTGCTGTGCACGGGACATTTTCCCGACCTGGACGCCGGCCCGTGTTTGCTCGTGCAGCCCGATGCCATCGTGCCGGCGATACTCTCGGCATTGGCCCCCCATGGTCGCATCGGCGTGATCATGCCGATGCAGGCACAGCAGGGGGGCGAGCCGGCGAAATGGGAGAGGCTCGGCCGGGCGCCGGTGTATGCCGCCGCGTCGCCCTATGACGAGGATCTGTCCGGGGTGGAAGCCGCGGGTCGTGAACTGGCGTCGGCCGGCGTGCGGCTGATCGTGCTCGACTGCATGGGGTACGACGCCGGGCATGAGAAGGCGCTGCGACGTGTCGTGAATGTGCCGGTGGTCCTTTCCAACCGGGTGATGGCCCGGATGCTGGCCTTGCTGTTCTAGCGGGAAACCCCGATCACGCGTAGGAGCGGCGGAGGTCGCGACCCCACCTTGCCGCTAGCCACGCTATTTTCCAGCACGCCCGGCCGGGCCGGCCGGTCCTCCTAGGATGACCGGTCCGTGCGCCGCGTTGCCTCACGCCGCGCCCGGATCGAATGCC
>CAZLDH010000267.1:0-1445 GCA_964558275.1 uncultured Chitinophagaceae bacterium
GATCCAGCGCTGCATGCTGATGACCTCCGATCCCGGTGACCTGGTGTTTGATCCCACCTGCGGTTCCGGTACTACCGCTTACGTCGCTGAGCACTGGGGGCGGCGCTGGATTAGCTGCGACACCTCGCGCGTGCCACTGGCACTGGCCCGCCAGCGGCTGCTGACGGCCACGTTCCCGTGGTACGAACTGGCTGACCCCAAGAAAGGCCCAGCCGGTGACTTCGTTTACAAACGCAAGCAGAACCGCAAGGGCGAGGAAGTCGGCGGGCTGGTTCCACACATCACCTTGAAATCCATTGCCAACGATGAAGAACCGCCCATGGAGAAACTGGTCGACCGGCCGGAGGTCAACAAGAAAACCACACGGGTGTGCGGCCCATTCACCGTCGAAGCCACCATCCAGGCCGCCGCGATGCTGGACGAACAAGCAGCCGATGCGGCCGATGGCAGTGCTGCGGCGCATGACAACCCGCGCACCTACCTCGATCGCATGATCGAGGTGCTGCGCCGCGCACACACCTTGCGCCTGCCGGAGAACCAGACGCTGGCGCTGGAGTCCGTGCGGCCCGTCGCAGAGTGCGAATGGCTGCACGCGGAAGCCGAAACCGAGGCCAACGGTCACGCCTCACAGCGCGTGGCGGTTGCCTTCGGTCCCGAGGACGGTGCCATTTCCTCGCGCATGGTATACGACGCCGCGAGCGAGGCACGTTACCTGCACTACGACCAACTCTACCTGTTTGGTTTTGCCATCGAAGCCAAGGCACTGGAACTGGTGCAAGACCGCACCAAATTGCGCATCCCGGTGAGCTACGTGGCCGTCACCCCGGACGTAGTGATGACTGATCTTCTGAAGACCAGCCACACCGACCAGATTTTCTCGATCACCGGCCTGCCGGACATTCGCCTTGCGCGTGCCGGCAAACGGGGCGACGGCACGCCGCTTTACACCGTGGAGATGCGCGGGCTCGACATCTTCAACCCGGCCGACCTCGAAACCAAGTCGGTCGATGCCGACAACCTGCCCTGCTGGATGCTGGACACCGACTACAACGGCCGCGTGTTCTGCGCCTCGCAGGTGTTCTTCCCGCGCACCGGTGCGTGGGACAACCTCAAGAAGTCACTCAAGGCCGACTTTGACGCCAGCATGTGGGAACACCTGGCCGGCACCACCTCCGAAAGCTTCGCGCTGGGCAAGGAGCAACGCATTGCCGTCAAGGTGATCGACGAGCGCGGCAACGAATTGATGGCTGTGCGCAGCATTGATGAGGCCGTGTGATGAACGTGCCCGCACAGCCCGAAACCGGCGCCAGCTTTGAAGTCGAGTCGCCGATCATCAACTCGCCGTTCTATGAACCGCGTTATCACTGGCACATCAAAAAGGGTGAACCGCCGATCAAGGCCGAAGGCCGGCGACCGGCAAGTTACTACTTCCGGGTACCGGAGCG
>CAZLDH010000268.1:0-1444 GCA_964558275.1 uncultured Chitinophagaceae bacterium
AAGGCATCCTGTCTTTCCGCCATGACCGCGCTCATGGCATTTCCGCTGATTGCTGCCTGTGGGGTTGCCAACAATCCTGGTGGGCAAAGCATGGCGCGGATCACGGCGACGATCGAGAAATCCGGGTTCACCTGCGAGGTGAAGAAGCGCCATCCCCGGACGATGTCCCAGGTCGGCCAGTGCCGCTCGAATCAGGACAAACATCTCCTCCTCATAGTCAGCCAATGGCATGACCCGAAGGAGCGCGACCGGATGTACGAGCACAAGCTCCCCGGCATGTGCGACAAGCTTGGCCTGAAAAGCCAGGTGCGGTGGTCGAGCCTGGGCAGCTGGGTGCTGGTGGCTGGTGGTAGCAGGGAAAAAGACGTGAAAGCACTCGACGAGGCAACCAGCGCACTTGGCTTCGCGCCGCACGCAGTGGACTGCCAGTAGAAAAAGAACAGGCGTCAATCGCGGCGTTGGAAGGTAAAAGGTTTCTCCAAACGACATGGGTACGGGCCGGGCTACATGTAAATCAATGCAACACCATGTTTCCCGGCAACGGAGGTTCGCGAACGCGATGGCGAAGGGCATGCAAAGCCTGTTGTTCACGGCGATACGGCGCCTCGTCGCCCATCAATGAGCGCCGGGCCGACAGGCGATCGAGATCATCGTGTGTGCCGAGCAACGCGCGACACGCGGAAACGACCAACCCGACGCCACCATTCCTGGCCAGTACGCACATACGCCGTGTCCGGTTTTGTCCGTTGGCTCCGTATGAAAGAGGTGAGAAGGGCGGACGGCGCCACGCACCGCCCCACGCCACGGTGGCGGCATTCGCCGGCCATCACTCATCCATGAATGGGGTATACGAGCATGAACAGGATTTTCAACAGGATCTGGAACACGTCACTTGGGCAGGTCGTGGTTACATCGGAACTGACCGGCGTGCGCAAAGGCACGGTCGGGCGTGTGGTTCCCGGGCATCGGCGCAACCTCGGCGCACCAGCCGCCCTGGCAGTTGCCGTGCTGTTGGCTTTGGGTATGTCCTCCGGGGCCCAGGCGGCCAAGGTGGAGTGCACCGATACGGGTGGCAACCCGGCTGGTACGGCAGGCAGCAACGCCGTGGCCTGCGGCGATGAAGCCGTGGCGGGCGACTGGGCTGTGGCCGTTGGCAGGAGGGCCGTTGCAGGTGACGAGGCGGTTGCGATCGGCCAGGCCGCCATCGCGACTGGTCTGGCCAGCGTGGGCATCGGTGAAGGCGCGCGTGCCAACGACCAGCAGTCCACGGCACTGGGCGCCTTCTCCTTTGCCATCACTACTGACTCGGTTGCCATTGGCAGCAGGTCGGTTGCCGATATCTTCCAGAGTGTTTCCTTCGGCCACGCCGCCGGTGATGCGAAACCCGGTGGCGGTACCTATACCACCGATCTCAACCGGCGCCTGATGCACGTCGCCGCCGGCG
>CAZLDH010000269.1:0-1430 GCA_964558275.1 uncultured Chitinophagaceae bacterium
CATTAAAGGTTTAAGGTGTCGGATCTCTGCGATGGGCGCATAGCCAAGGGAAGATAATGAAAGCCAGTGCACAGATCAAATACTGGTACACGTTTTCCAGTCGGGTGTGGATATTTTTGGCAGCCGGGTGGGTGGCAGTCGTGTTTTCAGTCACGCCCTGGCTACAGTTGCACGAGGCTGGTGCTCTACTTGTCTGTGCCGCTATCGTGGCGGAGGTGTTCAATACCAAAAAGCATCGGCTCTTCATCAGCCAATCGCTTCCAGGTGAGGCTAGCTTTTATGTGTATCGCGAAGTGACAATGAACGACAATGGCCGGACGCATCAAAGCATCGAGATAACGCCCCACCGAGTGTTCGCAGGTAGTTCGATGGTAAACGCAGACAATTGGCAATTATATCATCTTGCAAAGAGCAACGAGTTCCGCGGTAACAAACCGTCGCGCGAGTGGGATTTGCCACGCACCGTGAACCGCCTGGAGTCGAGTATTGCGTATGCAATTACGTTTTCGGTTATTGTCGGCACAGCCTTGTCAGCATTCGGCAGCTGAGCCTAACAGTTCGGTCAACTCGGACACTCGGCCCGGTGGGCCTCGTGCCGGTTACCTCAAGCGTTAGGTTGCTAGGGGACAGCCTTGATTGTGATTGATGCTCAGGACAGCAATTGGCTACAGGCGTTGACCGCGGTCAGTACGGCGGTCGCAGTTTTGTTTGCCGCCGTAAGCGCATGGATTTCGTGGGTTAGCGCCAAGGCCGCACGCGAAGCGGTCAAGGAAGCGAGGCTCGCGCGACGTTCAGAGCTTGCGCCCAAGCTCATTCTCGAAAAAGAATTTTTAGACTTCCAGTTCTTCTGGCCGCATCCGTCGAGCCTCAACGGCGAGCCCGTTTTCCTAGCTAGGAAGCACTGGAAAGACTCCGAGCCAGCTCCACCAACGTTTTCGCTGCAAAATTTTGGGCAGAGCCCGGCGTTGGAGGTTACCGTTGTCTGGGACCTGAGCGATCCAAACGGCAAATTTCAGCTACCGGAGCAATTTAAGCAACTCGGGCTGACAATAACGGACAGTGGTGCAAGCGACCAGCAAGACGGTTCGATTAAGAGCTTGATGTGCTCTAGGCCGGGCGGAGGTAGTACAGGCCTGCCACTGTATCGCAAGTGGACTACCGATATTCCCAGTTGCTCCCCAAATCAAAAGCGCACCGTCGAGTTTCCGGTACATTTGCTCAATACGTTTTTCGTGCGCGGCCTGCAGGCCGGGGCAACCATGCCAACGGATGATATGGTGCTCACGGCAACGGTTAGTTGCTATGCTGTTGACGAAGCGCTGTACAAGACTCAGTTTCGTTGGAAGGTTATACCTTTCTACCATGGCCAAACGAATCCAATCGTCGTTTACGGGCACTTCTTCGAGCTGCCAATGTACCCAAAGCCGGAC
>CAZLDH010000270.1:0-1412 GCA_964558275.1 uncultured Chitinophagaceae bacterium
ACACCCAGGTCGTCACCGGTCGCTACCCGGTCCACTTCCACCATTGTGGCGACGGTTCTCGTGGGTCCATCGTGGAAGGCTGTGTCGTGCGCGACTCGTCGAGGGCATACGTCCCCCACGCGTCCCATGGCATCACCATGCGCGACTGCATCGCCTACCAGATCGTCGACGATGCCTTCTGGTGGGACGAACGACAACAGACGGATGACCTCGTCTGGGACCACTGCGCAGTGTTCGGACTGCGCTACGACCCGGTGTTCCGCGGCAAGGTGGCCGGATTTCTGCTCGGCATGGGCAAGAACATGACGATTCACGACTGCGTGGTGACCGGGGCCCACGGCAACGGAGACGATGCGGGGTTCCAGTGGCCCTCATTCGCGAACCAGCGGCCAACCAACGTCTGGCACGCTTCGGACCTCACGGCCCACAACTGTCAGGGTGACGGGGTCTTCGTCTGGCAGAACGATGACCAGCCGCACGTCATCGAGCGGGTGGTCTGCTACCGCAACAGTCAGTCCGGCCTCCAACACGGCGCCTACCGAAACACCTTCCACTACCGCCATCTCGTGCTCTTCGACAACGGGGACACCGACCTGCGGCATCAAGCACTGGGGAAAGACCGCCCGGGGTTGCCGCAGTATCAGCAGTGGGATCAGATCTGGGCACCCCGGATGCTGATCGGCGACCACGCGGCGAACTCTTCTCGTACCGTCAAGTTCCTGCGGTCCCACATCGACGAGATCACGGTGAACGAGTGGAAGTCGGGTGGGGGTTCCTACGAGATCCACACGGACATCGACCGCAAGGACGTGCATGTCGTGGCGCAGAAGTCGAAGATCGAGATCATCCGCCCAGATGGGACTCGATTCGACGTGTAGGACTCAGGGCGCGGCCGTAAAAGCCGATCATTCGGTCTGTGACCCGCTCGATCGTGTAGTGCTCGAAGAAGCGATCCATCCCGATCCTCGCACGTTCGGCGCTGGCGCTGCGATCCATCAGTGCGTTGGTCATGGCACGAGCGAGATGATCGGCGCTGCCGGGCGGCGCGAAGAGCGCAGCGTCAGCCGCCGTCTCCCGAAGGGCCGGCACATCACTGGCCACGATCGGTGTCCCGATCCCCATGGCCTCCACGACGGCGCTCCCCAAGCCTTCCCACCGAGACGGTGCCACGAAGAGGTCGGAGGCCGCCATGAGGTCAGGCACGTCGGTGCGGGGGCCCACCAGGTGCACCTGGCCACCGATCCCGCAGTCCTGGATCGTTCGGTGGAGCAGCGGGGTGACCGTACCCTCCCGACCGGCGACCACCAGGTGCGCCGTGGGAAGGGATCGTCGCACCAGAGCAAAGGCATCGATCAGGACATCCAGCCCTTTCTGGTGCTCGTGCCGTGCCGCAGCGACCACGAGGTCGCCCT
>CAZLDH010000271.1:0-1363 GCA_964558275.1 uncultured Chitinophagaceae bacterium
GCCAACCCGGACAGACGGCGACGCTCGGGATTCATCAGCGGATCACCTTGTGCAGGTCTTTCTTCAAACCCTCGGCATCGAAGCCGGCCGGGTAACGCACCAGCGCGGTACCGTTGGACTCGACCAGCAACGCGGCGACCTCACCATCCTTCGACGGCATGAACGTGTCCAGCGCGTGATCGCGGTCATGACCGCGGCGCCAGGACTGCGCCAGCACACGGCCGGCATCGCCGTCCGGCGCCGGCCCCAGGTGCAACAGCCGCAGCCGGTCCTGGTTCTTGCCCAACGTGATGCGCGCATTGCGCAACAGCGTCAATGCGCCGACACAACGCTCGCCGCAGGTACCGTGTGACAGCGCGACCAGGGTCAGGCGCGGCTTTTCCGGGTCACGCCAGGCCCAGTGACCGCCGCCATCCATGTCGATACGGACATCGGTGAGGGCACGTTGCGGTTGCACCGGTTCACCATGGCTGCGCGTGCCTGGCGCCCAGTTCATCAGGCCCAACAGGCCCGCCGCGATCATCGGCAACAGGAACACGCCGGCCACCGCCACCAGTTTCAGGCGGTTCGCGCGCTGGATCTTGTTCACGTCATTCATGCGTTTTACGTTTCCGGGGAGGGCGGCGGCGGTGCACGACCAGGAAGATCACCAGGACCGCCAGGGCGAAGGAAAACCATTGGAAGGCATACGCGCGATGCCGCTCGGGCGGCATGGTATCGGGCACCCATTGGCGAATGTAGATGGTGGCCGGGTCCGGATCCACCAGCAGCACGCGCGGAAACAGGGGATGGCCAAGGTCGGCGGCGATCTCGTCGAGGTCGATGTAGATGCCTACCTTGGGCCAGCTGTCCTGTTTCGGCAGCACGTCGCCGCCCAGCTTCAGGCCGGGTCGCGGCGGCTCGGCATACAGGCCGCGGATGGTCACCTCGCCGTCCGGCAACGGCGGCAGATGCGGCAAGGCGTTGTTGCGGGTGCGGGGAAGAAACCCGAGATCGACGAACAGACGGCGGCCGGTGCCGACCACCGCGAACGGCACGTACACCTCCACGCCGACACGGCTGGCATGGGTACGGTCGTCGAGCATGTAGTAGCGGTCGGTCAGAAAGCGGCCACGCACCTCGACATGCGGGTAGCGGTGGTCGGGCACGCCCCCACTGACGCGCGAAAACGGCACCACGGGCTGCGCGACCGCATCGGCGAACCGCGACAGCAGGTGTTCCTTCTCCGTCGCCCGGTGCAGTTGCCACACGCCCAGGCGCACGAAAAGCACCATCGCGGCCAGGGTCAGCAACACCGCGAACCAGGAGGGACGGCGCAGGCGCATCATCCGCGGTGCTCCGAAGGCTCGGACATCATGCCGCA
>CAZLDH010000272.1:0-1341 GCA_964558275.1 uncultured Chitinophagaceae bacterium
TTGTAATGGGTATCAAATTTTTTTCAAAATTAATAAAAAACTTGCTAAAAAGACACTTTCATTCTCAATGATTATTAATATCCTTTTAGCCCAAGTCTAAATACAGTTTATTTTTCAATTCTTTTACAACCGGATATTTATCCATCAATTGTTCTAATTGTTGCCTTTTCGTCAAAACAGGTTCTTTATGAACCGCATCTCTTAAGGAATCATCCACCTTGGCGGTCACCTGAATAGCATCATTATGGAATTTGTTTTTTAATTTATCTGCAAGTGCAGTTTTCTGATCATTAATAAAGGCTTGCTGTACTGCATTTCTACAAATAATATCAACACTCTTTTCATCCACAACATTAACCGTAGCCATATTTAATAAGTTGGCTGCCTGTTTTTTATCCTTTTTTTTCAACTCCTCAATATGCTGGTGCCATATTTCCATAAGCGTTTCTTCCTTCAGGGGACTGGAAACAGACTTTTTTACATTTTTTTTTGCTTCTTTCTCCTTAGAAACCTGAGCTCGAATAGTATTTAAATCTAACTTTCCACTACCTCCCAAAGGATTAGATTTCTCTTTAGATAAAGCCTCTTTAGGATGCGACTTTTCATCGTTATCCTGAACACTTCCCTGTTTTTTCTTTGGTTCAGCATTATTTTGCGAAGCTTCCGCATTCTCTTTTGGGTTTGTTTGGGTTTGCCCTTTAGGTTTTACAGTTACAGATGCCTCTTGCTTCTTTTTAGAAACAAGCGCTTCATCACTCTGCGAACGATTTTCCTGATAATCTTCTGCCTGTGATAATTCTTCCTCTACTTCATCGCTGCTTTTTTTTTCTACATATCCTTCACTCACAGGTATTGGCTGCGCTTTTCTATCGATTACTTTTTTTTTTGCGACTGCACCTGATTGTTCATTACTCACCAAGGAAACGGCTTGTGATAAATAACTCAATCTAATTAAACACATTTCAATTTGCAGTCGTTTATTACGCGCTTGTTTGTATTGAATTCCTGTTTCATTCAGTATATTCAATGCCGTTACTAAAAAGCCTGCATCCAACTTTTCGGCCTGTTCTTTAAAACGGGCTTTCAGATTATCCGCCACTTCCATTAACTGAATTGCTCGTTCGTCTTTACACACCAATAAATCTCTCAAAAACCCCGCATATCCATCTACAAAATCATCTCCTTCAAAGCCTTTTTGAAGAATTTCGGCATAGATGAGTAAGGCTTCACCGGCATCTTCTGCAAGTATGGCATCATTGATTCTAAAAAAGAATTCATGATCAAGAATATTAAGATGTTGCAGGGTATTTTTATAAGTTAATTCCCCTCCGGTAAAACTAA
>CAZLDH010000273.1:0-1331 GCA_964558275.1 uncultured Chitinophagaceae bacterium
TCCTCTTATAATTATAATTAAATCGTCCAAAAAATCCCCGAACTGCCCAATCTAAGAAAGTTTGATCTATATTATACATTTCAGTAGCCAGACCTAAGCTGGAAAGGTCATTAATTAATAAACCATTAGACTGAGCAACCAAATGATCGCGATGAAGACTTTCCTGATTGAAGCCCATCATTAATTTAAAATTATGACTATCATTAAGATTTAATGAATACGTTCCATAAACATTTAAAGCCTTATAAATTTTCTTCCACCTATATTGATTTAACCTGTTTAATCCAGCAGTAGAAGGGGTAAGCTTATAAGTCTGTAAATAGTCAAAGGGGGTATAGCGGTATGTTCTAAATTCATGAGTAACACGGTTACTATAATTCATATTTAACTCTAGACCTTTTAGAGGTGTCAATTTAGCTCTAAAAGTATTTGTCAGTTTGTTTTTCTTATAAACTCTCCAGTTATTCCCGGCCTCCATGGCGGCAGGTCCACCTTGCCCTCCATTACCATCTCTCCCCACATCTACAGGAACTCCATCCATTAAGTTAGGGAAAAAAGGGAAATGTCCATACCAGGTTGTGGTACTCCAGATTCCTCCAAACCCATGGCGATATCCACCATATTCCTTATAGTGCTTATCAGAATATTTAATATTAGCTGAAAGCTCTAACCATTCCACCGGTTTAAAGCTCAGATTAGCATTCAAGTTATATCTTTTTACTCCTCCGTCATGCTGTAAATTATTTATAGTTGCTCTATCATAAATACGTCCGGATAAATAAGCTTTAATTTTTTCTGTACCTCCGGAGACCGAGATATTATGGTATTGAGACGGTTGCCATTCTCTAAATAAATAGTCATACCAATTAGTATTAGAGAAGAATTTATAATCTCCACCAGGTAGTTTCTGCTTAAAGGGCGGAATTTCTCCATTTGCGACCATCTGGATAGCGGCCCAATCCATTTCACTATTATATCTGGAATAATTGCTCCCGTTATATCCAAATAATGCAGCATCTATAACTTTAGCAAAAATATAAGGATTTGATACAAAATCAGTCCTTGTCGTAGGCGTAGTCCAAGCAAAATTATTCGTATAGTCTACCACTATTTCACCAGCCTCTCCTGTCTTTGTAGTCACAAGGATAACCCCAAACGCTCCTCTGGCTCCATAAATAGCAGCAGATGCAGCATCTTTTAAGACCGTTATACTTTTAACATCTTGTGGATTAATATCAGACAACTCTCCTTCAATACCATCAATAAGGACTAACGGTCCTCCACCATTAATAGATGTAAAACCTCTAATATTTAAATCTGGATTCGCATTG
>CAZLDH010000274.1:0-1305 GCA_964558275.1 uncultured Chitinophagaceae bacterium
CCGAGGGGCAAGCCGGGCGCATGGGCGCACAGCTCATGGCGACGGTGGCTGAGGGTGACAGTCGACGTGTTTACCTCAAGCCGACGCCGGAGCACGAGTCGGCTGCAGATGTATCGAGACCCAACGATGCTCCAGCTGGGAATATCCCTCCAAAAGCCCCAAGTTTCCGAGTTCAATCCTATGGATTCAATCAGTACGCAGACCTTTTCACATCACGACAACTCCAAATATTGACCACAATTAGCGATCTAATCGAAGAAGCACGGCAGCGATTACGTGCCGATGAGATAAACCAGACGGATTTCGCCGAACCTCAGACAGGATTGGCCGCATCCGACTCATCCCCTTACTCCGACGCCGTTGCGACATACCTAGGATTCGCAGCCAGCAAGTTCTCCGCGCGGAATAACACCATGTGCACGTGGGAGTCGGGAATGGACCGCCTTCGTGGATCATTCCAGCGGCAAGCATTGCCAATGACATGGGATTTTGCGGAAGCTAACCCCATTGCCGAGTTTGGCGGCGGTTTCAACGCGTCGGTCAGATCTGAAGTCGAAGTGCTAGAGTCAATACCTGCGCCCTCCAGCAACGACGGTTTTGCCGAGCAACTTTCAGCGGAAAAATCAATTGCTCGACGCCAACTCGTATCTACCGATCCTCCGTATTACGATAACATTGGGTATTCCGATCTTTCTGATTTTTTTTACGTTTGGCTACGTCGTTCACTCCGTCAAGTGCACCCACGCTTACTAAGCACTATACTCGTCCCAAAATCTGAAGAATTGGTAGCCAACCCATATCGACATGCCGGAAAAGAAGGTGCCAGAAAATTCTTTGAAGACGGGTTTCGTGAAGTATTCCGGAGTTCACGCGAAGATGCGTACTCAAATTTCCCAACATCCGTCTACTATGCATTCAAACAACAGGACGCATCTAACCTAGGTGAGGCGTCTACCGGCTGGGAAACGCTACTCGAAGGAATGCTGGAATCGGGATGGTCGATCACCGCGACCTGGCCGATGCGCAGCGAGATGAGCAGCCGGATGATTTCCCAAGGCACCAACGCCCTCGCTTCCTCGATCGTCCTCGCCCTCCGCCCACGCCCCGAGGAGGCGCCCTCAATCGACCGCCGCAGCTTCCTGGCAGTGCTCAAGGAAGAACTGCCGGCCAAGCTCAAAGAACTCCAGCAGGGCGCGATCGCGCCGGTCGACCTGCCGCAGGCCGCCATCGGCCCCGGCATGGCGGTGTATTCGAGGTACTCGGGCGTGCTCAACGACGACGGGTCCAAGATGACGGTGCGGGCCG
>CAZLDH010000275.1:0-1280 GCA_964558275.1 uncultured Chitinophagaceae bacterium
CTATAACGATTCGGTTGCTGTATCCGTGTAGCATATTGTGTCAAGCCCCCACCATGGGTCTACAATGCCCAGCTGCGCAAAACGCGACAATGGCCCCCACCCCACACAAGCGGGATGAGGGCCACGAGAATCACGTCACCGGAGCCTCCCACGCGGCATCCCACGTGCGCTTCCCAATCAGCGAATCAACAGCCAGATTCTTCTCAGCCTGGAACTTGCGAGCAACCGTGGCCGTGCGCGGACCATAAAGCCCATCCGGGGTGATCGACCAACCACGATCCTTCATGCGCTGCTGCCACCGCTTCAGATCGGAACGGTGCGAGTAATAACCAGACACGGACGACTTCGGGCCAGACTTAGGGCCGAAATACCAGCCCTTAGGGAGCGGGAACTTCGGTGCGGAAGGTGTCTTCGGCTTCTTGCCTTTACGCTTCCACTTGAACCCGTCCTTCTTCGCCTTAGCCCACGTGTCCTTACCGGCCATGCCGTCTACAGTGACACCGACCTTCTTCTGATACTTCTTAGTAGCAGAAACAGTGGAGTCGCCGAAGTAACCGTCAACGCCACCCTTGCCGAGGTCGTAGCCCTGGGCCTTGAGGAAGTCCTGCCAGTCCCTAACCGGGTCGCCCTTGTCCCACTTGCCAAGCGTCGTACCGTAAGAGACGGACTTGTAACTGCGCGAACCACCCGATGTTCCACCAC
The DNA here is from genome assembly GCA_964558275.1 of uncultured Chitinophagaceae bacterium. Taxonomy (GTDB): domain Bacteria; phylum Bacteroidota; class Bacteroidia; order Chitinophagales; family Chitinophagaceae; genus FW021-bin31. Next base: position 703 of record CAZLDH010000275.1, read on the forward strand.
CGGATGACACGCCACCCTTAGCCCCGCCAACCTTCTTGCGGAAGTCTGACATGCTGAAATTCGGGTCCGGTTTACGGCCACGTGGGACCGCAACCTCTTTGTGCCCACGCACGCGGGAAGTGGACAGGCCGAACTCTTTAATGAGCGCCTTGCACAGTTTCGCGTACTCGTTGATCTGGTGGGCGGGCCACGAATCCAGCCCGGTCGCTTCAGCCTCAATACCGATGGCGTGGGAGTTAGCGTAACGGGACGATGAGACACGGCCCGCATGGTAGGACACGCCCGCTGCGACGAGGTAGACGGTTCCGTCACGTGCTAGGAACAGTTGCGCGAGGGGACCGGAGAGTCCGGGTCGCCCGTAGGCAACCACGTTTAGCGACGGGCTGTTACCCGACTTCGGGCCTGCCGTGTGGTGGCAGATGACGGACTGGATAGACCCCATCGTCCCGTGACCGCGTGAAGCCCACCCGGACACCTTCTTGTACTTGACCCCAGCGTTCTTTACAGCCCGTTCTAGGCGGGTTGCGAGTGCGTATGCCATTAGTCCTCCAGTTCGGGTTCTTCGGCGGCGTAATCGG
>CAZLDH010000276.1:0-1266 GCA_964558275.1 uncultured Chitinophagaceae bacterium
TGTCGTTGAAAGTCAATGACAAGTCGGCACTTTACAACGCCTACATGAGCTACCTGAAAGGCGGCGGCCTGTTTGTCCCCACCACCCAGCGCTACAGCCTCGGCGACGAAGTCGTGCTTCTGGTCACCCTCGTCGAAGCCAAGGAGCGCCTGTCCGTGGCCGGCAAGGTGGTATGGGTCACGCCGCAGGGCGCCGGCAACCGTACCCCGGGCATCGGCGTGCACTTCAGCGAGGCCGGTGGCGACGGCGAAGCCGCCCGCACCAAGATCGAAGCCATTCTCGGCGGCATGCTGAATTCCGAACGTCCGACACAGACCATGTGAGAGGCTGGATCGCCACATGACCATGCTGAAAGAAGTGGGTGGCGTCGCCATTCGACCGAAACACCGGGCAACCTGTCATTGTGGCGCGGTGGAGCTGGAACTGGATCTTCCCGACGGTGTCGTCGATCCGCGGCGTTGCGATTGCTCGTTTTGCCGGCGTCGCGGCGCCATCGTTGCCTCCGTTCCCCTGGACGGCCTGCGTGTCGTCAAGGGAACCGATCATCTGGGGCTGTACCAGTTCAACACGTTCACGGCCAGGCATTATTTCTGCACGACGTGCGGCATCTATACGCATCACCGGCGCCGCTCGAATCCGGACCAGTACGGATACAACGTGGGCTGCCTCGAGGGGATCAACCCGTTCGCCATCGCCGAGATTCCGGTCGAGGACGGTATCCATCATCCATCGGATTATCCCTGAGCCTTGATGTTCTTGTCCCGGTCGGGCGTACGTGTCCCCTTATTGTGGACATTTCAATCATTTGTGTGACCCGGTTCACAAATTCGGAACCATGACTTTCGTCATGCCCCGATTGTGGTGAAACCGGACACGAATCTGCTTGAACCCGTCACCCGAACCCTTTTACTGTCTACAAGTCCGTCGGCGGGGAGGTTGACGGATGCTTCGCAGTCGCGCGACTCATCGGGGAGTGTCGCGCCCTTCCAAGCCCGCAAACGGCCATCTCATGGACTCAGGGGAGATGGCGCACTGCCGGGCGATGCGCAGCGCACCAACAGCACGACAAAAAGCGCGGCGTTGCTCGTCATGCAGCGCCATTTTTCATGGGACTTCGCGGCCCGTGACGGGGTCGTTTGTCTCGAATTTGGAGGAGAAGTTTGTCATGCATCACCACTATCGAGTGAAACTGCTTGCTGCGGCCATCGGGTCCGTCGCCATGTCGGCGGCGTCCGCGGCAAGCGGGCATCATCTGCATGCGCCGAA
>CAZLDH010000277.1:0-1247 GCA_964558275.1 uncultured Chitinophagaceae bacterium
TCGCCGTCACCATCGACCCCGCGGCGGTGGTCGCCGAGGCCGTGGACCCCTTCGGCGACGTGGTGGCCCGTGCGGAGGAGACGCTCTCGCCCGGGGCCAGTCGGGAGAGCGTCGCCACGGCCCTCACGACGGTGGCGAAGGGGGTGACCGCCGGCCTCGCGGGGCCGGTCCGCAGCGTCGTGGTCGGCGCCGCCGACCCGGTCGACCGGGAGAGCGGCCGGCTCGTCCACCTGCCGGAGATGCCTTTCCTCGTCGGTGACCTCGACCCGGTGGCGGTGCTGTCCCCCTTCGTCGCAGGGCAGGTCCTCGTCGACAATGACGTGAACTGGTCCGCGCGGGCAGAGCTGGCCGCCGCCCCCGCCGCCGGGGACGTGCTGCTGCTGCATCTCGGTGAGGGGCTCGGCGGGGCGGTCGTCAGCGACGGCGAGGTGCGTCGCGGCGGCCAGGGGCTGGCCGGCGAGGTCGCCCACGTGGTCACGGTCGGTCCGGGCGGGAGGGCGATGCCCTTCACCCGGGTCCTCGCCGAGCTGGGCTTGCGGCAGGCTGGTTCGACCGCGGTCGACGTCGAGCTGCTGCTGGAGCGGGTGGACGCCGTGGGCCCCGCGGCCGAGCAGCTGCTGGAGGACCTCGGCGCCGCGGTCGGCGGGGTGATCGCCGCGGCCGTCGGTCTGCTCGACCCGCGGGAGGTCCTGCTCGGCGGTCCCTGGGGGAGCCACCCCGCCGTGCTGGCCGCGGTCGCGAGCGAGTGCGCCGGGTCGGACCGGCCGGTCCCGATCCGGGCCGCGCAGGTGGCCGATCCGGTGCTCACGGGTGTGCGCGCGCACGCGGTCGAGGAGCTGCGCCGGCTCGTCATCGCCGAGCGGTGAGAAGCGGGGGCCCCTCCTCCCGGGGGCGTCTTCCCCAGGTTACGCGCGGGTACGACGGGCACTCACCGACGAGCTCCGATGCTGAACCCCGGAATTCCGGGGTTCTTCGTCCGCTCGACCTGACGAGTGCCCGTCGTACCCGCGAGTAGTACCTGCCCTGGTGGGGCTGGAGGAGAGGTCCGCGAGGGATTTGCGCTCCGACGCGACGACGTCCTCGCCGATGGCGACGGGGTAGTCGCCGGCGGGCAACCCCCTTCGCCTCGTGGTGGCCTGCTGGTGGGTGAAGGTCCACGGGTGGCGGGCCCCAGGGGGGGTGGGGGGGGGGCCCCCACCGGGGCGCCCGGTCGACCGCGGCGACCCCCGCACACGGGGGGGCCCTAG
>CAZLDH010000278.1:0-1247 GCA_964558275.1 uncultured Chitinophagaceae bacterium
CACCGGAGGCCAGCAGGTGCTCGACCTCGGTGGTGATGTAGGCGCGGTGGGCGGTCCGGTCAGAAAGGAGCCGGGTCACTTCCAGCACCTCCCCACTGAGCGCCCTGCGGCTGCTGCTGGGTCCACGGGTCGGCCTGCGGTGCCTGCTGACCGCCCCAGCCGCCGGACTGCTGACCTCCACCGGGCTGGCGCTGCGACTTGGCGACCTTCGCCGTGGCCCAACGCAGCGACGGGGCGACCTCATCGACCTGCATCTCCATGACGATGCGCTTCTGGCCGGTCTCCTTGTCCTCCCAAGAGCGGGAGACGAGGCGGCCGGTCACGACGACGCGCGTCCCGCGGGTCAGGGACTCGGCCGCGTTCTCCGCGGCCTCGCGCCACACCGAGCAGCGCATGAACAGCGTCTCGCCGTCCTTGAACTCGTTGGTCTGCTTGTCGAAACGCTTGGGCGTGGAGGCGACCGTGAAGTTCGCGACCGCGGCGCCATTGGGGGTGAACCGCAGCTCGGGGTCGGCGGTGAGGTTGCCGACGACGGTGATGGGGGTTTCGTTGCTCATGGTCATGCTGCCTTTCTCGGGGAGGGGGTGATGGGTCCACTGGCGGATGGCCAGGTAGTGCCGTTGGTGGCTTTACGGATTGCCTCTTGGGAGGCGCCATAATCGTGAGACAGGGACGCGAGCGACTCTCCGGTCGCGCGGCGATGGCGGATCTCTTCGACCAGCGATCGGGTCAGGACTGCCTGCGAGTGCCGGTCTTCGCGTGCCGTGCGCCCTCGGACAACGGCATCGCCGCTGTTGTCGGCGGGGGTTCCCCATCTCAGGTGGCGAGGGTTCACGCAGCGCGGGTTGTCGCAGGAGTGCAGCGCCCACCTGCCGCGCCCTGTCTCGCCGCTGTGCAAGGCGAGGGAGTAGCGATGCGCCTTCACTCTCCTGCGGTCAACGTTGAAGACGCCGTATCCGTAGCTGTCGAGGTTGCCCGTCCAGATCCAGCACTCATCCGGCTCCCCAGTCGAGACTTTCTTCCAGAACCTCTCTTCGGGGGGTTTGTGTCGGTCTCTGGCGACACCGGGGTTCTTCCGGTACCAGCGGAGGTAGTGCACCCTGCACATGCCCCGGGCGCTGACAGGCCCGTCGCACTCTGAGCATCCGGCGCTGTTCGTCATGCTGCTTGCTCCTTGGGTTGTGTCGGGTGGTGGCAGGTTGATGGGTCGAGGTCGGCGGTGAGCCACGTGGCGATGTCGGGCCAGG
>CAZLDH010000279.1:0-1220 GCA_964558275.1 uncultured Chitinophagaceae bacterium
CGACGTGATGCTGGTGCTGGTGATCATCTTCATCATCACCGCACCGATGCTGACCCACAGCATCCGCATCGATTTGCCGCAACCCAACGAAAACGTGAAGCCGCCGGAAAATCCGCCCGAGCCGATCCAGTTGGTGATCAAGGCGGATGGTTCGTTGTTCATGAACGACGTGCCGGTCAGCGAGCAGGCGTTGAAACTGCAGTTGAAGGTCTATGCGGCCAAGCCCAAGGACAAGCAGCCGGAAGTGCAGGTCCAGGCCAGCGACGATGTGCAGTACGACGTCGTGGCCAAGGTGCTGTCCGATGCCAAGAGCGTGGGCATGCAGAAGATCGGGTTCCTCAACACCGACTGATGCCGTGTTCCTTCGGGAAGTCATGTGACGGGCGCCTTGATGGCGCCCGTTTTTTATTCGGCGGAGTTGTCGACGGCTTGGCAAGCGCCGCCAGCGACGGTCCCCGGGAAAGTCCTGCTTGAATCGGCAGGGTGGGCGCTGCCGCCCAATGCGGCTCGTGTGTGCATGGGCCTCCCGCGACGGGCAGGATCAATGTCCGCCCTGCATGCCTCTGAACCCGAAACCGGTTCAATCGGCGCTTTGCCTCGTCAGGCCAGGATGTCCAGGTAGCGCTTCACGGTCGGTGCCAGGCCGTCATACAGGGCTTCGCTGATCAGGGCGTGCCCGATGGATACTTCGGCCAGCCCCGGAAGCGCCTGCTTGATGGCTCCGAGGTTGGCCTGGTCCAGATCGTGTCCGGCGTTCACGGCCAACCCGGCCCGATGCGCCAGGCGCGCGGTCTGCGCGCAGCGTTCCAGGGCCTGGCGGGCGTCGCCATCGGCGAACGCGCGGGCATAGGGCCCGGTATACAGTTCGACCCGGCCGACACCGGCAGCGGCGGCGGCGGCAAAGCCCTCGGGGCCATCCGCACCGGCGTCCACGAACAGGCTGACGCGGCAATCCAGGGCCGCCAGTTCGGCCACGATGGGCGCCAGTCGCGGCATGTCGCGGGCCAGGTCGAAGCCATGGTCGGAAGTGATCTGGCCGGCGGCGTCGGGAACCAGGGTGACCTGGGTGGGGCGTACCTCGCGTACCAGCGACAAAAAGCCCGGATAACCTTCGCGCGGCCCGGCCATCGGGTTGCCCTCGATGTTGTATTCGACCCGGCCGCGCACCAGCCGGGCCAGGGCATGCACGTCCTCGGGCCGGATGTGGCGACGGTCGGGGC
>CAZLDH010000280.1:0-1218 GCA_964558275.1 uncultured Chitinophagaceae bacterium
TCCTCGCTGGACCAGGCCGGGCCGTGTGCGCGGTCGGTGCTCGATGCCGCCCTGCTGCACGAGGTGATCGCCGGGCACGACCCGTACGACTCCACCTCCATCGACCAGCCGGTGCCGTCGGTGGTGGACGCGGCCCGCTGCGGTGACGTGTCCGGGATGCGGATCGGGGTGGTGCGCGAGCTCGGCGGGGAGGGCTACGCCCCCGGTGTGGAGCGGCGCTTCGCCGAGACCGTCGAGCTGCTCACCCGGCTCGGCGCCGAGGTCGTCGAGGTGTCCTGTCCGCACTTCGACCACGCACTGGCCGCCTACTACCTGATCCAGCCGAGTGAGTGCTCGTCGAACCTGGCCAAGTTCGACGCGATGCGGTTCGGGTTGCGGGTCGGTGACGACGGCACCCACAGTGCCGAGGAGGTGATGGCGCTGACCCGCGAGGCCGGCTTCGGCGCGGAGGTCAAGCGGCGCATCATCCTGGGCACCTACGCGTTGTCCAGCGGTTACTACGACGCCTACTACGGCTCGGCCCAGAAGGTCCGCACGCTGATCATCGACGACTTCGCCCGGGCCTTCGAGCAGTGCGACGTGCTGGTCTCGCCGACCACGCCGACCACCGCCTTCCGGATCGGGGAGCGGGCCGACGACCCGATGGCGATGTACAAGGCCGACCTGTGCACCATCCCGTCCTCGCTGGCGGGCAACGCGTCGGCCTCCTTCCCGGTCGGGTTGGCCCCGGAGGACGGCCTGCCGGTCGGGCTGCAGGTGATGGCCCCGCCGATGGCCGACGACCGTCTCTACCGGGTCGGTGCGGCACTGGAGGCCGCGTACGAGGAGCAGTGGGGCGGCCCGCTGTGGCAGCAACTGCCCGATCTGACCGCCGCGACGACCGAGGGAGTACGGGCATGAGCGACGCCGTTCTCGACTACGACCAGGTGTTGGAGCAGTTCGATCCGGTCCTCGGGCTCGAGGTGCACGTGGAGCTGAACACCGCCTCCAAGATGTTCTGTGGCTGCGCCACCACCTTCGGGGCCGAACCGAACACCCAGACCTGCCCGGTCTGCCTCGGCCTGCCGGGCTCGCTGCCGGTGGTGAACGCGGTGGCGGTGGAGTCGGCGATCCGGATCGGGCTGGCGCTGAACTGCTCGATCGCCGAGCACTGCCGGTTCGCGCGGAAGAACTACTTCTATCCGGACATGCCGAAGAACTACCAGATCTCGCAGTACG
>CAZLDH010000281.1:0-1216 GCA_964558275.1 uncultured Chitinophagaceae bacterium
GCCATGGTGGCCTGACTCAAACCAAACAGCCTCCGGGAAACCCGGGGCGGTTCACCGACAGCCCACATCGCCAGACGAAACAAGGCCCGCGGTGATGCGGGCCTTGTGATGCATAACGCGGCAAAAAGTGAGCCTGGCACCGTTATTGGCTCCGTTATTTGTTTTCAGTGCTTCAGCCACGCTGGTTTTTCGGGCTCAGGACCAAACCAGCCCCAGTCTTCGAGTACTTCGATGCACACGTCCCGAGCGTAGTCACCACTTGACGATGGTTCATCCATGACTGAAAACCCATAGCCTGCTCGTACAATCTCGTCAGTCCACTTTTCTGCAACCGTGGAGTTAGTCAGAACGAGCATACCTTTAGGCCCCCCAAAATGATGAACAAGTACCGGAGCCCTGACACAGGCTCCTGAAGGTAGCATCAGGTCAAACGGGCCTTCGACCGCAATCCCAAGGTCGTGTGCCACATGTTTCCATTCCGTGAGAAGAGCGGATTCACCCATGCGGATATCTACCAGTCGATAATCGGTATGTGATTTACAGGACCCACATGGCCATGGGGCCTTTGTCCCGGACCGATGGGCGAATTAGGTGTCCGCCGCGGATGCACCTCACCGCCGCGCACTTTCCCTTTTGGAAACGGATCCGGAAGCTCTTGGTTCAAGTCCTTGTAGGCCTGCATGTCCCGCTTGGTAATGCCACCGGTCTGCTTATCCCGTTTAGCCATGTCCACGAGCGCCTGCTTTTCCCTACTGAACGCCTTGGCTCCACGTCGCACACTCTTTTCAGCACGCACAGCCTTTGTAACATCTGCCACCCCGTCACCAACACGACCAACCGGGAGAATCGCTGCAGCTGCTACCCCTACATTTCCTGCCGACGGATCGGCGACCACGCCAAGAACAGCAACGCCAGGGCCGATCACCGGCAGCATGATCATCCCTGTCTGTATTGCTGGGCCTACCCAATCACCCGGCGCTTGATACGTTTGCTGGTAACCACCAGCCATCTTCCATTCGGCGTGAACCGCGATTCCCGTCTCACGTCCAAACGGATCAAGAAACCGCACGGGGTTATTATTGGCGTACGTATACCTTCCAAAGTTGAAGATATTCCCCGGCGACGGCGCCACCGGATCCGGGCTCAGGAACCGCCCTACCGCCGGATCGTAGTATCGCTGCTGCATGTACACCAGCCCCGTGGCCGGATCGTTCAC
>CAZLDH010000282.1:0-1192 GCA_964558275.1 uncultured Chitinophagaceae bacterium
GAAGTGAACTATCCGCCTGACAAGATTTTCAGATCTATTATGCGTATTAGTCTTCTGCCTTTCCTTTTCATGGGTTGCAGCATCAAATAGAGTATTAGGCTTTTAGGCCTGTTAAAGGTTTTAATGCAGACAACCGTATTATTTGGTCTTAAAAGCTAAATTATGAAAAATTATCCAATTATTTATGGTGTGGACATTTCCAAGAACACGCTTGACATCTGTTGTTTGGCCACAGAATCTCCGGAACACAAAACATTTTTCCACATTGGAAACGATTTGAAATCTATTCCGAAGTTTTTGGCTAAAGTTTTACCTGCTGATGCTGTTTTCTGTATGGAAGACACCGGTGTGTACACTTACCGACTTTGTACCTGCCTGGAAACGTCCGGAATAGCCTATAGTGTAGTTCCGGCCATACAAATCAAGCGTAGTAAGGGCTTAAAGCGGGGGAAAACGGACAAAACAGATGCTGCCGATATAGCACATTATGCTTTGATCCACCAACGAGAAATGACACCGACCCATTTGGCAGATGAAGATTTACAGCAATTGAAATTGTTGATGTCGGAACGCAACAAATTGCTCAAAGCTTTGAAAATCTTTAAAGCATCTGAAGAAAGTTTTGCCTGTTTACCCAAGGCTGTCTGTAAAGTATCAAAACGCCAAAACCATTGTACGGTAAGGTATTTGACCAAACAACTTAAAGCCATTGAAAAAGAAATGGCATCTCTTATTGACCATAACGAAACTATGCAACATCAGAATGAATTGTTGCAGAGTATTCCTGGAGTGGGCACACAAACAGCCACGATGTTAATTTGTTATACCCGATGCTTCAAAAGCTTTGATAATTGGCGACAACTGGCTTGCTATGCCGGTTTGGCTCCTTTTGAATATCAATCGGGAACAAGTGTTCGAGGGCGGACGAAAGTCAGTAATTTTGCCCAAAAACAGTTAAAATCAGTCATTCACATGGCAGCTTTAACAGCCAAGCAATGGGACACAGAGCTAAAACAATATTTTGAACGGAAAGTCGGAGAAGGAAAGAATAAAATGTTGGTTATGAATGCGATAAGATGTAAGTTGATTGCAAGAGCTTTTGCTGTTATTAAGCGAGACTCCCCCTATATCAACACAAAAAAATATGCAGCTTAATTTTTATTGAAAATACTTGGTTTTTGACATAGAATAC
>CAZLDH010000283.1:0-1105 GCA_964558275.1 uncultured Chitinophagaceae bacterium
TTTTTGCATGAACACCACCACCGAACTGTTCGACCGGTACAAGACATCACTGGAAGTACGCTCGGACCGCCAGGCCGCCATGCGCCTCGGCGTCAAGGTACAAACCGTCAGCAACTGGCGCACCCGCGGCAGTCAGGCCGAGGCGGCGACCATCGACGCCATGTGCAAGCAACTGGGTGAAGATCCGATGCCCTGGCTGCTGCGCATCCAGGCCGAACAGGGCGGCACCGAGTCGCCCAACAGCCAGGTGTGGCGAAATGTCGCGATGCGCCTGGGCGTACCGCTGTCGGCACTGGCACTGGCCCTGGACGGACTGGTCGCAATGGTGAGCGGCGGCTGGGCCAGCGCCATGGAAGGGTCGATGGAAATCATGACGATGGCGGCCCCGATCAGCCGCATGCTGCCGGCACTGGGCCTCTGAGGCACCCGCCCGGGCCGGCCGACAACCGACGGCCGTCTCACTCCAACGAGTCGAGAAACGCGCGCAAGTCGTCGGGCAACGGCGTGCTGAAGCTGTAGCTGCGCTGCCCCCACTCGAACTCGAAACGGGCCGCGTGCAAAAACAATCGTTTCAGCCCACGCTCGCGCCAGTACCGGTTGCTCTCCCTGTCGGCATATTTTTCGTCGCCCGCGACGGGATGGCCGGCATGTGCCGAATGCACGCGAATCTGGTGCGTGCGTCCCGTACCCAGCGTCACCTGCATGAGACTGGCGCTGGCGTAACGCTCCACCTGACGGAAAAATGTCAAGGCCGGCTTGCCATCCGGCGAGACCCGCACCATGCGCTCGCCGCCTTGGCGCACGGACTTGCGCAACGGGGCGTTGACATCGAACTTCGGCCGCCCCGGCCGGCCGGTCAGCAAGGCCAGGTACTGCTTGGTGACCCCGCCGTCACGGATCAGCGCCTGCAACCCGGTCAGGCCGGCGCGGGTGCGCGCCATCACCAGTATGCCGCTGGTGTCGCGATCCAGTCGGTGCACCAGCTCCAGGTGCTCACGCGGACGCGCCGCACGCATCAATTCGATGGCGCCGTGACGGATGCCGCTGCCGCCATGGCTGGCCACGCCCGACGGCTTGTCCAGGACCAGAAAGTGCTTGTCCTCGA
>CAZLDH010000284.1:0-1104 GCA_964558275.1 uncultured Chitinophagaceae bacterium
CCGTTGGGGACGTTGGTCAACACGGACGAGTCCAGTCGCCGTACCGGTTGGCGCGCTGATCCACCACGAACCGTGCCGCTGCGCGAGGTGGCCCGCATCGAAACCGTGACCGGCCCCAACCAGGTCAACCGCGAAAACGGCAAGCGGAGGGTGGTGGTCAGCGCCAATGTACACGGTCGCGATCTCGGCAGCTTTGTCGACGAGTTGCGCCGCGAGGTGGATGCCGGCGTGGACATGCCGGCCGGTTACTGGATCGGCTATGGAGGCAGCTTCGAGCAGATGATATCCGCGGGCCGTCGCCTGGCTGTCGTGGTGCCCGTGACGTTGGTCCTCATTTTCGGCCTGCTTTTTGCCGCCTTCGGTTCGGTCCGTGACGCTGTTGTCGTGTTCAGTGGCGTGCCCTTGGCGCTTACCGGTGGGGTGCTGGCGTTATGGCTGCGGGGCATCCCGTTGTCGATTACTGCCGGTGTCGGCTTCATTGCATTGTCGGGTGTGGCGGTATTGAATGGTTTGGTGATGATTGCCTTCATCCGCACATTGCGTGAAGGCGGCATGTCTCTCGGCAAGGCCGTTTTTGACGGTGCCGTGGGACGCCTGCGACCGGTGCTGATGACCGCCTTGGTCGCGTCGCTGGGATTCATCCCCATGGCATTCAACGTGGGCACCGGGGCGGAAGTTCAGCGCCCGCTGGCCACCGTGGTCATTGGCGGTATCGTGTCATCCACTTTGTTGACGCTGCTGGTGCTGCCCGCGCTGTATCGCTGGATGCACCGCGGGGAAGAACAACCCTGAAAGGAGATGGAGCCGTGGACCGATTTCCGGACGCCAACGAACAACCCGTGGAGCTTCGTGTGGCAACACCTTGTGGCGACGCGGCGCTGTTGCAGTGGGGCGACAACGAGGCACCGCCGCTGCTGGCCTTGCACGGTTGGCTCGACAACGCGGCGAGTTTCGCGCACCTGGCGCCCCTGCTGGCGGACGAGCGCCGCGTGCTGGCGCTGGATTTGCCGGGGCACGGCCACTCCGCGCATCTGCCGACCACAGCATGCCGCTACCACGTGGTCGACCAGGTGGATCACGTGCTTGATGTGGCCGATGCCTTGG
>CAZLDH010000285.1:0-1090 GCA_964558275.1 uncultured Chitinophagaceae bacterium
GCGGCCAGGTGATGAGCATCAGCCACGACGTCGAGATGCGGTACAGGTAGTTGGCACCCTGGTGGTCCTTGCGCGCCAGAGCTGCTGCGATGCGTGGTTGGACCGCCATGGAGATCGCGCGATTCCCCAGTTGTCCGACGACGAGAAACCGCGTGGCTGCGGTGTAGATCGCGGCTTCCGTGGCCCCCGCGAGAGCAGCCACCAGGACGATGTCGAGGCGCTGCATGATCTGTTGGGCCAAGCCCGAGACGGCACGAGGTGCTGTGAAGCGCCAGAAGGCGCTCCGGAGACCTGCGGGCGGTGGGTCGAGCCCCTGATCATCGCCCGGCACCGTCTCGCCGGGGAGCGAGGTTGCTCTGGACAGCCTGCCCCACCACAGATACGCCAACATGGCGGCAGGGAGATAGGGCAACGCCCACGCCAATCCCACACCGAACCTCGTGGGGACGATCAGGGCGACCGCAAGACAACTGACCTGCAACAGGGAGCGCCCGATCTGCTCGACCATGACGTTGGGGCGCATGGTCCCCAGTCCGCGAGTAGCGGAGAGGGCGACGTTCTCGAGGCCGGCAAAGGGCACCAGAAAGGCGCACGCTCTGAGGTAGGTGATGGCCTGCTCAGAATGACTCGCGTTGGTCAATCGCGCGACTTGAGGAGCGAAGACGAAGAGCACCGCGGCCATGATCAGGCCGATCGTGACCACGGGTCTGCTGGCGATCTCGAAATACCGGGGGACGAGGTGGGCCTTGCCGGCCGCGCAACTTCGGGCGATGAAGTAGACGAGGCCCGTGTTGGTACCCAGCGCACCCATGGATGTCGCGATCAAGAACACGGAGGTGACGCCGAAGAAGACGCCGGCTTCGGATTGCTCGAGTCGATGCGTGACCAGGATCGTGACCAGGAGATTGGTCAGTCCGAAGATGGCTGCTCCCGCCAAGTTCGCCGCGCTACCACGAGCAACGCCGCGCATGGAGGGCTTGTTGAGCTTGACAAATTCGCCGTGACCGATCTGGGCGTCGGCCGTGTCTGAGCCGAGCCGCTGTTCGGATGATCTGCCCATCACAGCGCCAGCACGGGTGATGTCAAAGTC
>CAZLDH010000286.1:0-1088 GCA_964558275.1 uncultured Chitinophagaceae bacterium
CCTCGCCAGTGAGGAGCAACTCGTAGGCTCATTATGCAAAAGGCACGCCGTCATCCCGAAAGCTTGTGCTTCGGGACTCCGACCGCTTGTAAGCACACGGTTTCAGGTACTATTTCACTCCCCTGTTCGGGGTACTTTTCACCTTTCCCTTACGGTACTGGTTCACTATCGGTCTCCAAGGAGTATTTAGCCTTACCGGATGGTGCCGGCAAATTCAAGCAGGATTTCTCCGGTCCCGCCCTACTCAGGATACCACTAAAATATAACAACTTACACTTACAGGCCTATCACCTCCTTTGGGGCTTCTTTCCAGAAGCTTCTGTTTCATTGTTATACTTACTTTGTGGTCCTACAACCTTTTAACCGATTGCTCGATTAAAATTTGGGCTCTTCCCCGTTCGCTCGCCACTACTTGGGGAATCATTTTTATTTTCTTTTCCTCCAGTTACTTAGATGTTTCAGTTCTCTGGGTTGGCTTCCCGTATAATACGGGATGACTGATCTTCAACCAGCCAGGTTTTCCCATTCGGAAATCTACGGATATAACGCTCGTTTGCAGCTCTCCGTAGCTTATCGCAGCTTACCACGTCCTTCATCGCCTCTTGGAGCCAAGGCATCCACCGTGTGCCCTTATTTACTTTAAATTCCTTATAATAAGGTACTTCTCGTGTATTCGTCTTTCTTTTGATTTACAACTTTTGTTTTCCCAATGTCAAAGAACTTTTCTTTAATTATTAATGTTTAGTGGTTAATTATTAATGAGGGTTTTCCTTAGAAAACTTTCATTCTTAATTTCCCTAATCCAATTAAAGATTGCTGTTAGTAAGGACTTGAACCTTATGTCTTGCCTTTCAAGCTAACATCTTTTTTTAATGGTGAATGATGAATGCTTTATTATTAATGCCCGATTTCTATCGTGCTTTCTTCAACCTTCTTATCATTCTTAAGATAGCAACCAACCGAATATTGTCATCTTATCCATTTTTAAGAACCTCTCTCCATTAATCATTAACTATTTACAATTAATAATTAATTTGGTGGAGGATATCGGATTCAAACCGATGACCCCCTGCGTGCAAGGCAGGTGC
>CAZLDH010000287.1:0-1076 GCA_964558275.1 uncultured Chitinophagaceae bacterium
TGCTGCTCGCCCCTGCTCGAGACTACCCCCTTGTTGACGAAACGGTCGGTCGGAGCGCGTCTGAGCGTCCCGACCGACCTGTTGCGCAGCATGGTTTCGGCACGACTGACCGCCCTCTTCTGGAGCACGGGACGGGCACGGTTGACCGCCGTGCCGGATGTCACGGACTGGGCAAGCATGCCCCGGGCGGAATGGTTGGAGTCACCGGCGATCGCGGCGGAAGAAAGTGCCAGTGCAGACACGACGGCCGCGGTTATTAGACAAACCTTCATGATGGGCATCTCCCTGGTGAAGTGACACATGAATCTAGTCTGACCACGGATTCCCCGGCCCCAACATACACCCTTCCCCACCACGGTGCATGTTAAAAGTCAATAAAGATCAAGAACCGCTTGCAATGGCATTCAGGCAAGACTAGGGTGTAGTCGTCGTCAGGGGGTGACACAGGTTTGTGTTTTCTCGGTGCCGCGGTCCGTCAGGACCAGTCATGGACACGCCGTAATCCTCCTGACCTGCTCCGCGCACCACCGATGAAGCGCAGCCATGGAAGCTCACACTTTCATCGATGGGGTAATGACGATGCGCGGGAACACGAAGTCTGCCAGGGCGAAGTCACGCCGCCGGCACAGCACCTTTCACGTCTCTCCGATCACCCAGGCGATACGCGTTGCCCTGGCGGCATCGACCATTGCACTGGCCGGAACGGGCACCGTTTTCGCCGGCGACTGCAGTGACGCGGCGCAGACCCGGGTCATTCGCTGCAATGTCTCCGAAAGCGCCAGCGCCCCTGTCGCCGACCTGACTTCCGTGGTCGGCCGCGAGGCACCGACCTCGGTCATCGCGACGAGCGCATCCGGGGCCGACGCATCCGGCATTACCAGGGCCGATGCGGCGGTCGACGCCGCGCTGGCGGCGTCCTTCAGCGTCGACATCGTCAACAGCGGCACGCTCGACAAGTCCGGCAGCGGCGACGTGATCGGCATCGATGCCGACTTCGCCGGCGCCGACATCTCCGTCATCAACACCGCCAGCGGCGACATCAACGCCGAATCGACGGATGGCCTGGCCGACGGCAT
>CAZLDH010000288.1:0-1063 GCA_964558275.1 uncultured Chitinophagaceae bacterium
ATATAAAATAAAAATACAAACGGAATCATTTCAAAATCCTTAAGAAAACACCATCTCAGAAACATAATAAAAGTATAGAAAATAAATCCGGCCATCAAAAACCAACCTATTCTATTATTGAATATGAATTGATATAGCAAGATAAGTATACAAATTGAATCAACTACCCACCTCCTAACTCCTAAAGTAGATACTTCATTCATATATTCAGGGAAATGAATAAGAACATTAATATCTCCCAAAATTAGGAACAACAAAAACGGTAAATAAATAAACCGGCTTATACTTCTCTTTACTGAGGGGTATTTCATTATATTTAATTATTCCATGATTTAAAATTCCACCTTCTGGCAGCAATATTAAGGCTATTGATAAACTGAATATTTGGCATTTTTAATTGCATGGTACCATATCCTGCACTTCCAACAGATTTATAGTCTCCTTGTCTAAAATATACCCCTTTGCTGAAATTGTAATTACCTGTTTGAATCGTTGATCCAATATAATATCCAGAATAGGGATTATTAATATTGGCCTTAATACCAAAACGTCTTGCAAATCTAGATGATAAAGCATTATACCCAACTGCCATTTTATTAATAAAGTTCCCCTGATGTATTACTACATTTTTGCCATTAACACTGGTAATTAATTGTATATGATGAAAATTTCCGTTAGCATTTTTTAATCCAAATAAATCTCCAGGCTGAAGGGAAGACAAACTTATTTTGGAAGTGTTTGCTTTTAAATCACTTGCTGCTGTTGAAGTCATCACCGCTTTTTTAAAACCTTTTGTATTGTTAAATTCATTTGATGCAGCACTATATGTACCACTACCATTTACAATAATTAATGGAAGATTATTCTGGGAAGCAAAATCAATCACCACTCCTAATGCAAAATCCTCACAGGTACATTTTATTCCGTTTTTTTGATAGCTTTTCCAGGCATTTGCAGCATAGTTTCGATAGTTTTGAATTGTTTTATTATTCCATTTATTTTTAATTGGCCAGCTTGTATCACCCAGCGGGTCAAAGTTTAATATCGGATTTAAATCCATCGC
>CAZLDH010000289.1:0-1061 GCA_964558275.1 uncultured Chitinophagaceae bacterium
TAAATGACAAGGATGTGTTTTTTAAGATAGGAGACAAGCAGTCGGCAGATCATTCGATTGAAATTCCTGTGTTGCCTACCCTGGAAAAAAAAGTTCCTAGTTTTGAACGCTATAAAGAAGCTTTTCAGATCGTGAAAAAACATCTATATAAGGGGGATAGTTTTCTAGTGAACCTTACTTTACCTACTGAAATAAATGTAGGTATCTCCTTGTTGGAATTGTATCATATGGCGAAAGCACCGTATAAATTATATTATAAGGATAAGTTTGTTGTTTTTTCTCCTGAAACCTTTATAAAAATAAAACAGGAAAAAATCTATAGTTATCCCATGAAAGGGACTATTGACGCCTCTGTTCCTAATGCGGAATCCACACTTTTAAATAATAAAAAAGAGAGAGCAGAACATTTGACAATGGTGGATTTAATCAGAAATGATTTAAGTCATTTTGCTAAAAATGTCAGGGTGGAAAGATTGTGCTATTTGGATTTTATTAAGACAAATGAAAGTGAACTTTGGCAGATGAGTTCAGAAATTTGTGGGGACTTACAAAAAGATTTTAATGAGAAGATTGGAGATCTTCTTTTTTCGATGTTGCCGGCAGGATCAATTTCGGGCGCGCCAAAGAACAAGACAAGAGAAATTATTAACGAAGCAGAAGGTTATAAAAGAGGATTTTATACCGGTGTTTTTGGTTATTTTGACGGGGAATCATTGGATAGCGCAGTGATGATTCGGTTTATAGAAAAAATAAATCAGAAACTTTTCTTTAAAAGTGGCGGCGGCATCACTGCTAAGAGTGATTTAGATGCAGAATATCAAGAACTAATTCAAAAAGTATATGTCCCGATTGATTGAAACTATAAAGGTTTATAACGGTAAAGCGTATAATATTGAGTATCATAATAAGCGAATGAATGCAGCCAGAAGGGAATTATGGGGTTGCAAAAGGGAAATTGATTTATCTGATAATATTGCTGCTAAAAAGATTGAAGAATTAACGAAATGCAGAGTGATTTATGATAAAGATATTCAGGATATTCAATTTGTTCCTTATGAATT
>CAZLDH010000290.1:0-1043 GCA_964558275.1 uncultured Chitinophagaceae bacterium
TGTTTTAAAGAGCTATTTGATTTATTCGGCGTTGATACTGCTCATATCCATTCCGTTGTCTTATTTTATTACGCGCGCGCTATGTTTGCAAGATGTTGATGAAGCCTTGCAAAACCGCAAGCAAGAAGCCATTGCGCAAATTCAGGCACATCCGACCATGTTAAATCGCCTGCCCTGGAACGATTTTACAAAAAACACAACGATTTATTCACCTGTTAATACCGGACAAGCTGATGAAATAATTATCGCAAACAGATACAATGAAATTAGCGAAGAAAATGAACCTTATCGTGAATTACATTCGTTCATCCATATTAATAATCAGGTTTACCCGGTTACCTTGCGTATTTCGCTCATTGATATTGAAGATTTAATTCAGGGAGTCGTCTTGTCTTCTACATTATTGATAGTGCTTATTTTAGGAGGGCTTTTTCTTATCAACCGGAGGCAATCAAAGAAGATGTGGCAGCCTTTTTACCGGATTTTAAATCAATTAAAGGCATTTAATCTTGACCAAAAGCCAAATTTTAATTTTGTCCAAACCAATATCAGTGAATTTCAAGAATTACAACAGGTCATTTTAACGTTATCCGAAAGGGTTTACAAATCCTATCTGCAACAAAAAGAATTTACGGGCAATGCCGCCCACGAATTACAAACACCCTTAGCAGCTATTCAGGCTAAATTAGAGTTATTGATACAGGATAAAGACCTGACTGAAAAGCAGTCTAATTATTTACAGTCAATGGAAGAGACCGTGATCAAGACGACCCGACTTAATAAAGCCTTGCTGTTATTGACTAAAATAGATAATGAACAATTTATTGACCGAGAAAATATAGAAATAACCGGATTCGTAAAAAAATTGCTTCAGCAGGCGAAGTATAAAGTTGATTTCAAGGAAATTGAACTTGAAACCAACTATGAAGATTTTACGATTAGCGCTAACGTCATACTTATCGAGATTTTGTTAAACAATTTAATCAATAATGCCCTGCGCTATTCGCCTTCAAAAAGCCGTATTGAAGTGAACGTTGCTCCCG
>CAZLDH010000291.1:0-1041 GCA_964558275.1 uncultured Chitinophagaceae bacterium
AACTGGCCCCAGCGAAAGTGTGCCGCGTGCGGTTGCCGTTGGCGTCGTAGGCGAAACTTTGCATGCAAATCCAAGATTCAAGACTTGACCCTAAGACTATTCCCCTCATTCCCTTTGCGGGGGTCCCTTTTATCCTGCGGGAAGGGCCACTCTCGATGCCAGGGTAACTCACACCCAACCCATTCCACGCCGGAAAAAAGCATAGTTTTTATTTTATTTTTCAATCCAGCTTTCTTTGGTATAAATTCATCCTGTGACGACAGGAATAAAATCGTGTTTGATAAAATACGATTGAAGTCGTTGTTATTTCCCTTTTCGATATATCCATCTTCATCATCACCGAATAAAGTCCAAATCCAAAATCCTATAGAACGGACTCCTAAATCACCTGTGTCTCTTGGCCAACACTCTTCGAAATCGTCCACAAGAAGGCCACGTTCTTTAAACTGGCAAACCAACGAAAGAGCTATTTTTCTCGCCGGAGCGTCAATCATTGCGAACCTCCAGTTCCGGAACCTAGTTCGCATTGAATAAACGTTTCGGCGGCTTTTACGTGGACTCGCATAGCGCCCGCACCGGCACCTAGAATCCCTGCGTATTTCATCGCAGTACCAATTCCGATCCTTCCAATGGTTCTGCCGATACCTCTTCCAAGAAAGCGTCGGGTAAAACTTGTATATTTGCCGCTTTTACCGCCGCCGGCAATGCCTGTTCGTGGCTTGATCGCCAATTTATTAACGCCTTGGGCAGACCCTCCAAACAAAGCGGTGCCTGCGCCGAATCCCACGATAGAGTTTATAGAACCCTCCAATGAATAGGAATTTAGCGCTTCCTGAATGCAATCCTTCTTCGGCTTGTCCTTACACAGACCTTGCGGATCAATAAACGAGATCGGGTTATTGCCAACATAGGCATACGTATTGGTCCCCGCCACCAGCCCCAATGGATCCGACCGCGTATACCTTCCGGTGGTGGCGTCGTAGATGCGATGTCCGTTGTACCACTGCCCCAGCTCCGGCTGGTAGTACTGGCCGGGGAAGC
>CAZLDH010000292.1:0-1024 GCA_964558275.1 uncultured Chitinophagaceae bacterium
TTTTGAATCCTGTACATTTGATGATGTAAGCGCCTTTCAGCCGAACTACTCTGTCCGGTCCAAGACGGAAGAATTTTTTTGGCGGATTTTCCATGAAGTCCGCTCTCTCGATCCATATTTCTCTTGAAAAAGGAACTTTTCTTTTTCCGGTCGCCGGATCTTCCGGATTATTATCTATTTCAACTTCTTCTACCTGCTCCTCCGGATAGTTTGTAATTGTTAGTTTAATTGGGTCAAGAACGGCCATTCTTCGTTGAGATGTTTTGTTCAGCTCATCTCGTACAAAATATTCCAATAAACTAATGTCAATCACATTTTCTCTTTTTTGCATACCCACACGCTCACAGAATTTCCTTATGCTGGAAGCAGGATATCCTCTGCGTCGCATTCCACTGATGGTAGGCATGCGAGGGTCGTCCCAGGCTTTAACTACACCCTGTTCTATCAGATGACGCAACTTTCTCTTGCTCATGATGGTATAATTCAGATTGAGACGAGCAAATTCATATTGATGTGAAGGGAAAATCTCCAGTTTCTGGATGAGCCAGTCGTATAATGGACGATGTGGCACAAACTCCAAACTGCAAAGAGAATGGGTAATGTGCTCTATGCTGTCACTCTGACCATGAGCAAAGTCATACATCGGGTAAATACACCATTTATCTCCGGTTCTGTGATGATGCGCATACTTGATTCTATAGAGTAGCGGATCTCGAAGATGCATGTTGGAATTGGCCATGTCAATTTTGGCTCTCAATACCTTTTCACCATCTTTATATTTGCCTTCTTTCATCTCTCTGAAGAGTTTGAGGTTCTCTTCTATGCTGCGAGATCTGTATGGACTTTCTGTTCCCGGAACTGTGGGCGTTCCTTTTTGTTTAGCTATTTCTTCCGGTGTAGAATCATCCACATAGGCTAATCCTTTCTTTATTAATATAATGGCTAGTTCATATAGCTTGTCTAAATAATCTGAGGTATAATGCTCATTCTTCCATTCAAAACCTAGCCATTTGATATCCTTTTT
>CAZLDH010000293.1:0-433 GCA_964558275.1 uncultured Chitinophagaceae bacterium
ACGATGCATCGGGCCGGCCACCACGGCACCGCGTCCGGTTCGATGTACAGGCTCCACGTCGTCACCGCGTCCATCAACACCTCGTGCATGGTGCCCGGGGGAATCAGCACCGCCCGGTGCGCGGGGACGGTCCACGACCCCTCTTCGGTATCGACCTGCATCACACCTTGTGCACCGTACAGCAGTTGGGCGCGGCGATGAGCGTGCTGGGCGAGCACGTGACCCGGCGGGTAGTCGGTGCCGATGGGCAGCACGTCGACGGGAAGGTGGTCGACCTCGGACAAGTGGACGTTGTGCATCCGATCATCATAGTGGCCGAAACTCGAAAGAAAATGATGCAAGATCGATTGCCTGCCACGACCGAATCGCGGTCGAATGAAGGGATGACGCTCCTGGTTCTGTTTCTCGTGGGTTTCGCCGTGGGCGTGACGAC
>CAZLDH010000293.1:443-1023 GCA_964558275.1 uncultured Chitinophagaceae bacterium
AGGACCGGCTGGCGGTGCAGGGCATCGTGGTGACGATCGTGGTCATCTCGCTGGCGGTGAGCTTTCTGGTGGACGTGGCCTACACCGTGGTCGATCCGCGATTGCGTCGGCGGTGACGGGCATGTCGCAGCGAGGCGCCGCCGGGATGCCGGACGCCGAGCCGGTCGATCCGCGCGCGGTGGCGCCGCCGAGCGGCCGGCGTCGCGACGCGGTACGGATCGCAGTGGCGACGTCAGCTCTTGTCATGGTCGTCAACGCGGTCATCGCGACCGTTTCCACGAGGCGCAGCACCCTGAATCGACTCCGCGGTCGACAGGCACTGTTCATCCTTCTCGCCGTCGGCGGCGCAGCGGGTGCCGGCGCGGCGTTGTTCGTCCCGGACGCGGTACCACGGTGGGGGTTCGTCGCCTACATCGGCATCACCGTCGTCGATCTTCTGCTCCGACCGGGATTCCTTCCGCGGCGGGCGTCTGCGAGGTCCGCCGATGAGGCTGCGGGCCGTGGACTTCCGGACGCACTCGGGGCCCCGGTCGGAGCGATCGCGTCGTTCCTCGGTGTCGGGGGAAGCGTGATGACCGTG
>CAZLDH010000294.1:0-1016 GCA_964558275.1 uncultured Chitinophagaceae bacterium
ACGTGACGGCGACGCTGTATCCGGGCAGGCGCTATCGGGTGGCGGCGACGATCCGCGCGGTTCAGGGCGGGTCGAACGGTGCCGTGTACGTGCGGATCAAGCACGCGCCGGGGTCGTCGCGACCGTTGATGACGGACCCGTATCTGGGGCCGACCGAGTTGGCGTCTGCGACGGGGACCAGCTCCGTCAACATGCGCGTCACCCCCACCTACGAGGGGTTCATCACGGTCTCGTCTGTCGAGGCGCACTCGTTCGTGTCGACGTTCGCGGGCTACTACGGCGCGGCCCCCACGGCGCAGTCGGGCCACATCTACGTGGAGGACGTGGGCCCGGCGGTTGCGGAGACGGGCGGCATCGATGACGGGTCGGGCGACGGGACGGTCCTCTACGCGACGACGTGGGTGGCGACAGCCGCGAACAGGTACGACAAGACGGGCGCACTCATCAGCACCAACGGAAACATCGACCAGTGGTACTGGCGCGGCGACCCCACGGACTTCCAGTCGGCGGCGATCCTGTTCGGTGGTGGCGCGGTCGAGTCCGACAACACCAGTGAGGTCGGCAAGACCATCCAGTCCGCGCTCGGATCGGGGGCGACCGTCCGGTCCGTCATGGTCACAGTCCGGAACAAGGTGTTCTACGACGGGAGTCGGGGTGTTGTCGGGTTTGGGCGGCTCAACGCCACGTCGCTCCCGTCGAGTCTGCTCGTGGACTCCACGGAGCAGCAGACCACGACCAGCGGCGCGCTTATCTCCCGGGAGCTGCCCACGTCGTTCTTCCAGGGCGGCACGAACACCGGGATCACGTTCGGCGACAAGGACGGCATTGTGCCGGGGTCCCTTTTCCCCCTCGCGTCCGGCGCGTTCCACGGCGTGCACGACGCCGAACCGCCCGTCCTGACGATCACCTACACACGCTGACAGGAGCACCAATGGAGACAGTGAACGTCACCCTCGAAGGGGTGCAGGGCGAACCGCTCGGCCACGTCGACACGCGAGTCATGGACGTCACCGTGA
>CAZLDH010000295.1:0-1010 GCA_964558275.1 uncultured Chitinophagaceae bacterium
CGCACAGCGGTTCAGCGGCCCCGTGGCACTCGCCGCCTGATCGCAGCGGATCCACCAACAGCTCCAGCGCCGGTTCAGTCCAGTGACTCGACCAGTGCGGTGACCGCCGGAACAGCTGACTCACAGCCGTATCGTCCGCGGGACATCAGGCTGACCCTCAGGGTCTCGCGCTCATCGGACCGATAGCGGCGTTCGATCTCGGGGTTCGGCCCGAAATCGATCGAGATCGTGCACAATCCACCATGCCCGTCCTCATCGCTGACCAACGAACCGTCCACCTCAGCTCGGTGTCCCGCGATCGTGAGTCGCTTGACATCCTGGCCGGGGATGTCACGCCACTCACCGTCGATGTCGACCGACACGATCGCAGCGTTGAGCGGCCCTGGAGTGGATCCGCTGGCGGAGTAGCCACACTGCAGGTGGGTCGGGTGCGCCTGCAGTTCGGCCTCGATCCCGAGTGAGCCAGCGAGTCCGGAGCTCTCGGTCAGGGCGCACACATCCTTGCGGAACAAGGACTGCGCCGGCCAATCGATCGTCGGCACGCCAGCGTTCAGCCGTGCCGCGACCGAACGGGCGAGATCCGTCACGACCCCACAGATCTGCGACCCTCGTTCTTCGTCACCAGCGCGGCCCGGACTGATGCTGAGCCAGATCCCACTGTCGGATAGCACGTAGGAGACGCAGGAAGCCTCCTCGGCGGCGGCGACGTCCACGACAGTGCTCCCGGCGACGGACTCATCGGTGACGCCGGAGCCGCCCTTGGTCCGGACCGCATCCGGCACCTTGCTGTCGACAATGCTGACCGAGATCGAATCGCCGCCCTTGTCCCGGTCATCGTTGAGGTGCACCGCGCACGAGGCAGGCAACGAGATCGTGGGCTGGACCTCGGCACCCGGGTGGCTCGCCTGCAGTTGCTTGACCGGCACCACGCCACAGATGTCCAGGCTGGCGTACACCTGCGGATCGGCTCGCTCGGGAACTGCTCGCGGGACACCACAGGCGGACAGCAG